>NZ_JBIAMU010000004.1:372889-524918 GCF_042874215.1 Streptomyces sp. NPDC004111
CGACACTTACATCGTCCTCCACTTCCCTCGTCGCAGCTGGCGGCTCCCAACGACCTCCCCCCCGCGCGCCTCGGGGTGGGGCCCCCGGGCGCCCCCGCCCGCCGCCGGCCCCCCCACCCCGTTTCCGCGCCCTCCGGTCCGGCCTCCATACCGCCGACGGGGCTGCAACTAGTCCCTAATCGAGGGTATTTCGGCAATCCGGGCGGCTTCTTACGGGTAAGGGGCGCGCGACGTCGAACAAGCGTGTAGCTTGCCGGGGCAGGAGGCCGGGGGGCCTGCTCCTGGGGGATTGTGGGGGTTTTCCGATGGGCGTGCGGCTCATGGTGGTCGACGACCACCGGTTGCTCGCCGAGGCACTGGCCTCGGCGCTCAAACTGCGCGGGCACCGCGTGCTCGCCGCCGCCGCGCCGACCGCGGGCGCGGCCGAACTGGTGGTCAGCCGTGCCCCGGAAGTCTGTCTCTTCGGCACGGCGACGCCCGCCGTGCCGGGCACCTTCGACCCGATCGTACGGATCAAGCGCGAGCGGCCCCAGGTCGCCGTCGTGGTGCTCGGGCCCGTGCCCAGTCCGCGCGGCATCGCCGCCGCCTTCGCCGCGGGCGCGGCCGGATACGTACGGCACGACGAGCGCATCGAGGGTGTCGAACGCGCCATGGTGAAGGCGCGCACCGGGGAGGCGGCGGTGGCGCCCGGTCTCCTCCAGGGCGCCTTCGCCGAGTTGCTCAACCCGGCGGCCCAGCCCGACGACGAGGGGCAGCGGCTGCTGCACATGCTCACCCCGCGCGAGGTCGAGGTGCTGGTGCGGGTCGCCGACGGCGAGGACACCCGGCTGATCGCGGCCGGCATGGGAATCGCCCCCAGCACCGCGCGCACCCATGTCCAGCGGGTGCTGATGAAGCTGGGCGTGGGCTCCCGGCTGGAGGCCGCCGCCCTCGCCGCCCGCACCGGCCTCCTCGACCGGGCCTCGGTCGCCCCGCAGGAGCAGTGACCGGGGAGCGCCGAACCGGGGCCGGGAGCGCCGGCCCGGGGCGGTGATCCGGCGTCCGGGGCGGTGATCCGCGTCCGGGTGAGGTGACCCGATCCCGGGTGCGGTGACCTGGGGCGGCGCCCCGGGAGCCGTCGGGGAAACGCACATGGCGGGCCGTCGGCATTGACGATGCTGTTGGCCTGTGCTTTGTTGTGTTCGATTCTGGTGGCACCTGTGGGTACGTGAGGTGAAAGTGAAGAAGACTTCGACCCGGCTCGCCGACGGTCGTGAACTCCTCTATTACGACCTGTCCGACGACCGGGCCAGGGACGCGCACGACCCGCGCCCGCTCGCCCCGGTGGTCACCACCTCGGAGGTCCGGCACGACGTCCTGCTCGACGACCACGTCGCCATCGCCTCGCACCGCCAGGACCGCACCTACCTGCCGCCCGCCGACGCCTGCCCGCTCTGCCCCTCCCGCGAGGGCCACCAGAGCGAAATCCCCTCCGACGGCTACGACGTGGCGGTCTTCGAGAACCGGTTCCCCTCCCTCGCCGGTGAGTTCGGCCGCTGCGAGGTGGTCTGCTTCACCGACGACCACCACTCCTCCTTCGCCGACCTGAGCGAGGAGCAGGCGGCGCTGGTACTGGAAGCGTGGACGGACCGGACCGCGGAGCTGGCCCAACTCCCCTCCGTGGAGCAGGTGTACTGCTTCGAGAACCGCGGTGCCGAGATCGGCGTCACCCTCGGCCACCCGCACGGCCAGATCTACGGCTACCCCTTCACCACCCCCCGCACCGCCCTGATGCTCCGCTCGCTGGAGGCCCACGCCGCCCGCACCGGCGGCGCCGCGAACCTCTTCGACGAGGTGGTCGCCCGGGAGCGTACCGACGGCACGCGCATCGTCCTTGAGGGTGAACACTGGACCGCGTTCGTCCCCTACGCCGCGCACTGGCCGTACGAGGTGCACCTCTACCCCACCCGCCGGGTGCCCGACCTGCGCGGTCTCGACGACGCGGCGCGCGCCGAGTTCCCGGCCCTCTACCTGGAGCTGCTGCGCCGCTTCGACCGGCTCTTCGGCGAGGGCGCGCCGCCCACCCCGTACATCTCCGGCTGGCACCAGGCGCCCTTCACGCACCCGCTGCGGCAGGAGTTCGCGCTGCATCTGGAGCTTTTCACCATCCGCCGCACGCCGGGCAAACTGAAGGCCCTCGCGGGCTCCGAGTCCGGCATGGGCGCGTTCATCAACGACGTCTCGCCGGAGGCCGCGGCGGCACGACTGCGAGAGGTTGCGAGCGAGAAGTGAAATACCTGGTTACCGGCGGCGCCGGATACGTCGGCGGCGTCGTCGCCGCACACCTGCTGGAGGCCGGGCACGAGGTGACCGTCCTCGACGACCTCTCCACCGGCTTCGCCGAAGGGGTCCCGGCGGGCGCCGCCTTCGTCGAGGGCCGCATCCAGGACGCGGCCCGCCATCTGGACCCCAGCTACGACGGGGTCCTGCACTTCGCCGCGTTCTCGCAGGTCGGCGAGTCCGTCGCCGACCCGGAGAAGTACTGGCGCAACAACGTCGGCGGCACCGTGGACCTGCTCGCCGCGATGCGCGACGCCGGGGTGCGCCGGCTGGTGTTCTCCTCGACGGCCGCGACGTACGGCGACCCCGCCCGCAGCCCGATCACCGAGGACCTGCCGACCGCGCCCACCAGCCCGTACGGTGCCTCCAAGCTGGCCGTCGACCACATGATCGGCGGCGAGTGCGCCGCCCACGGGCTGGCCGCGGTCTCGCTGCGCTACTTCAACGTGGCCGGCGCGTACGGCGACCACGGCGAGCGGCACGACCCCGAGTCGCACCTGATCCCGCTCGTCCTCCAGGTCGCCCAGGGCCGCCGCGAGACGATCTCGGTGTACGGCGACGACTACCCGACCCCGGACGGCACCTGCGTCCGCGACTACATCCACGTCGCCGACCTCGCCGAGGCGCACCTCCTGGCCGCCGCCGCCGCGAAGCCGGGCGAGCACCTGATCTGCAACCTCGGCAACGGCAACGGCTTCTCCGTCCGCGAGGTCATCGACACCGTCCGCAAGGTCACCGGGCACCCGGTCCCGGAGACCGCGGCCGGCCGCCGCGCGGGCGACCCCGCCGTCCTCGTCGCCTCCGCGGAACGGGCCAGGACCGCCCTGGGCTGGTCCCCCTCCCGGACGGACCTGGCGGACATCATCGGCGACGCCTGGCGGTTCGCCCGGCACATCGAGCGCGGCAGCGACAGCAGCGGCAAGGGGGAGTAGACAGCGATGGACCAAGCCCGACCCACACAGGTCCGACCCGCGGGAGCCGACCCCGCGGAAGCCCGGCCCACAGCGGAGTTCCGCGCGTTGTACGGCCGCGAGCCCGAGGGCGTCTGGGCGGCGCCCGGCCGGGTCAACCTCATCGGCGAGTACACCGACTTCAACGACGGCTTCGTGATGCCGCTCGCCCTCCCGCACACCGCCCGCTTCGCCGTGGCCCGCCGCACCGACGGTGTGCTGCGCCTGCACTCCGGCGACAGCGCGGCGGGCACGGACGGCGGCAGGGGCGGCGTCGTCGAGCTGCGCGTCGACGAGCTGAAGCCGCTCGACGCGTCCGGCGGCTGGTGGCGCTACCCCGCGGGCGTCGTCTGGGCGCTGGGCCGACGGGGGTACGCGGCGGAGGTCGCGGGCGGCGCGGACGTGCACCTGCGTTCCACCGTCCCCACCGGCGCGGGCCTCTCCTCCTCGGCGGCCCTGGAGGTCGGCCTGGCCCTCGCCCTGCGGGACCTGTACGAGCTGCCGCTCGGCCGGCCGGAGCTGGCCCAGCTGTGCCAGTACGCGGAGAACGCCTTCGTCGGCGTGCCGTGCGGGATCATGGACCAGACGGCGTCCGCCTGCTGCGAGGAGGGCCACGCCCTGCACCTCGACACCCGCGACCTCTCCCGCCGGCAGATCCCCTTCGACCTGCCCGCGCACGGCCTCGCGCTGCTCGTCGTGGACACCCGGGTCACCCACGCCCTGGGCGACGGCGCCTACGCCGAACGCCGCGCCGGCTGCGAGGAGGGCGCCCGGCAGCTGGGCGTCAGCCACCTGCGGGACGTGCCCCACGAGGAACTGGACGCCGCGCTGGGCAAGCTGACGGGGGAGAGCGTCCGCCGCTACGTGCGCCACGTCGTCACCGACAACCACCGGGTCGGGCTGGTGACCGGGCACCTCGACGCGGGCGACGTCCGCGCGATCGGCCCCGTCCTCCTCGAAGGCCACGCCTCCCTCCGGGACGACCTGCGCATCTCCTGCCCCGAACTGGACCTCGTCGTGGAGACGGCGGCGCGCACGCCCGGAGTGCACGGCGCACGGATGACCGGAGGCGGCTTCGGCGGCTCGGCGATCGTCCTCGTGGAGGAGTCGGCGGTGGCCGACGTCAGCCACCGCGTCGCGTCCGCGTTCGAGGCGGCGGGCCACCGCGCGCCGCGCGTCTTCCCCGCCACCCCTTCGGCAGGAGCACGCCAACTGGCCTGAAACGGAAGGGGGGTTGGCGACAGGAACTGCCCATTCCCTCTCTCCTTCCGCCACAACCGGACACAGTGGGCCCACGTCGGGCTCCGAGCCCAAACAGTTCTGCAAATAGCCTTCCCCCTTCCGCCCCCGCCCGTACTCTGAGGCTTGAGCACCGGTGGGGGCCGGTGCTGATCAGGGGGCGAGACAGTCGGATACGGCGCCCGGGTCGGGGTATTGATCGGCACACGGCGGCGGCCGTGAGTGCACGAGTGCCCGGCCCGGGAGCCGTGTCCGCGCAGGTCCGCCCTCCGACCCATGGGGGTGTCAGAGGCTGTGGTTCGTATCCGGGTCCTGGTGGTCGACGACCACCGAATCTTCGCCGAGTCGCTCGCCGCCGCCCTCGCGGCGGAACCGGACGTCGACGTGGCCGCAGCGGGCAGCGGTCCCGCCGCGCTGCGGTGTCTGGAGCGGGGAGCGGCGGAAGGCCGCAAGTTCGACGTGATGCTCATCGACGCCGACCTCGGCACCGCGCTCGCGCCGGGCGGCCCGCCGCACCACCCGGCGGCCGTCGCGGTCGCCGTGCCGGACAGTGCCGCCGAGCGGGACGGGCTGGTCGACGGCATCTCGCTCGTCGCCGGTGTCCGCAGCGGCCACGCGGCGGTGCGCACCGTGGTCCTCGCCGAGAAGGACGACCCGCGCCGGGCCGCCCTCGCGCTCCAGGCGGGCGCCTCGGGCTGGGTCGCCAAGGACTGCTCGCTGCAACGGCTGCTGGCCGTGATCCGCGGCGTGCTGCGCGAGGAGACCCATCTGCCGCCCGCGCTGCTCACCGGCGTACTGCGCGAACTGACCGCGGCCCGCAAGCACCGCACCGAGAGCGAACGGCTGGTGGAGTCGCTCACCCCGCGCGAGCGGGAGGTGCTGCGCTGCATGGTCGCCGGGCTCGGCCGCAAGGCGGTCGCCGAACGGCTCTTCCTGTCCCCGCACACGGTCCGCACCCATATGCAGAACGTGCTGGGCAAGCTGGGCGTGCACTCCACGCTCGCCGCCGTCGCCCTGGCGCGCCGGGCCGGGGTCGGTCCCGCGGAGCTAGCCGGACCCGGGGACGTTGTCGAACGGGGCGGTCAACTGGCGTAGCAGGCCGGCCAGTTCACCGCGCTGTCCGCGCGACAGTTCGGCCAGGATGGCGCGCTCCTGGGCGAGGAGCCCGGCCAGTGCCTGGTCCGCGCGGTCGCGTCCCTCGTCGGTGAGCCGCACCAGTACCCCGCGCCGGTCGTTGGGGTCGGGCAGCCGCTCGACCAGGCCCTTCTTGGCGAGCCGGTCGATCCGGTTGGTCATCGTGCCCGAGGTGACCAGGGTCTGTGTCAGCAGCTGCCCGGGGGAGAGCTGATAGGGGGCACCGGCCCGCCGCAGCGAGGTCAGCACGTCGAACTCCCACGGCTCCAGGCTGTGTTCGGAGAACGCGAGCCGACGGGCCCGGTCCAGATGGCGCGCCAGACGGGACACCCGACTGAGCACCTCAAGCGGCTCCACGTCGAGGTCGGGGCGCTCTCGGCGCCATGCTGCGACCAGACGGTCGACCTCGTCCTCCATGGGGATCAGTGTAGGGGGTCTGTCGACATGAAGTCTCTTCAGATCGAGTCTCTTCAAATCAAGTCTCTCTAAGTCAAGTCTCTTGACATCAAGATATATGGCGCGCAGGCTGACCCCATGAACACCACCCCTGCGCCCACCACCCCCACCTGGGACCCGCAGCAGTACCTCCGGCACGAGGGCCACCGCACCCGCCCCTTCCTGGACCTGCTGGCCCGCGTCGACCCGCCCGCCGCCCCCGCCCGCATCGCCGACCTCGGCTGCGGCGCGGGCAACGTCACCGCACTGCTCACCGCGCGCTGGCCCCAGGCGCACGTCACCGGCTTCGACAACTCCCGAGAAATGCTCGACAAGGCGCGCAGTCACGCGAGCGACCGCCTCGACTTCGCGTACGCCGACGCCGCGACCTGGGCCCCGCCCCCCGCGACGTACGACCTCATCGTCTCCAACGCGCTCCTGCAGTGGGTCCCCGGCCACGCGGACCTGCTGGCGGGCTGGCTCCGGGCACTCACCCCCGGCGGCACCCTCGCCTTCCAGGTCCCCAGCAACTTCGACGCCCCCAGCCACACCCTCCTCGCCGAACTCCAGGAATCCCCGCGCTGGCGCGACAGGCTCGGCGCGGCCCGCGGACGCACCGCCGTCGAGACCCCCGGCGACTACCTCTCCCGCCTCACCGCCCTCGGCTGCGCGGCAGACGTCTGGGAGACCACCTACCTGCAGATCCTCCCCGGCGAGGACCCCGTACTCGACTGGGTCAAGGGCACCGCCCTGCGCCCCGTGCTCACCGCACTCGCCGACGACGACCGGGCCCGCGCCGACTTCACCGCCGAGTACGCACAGCTCCTCCGCGAGGCCTACCCGGCGACGCCTGCGGGCACCGTCTTCCCGTTCCGCAGGACCTTCGCCGTGGCGGTGACCCGATGATCGACGCACTCGACCACGTCCAGCTCGCCGCCCCGCCCGGCAGCGAAGACGCCCTGCGCACCTACTACACCGACGTCCTCGGCATGCGCGAGATCCCCAAACCACCCGTACTCGCCGCCCGCGGCGGCTGCTGGTTCGAAGCCGGCGGCGTCCAGCTCCACCTGGGCGTCGAAGCGGACTTCCGCCCGGCGAAGAAGGCCCACCCCGGCATCCGCGTCACCGCCATCGAGGCGTACGCCCACCGGCTGGCCTCCCACGGCGCCGAGGTCGTCTGGGACGACAACCTGCCGGGCCACAAGCGCTTCTACTCCACCGACCCCGTCGGCAACCGGCTGGAATTCCTCCAGCGCACCGACGACCCGGGCTGAGACGCACGAAGGCCCGGCAGCCGACAGGCCGCCGGGCCGGAACAACCGGTGCGCCGGATCAGTTCTTGCGGTGCCCTATCAGCCGCGGCCTGGCCTCCAGGTTCTCCAGACCGTGCCAGGAGAGATTCACCAGATGGGCGGCCACCTCCGCCTTCTTCGGCTTGCGCACGTCCAGCCACCACTGACCCGTCAGCGCCACCATGCCCACCAGCGCCTGCGCGTACAACGGCGCCAGCTTCGGATCAAAACCGCGCGCCTTGAACTCCAGCCCCAGAATGTCCTCCACCTGCGTCGCGATGTCGGAGATCAGCGATGCGAAGGTACCCGTGGACTGCGCCACCGGGGAGTCGCGCACCAGGATGCGGAAGCCGTCGGTGTACGTCTCGATGTAGTCCAGCAGCGCGAACGCCGCCTGCTCCAGCAGCTCGCGCGGATGCCCGGCGGTCAGCGCACTGGTCACCATGTCCAGCAGGGACCGCATCTCCCGGTCCACGACCACCGCGTACAGCCCCTCCTTGCCGCCGAAGTGCTCGTAGACCACCGGCTTGGAGACCCCCGCCTTCGCGGCGATCTCCTCCACCGACGTCCCCTCGAACCCCTTCTCCGCGAACAGGGTGCGGCCGATGTCCAGCAACTGCTCCCGGCGCTCCGCCCCCGTCATCCGCACCCGGCGGGCCCGCCGTGCCGGGGTACGGGGCTTCGCGCCCCCCGCGGACGGGGTCGTCCTGCCGGTGCTGCCAGTGCTGCTGCTGTCGTCGGTCGCCACGGGCTCCATCATGCCGTTCCCGCCCGGTCGGCCCTGCGCCGGGAGGCCAGCCGCGAAGCGGTCGGCCAGCGCACGTCGTACGCCCAGCCCGCCTTCTCGAACCAGCGGATCAGCCGCGCCGACGAGTCGACCTGGCCCTTCAGCACACCGTGCCGGGCACTCGTCGGGTCCGCGTGGTGCAGGTTGTGCCAGGACTCACCGCAGGAGAGGACCGCCAGCCACCACACATTGCCCGACCGGTCCCGCGACTTGAACGGACGCTTGCCCACCGCGTGGCAGATCGAGTTGATCGACCACGTCACGTGGTGCAGCAGCGCCACCCGCACCAGCGAACCCCAGAAGAAGGCCGTGAACGCACCCCACCACGACATCGTCACCAGACCGCCCACCAGCGGCGGGATCGCCAGCGACAGCACCGTCCAGTAGATGAAGTCCCGCGAGATCCGGCGGATCGCCGGGTCCTTCACGAGATCCGGGGCGTACTTGTCCTGCGGCGTCTGCTCCTCGTCGAACATCCAGCCGATGTGCGCCCACCACAGGCCCTTCAGCAGCGACCGCAGGTCCTCCCCGAACCGCCACGGCGAATGCGGGTCGCCCTCCGCGTCCGAGAACTTGTGGTGCTTGCGGTGATCGGCCACCCACCGCACCAGCGGCCCCTCCACCGCCATCGAACCCATCACCGCGAGCGCGATGCGCAACGGCCGCTTCGCCTTGAAGCTGCCGTGCGTGAAGTAGCGGTGGAAACCGATCGTGATGCCGTGGCAGCCCAGGAAGTACATGAACACCATCAGCCCCAGATCGAGCCAGCTCACCCCCCAGCCCCACGCCAGCGGAACCGCCGCCAGCAGGGCGACGAAGGGGACGGTGATGAACAGGAGCAGCGCGATCTGCTCGATGGAACGCTTCGACTCGCCACCGCGCGTCGCCGACGGAACCTGCCCGTCGGCGGCCCCCGGCGCGGGGGCGGGCTCGTTGATCAGATCGGGGCTGGTGGTCATAAAAGTCCCCTGGGGGGTGAGGAGAACGGCAGGCACCTGGCTACGGTTCCGTAACCTACGGCCTCGTAAGTATGGCAGCGGTGAGGCCCGCTGTACGAGGCCGCCGGGTACCCGAATATCGGGCCACCCACCGACGACCCATATCCTGGACCCGTCGGACAGCGCGGTCCGAGTTCCTGCCTGATGTGCATCCCCACTGCAAGGAGCCGCACCTGTGAGCAGTGCCGACCAGACGACCCCCAACACCAGCCCCGAGCTGCGTGCCGACATCCGCCGCCTCGGCGACCTCCTGGGCGAGACGCTCGTGAGGCAGGAGGGCCCCGAGCTGCTGGAGCTCGTGGAACGCGTCCGGGCCCTCACCCGGACCGACGGCGAGGCCGCCGCCGAACTGCTGGGCGACATGGACCTGGAGACCGCCGCCAGCCTCGTGCGCGCCTTCTCCACCTACTTCCACCTGGCCAACGTCACCGAACAGGTGCACCGCGGCCGCGAGCTGCGCGAGCTGCGCGCCGTCGAGGGCGGGCTGCTCGCCCGCACCGCCGACCTGCTCAAGGACGCCGACCCCGAGCACCTCGAACAGACGGTCAAGAACCTCAACGTGCGCCCCGTCTTCACCGCGCACCCCACCGAGGCCGCCCGCCGCTCCGTCCTCAACAAGCTGCGGCGCATCGCCGAACTGCTGGAAACCCCGGTCATCGCCTCCGACCGGCGCCGCCACGACCGCCGGCTGGCCGAGAACATCGACCTGATCTGGCAGACCGACGAACTGCGCGTCGTCCGCCCGGAGCCCGCCGACGAGGCCCGCAACGCCATCTACTACCTCGACGAACTGCACGCCGGCGCCGTCGGCGACGTCCTGGAGGACCTGGCCGCCGAACTCGAGAGGGTCGGCGTCGCCCTCCCGCCCGGCACCCGCCCGCTCACCTTCGGCACCTGGATCGGCGGCGACCGCGACGGCAACCCCAACGTCACCCCCGCCGTCACCCGCGACGTACTGATCCTCCAGCACGAGCACGGCATCACCGACGCCCTGGAACTCGTCGACAAGCTGCGCGGACAGCTCTCCAACTCCATCCGCTACACCGGCGCCACCGACGAACTCCTCGCCTCCCTCCAGGCCGACCTGGAACGGCTCCCCGAGATCAGCCCCCGGTACAAGCGCCTCAACGCCGAGGAGCCCTACCGGCTCAAGGCCACCTGCATCCGGCAGAAGCTCGTCAACACCCGCGAGCGCCTCGCCGCCGGCACCACCCACCGGCCCGGCTGCGACTACCTCGGCACCAGCGAACTCGTCGACGACCTCACCCTCATCCAGACCTCGCTGCGCGCCCACCGCGGCGAACTGTTCGCCGACGGCCGGATGGACCGCACCATCCGCACCCTGGCCGCCTTCGGCCTCCAGCTGGCCACCATGGACGTCCGCGAACACGCGGACGCCCACCACCACGCACTCGGCCAGCTCTTCGACCGCCTGGGCGAGGAGTCCTGGCGGTACGCGGACATGCCCCGCGAGTACCGGCAGAAGCTGCTCGCCAAGGAACTCCGCTCGCGCCGCCCGCTGGCCCCCGTGCCCGCACCGCTCGACGAGGCCGGCCAGAAGACCCTCGGCGTCTTCCTGACCGTCAAGGACGCCCTGGAACGCTTCGGACCCGAGGTCGTCGAGTCGTACATCATCTCCATGTGCCAGGGCGCCGACGACGTCTTCGCCGCCGCCGTCCTGGCCCGCGAGGCCGGACTGCTCGACCTGCACGCCGGCTGGGCCAGGATCGGCATCGTGCCGCTCCTGGAGACCACCGACGAACTGCGCGCCGCCGACGTCATCCTCGACGAGATGCTCGCCGACCCCTCCTACCGCCGCCTCGTCTCCCTGCGCGGCGACGTCCAGGAGGTCATGCTCGGCTACTCCGACTCCTCCAAGTTCGGCGGCATCACCACCTCCCAGTGGGAGATCCACCGCGCCCAGCGCCGACTGCGCGACGTCGCCCACCGCTACGGCGTCCGGCTGCGCCTCTTCCACGGCCGCGGCGGCACCGTCGGCCGCGGCGGCGGCCCCTCGCACGACGCGATCCTCGCCCAGCCCTGGGGCACCCTGGAGGGCGAGATCAAGGTCACCGAGCAGGGCGAGGTCATCTCCGACAAGTACCTCGTGCCCTCGCTCGCCCGCGAGAACCTGGAACTGACGGTCGCCGCCACCCTCCAGGCCTCCGCCCTGCACACCGCGCCCCGCCAGTCCGACGAGGCGCTCGCCCGCTGGGACGCGGCCATGGACACGGTCTCCGAGGCCGCCCACACCGCGTACCGCAAGCTCGTCGAGGACCCGGACCTCCCGACGTACTTCCTCGCCTCCACCCCCGTCGACCAGCTCGCCGACCTCCACCTCGGCTCGCGGCCCGCCCGCCGCCCCGGCTCCGGCGTCTCCCTCGACGGCCTCCGCGCCATCCCGTGGGTGTTCGGCTGGACCCAGTCCCGGCAGATCGTGCCCGGCTGGTTCGGCGTCGGCTCCGGCCTCAAGGCACTGCGCGAAGCGGGCCTGGAGAGCGTCCTGGAAGAGATGCACGAGCACTGGCACTTCTTCCGCAACTTCCTCTCCAACGTGGAGATGACGCTCGCCAAGACCGACCTGCGGATCGCCCGCCACTACGTCGACACCCTGGTGCCCGACGAGCTCAAGCACGTCTTCGACGCCATCGAGGCCGAGCACGCGCTCACCGTGCAGGAAGTGCTGCGCATCACCGGCGGCAACGAACTGCTGGACACGAGCCCGGTACTCCAGCAGACGTTCGCCATCCGCGACGCCTACCTGGACCCGATCTCCTACCTCCAGGTCGCCCTGCTCAAGCGCCAGCGCGACGCGGCGGCAGCCGGCCAGGAACCCGACCCGCTGCTCTCCCGCGCCCTGCTGCTGACCGTCAACGGCGTCGCGGCCGGCCTGCGCAACACCGGCTGACCCACCGGCAGGTCACCTGCTGTCGACCTGTCGACATGAAAGTGGCGGTCACCGACACCCGTCGGTGACCGCCACTCGCCGTTCCCCGCCCACGCGCACACCCGCCCCCCCCGGCCGCGCCCGCCCTACGCGTGGTGCGTCACGAGTTGTACGTCGACTGCGCCCGCTCCAGCCCCTCGATGACCAGCGCCTCCACCGCGTCCGAGGCCCGGTCCACGAAGTAGTCCAGCTCCTTCTTCTCCGCCGACGAGAAGTCCTTCAGCACGAAGTCGGCGACCTGCATCCGGCCCGGCGGCCGGCCGATGCCGAAACGGACGCGGTGGTAGTCCGGACCCATCGACTTCGTCATCGACTTCAGACCGTTGTGACCGTTGTCGCCGCCGCCCAGCTTCAGCCGCAGCACCCCGTAGTCGATGTCCAGCTCGTCGTGGATCGCGACGATGTTCGCCGTCGGCACCTTGTAGGAGTCGCGCAGCGCCGTCACCGGACCGCCCGAGAGGTTCATGTACGACAGCGGCTTCGCCAGCACCACCCGCCGGTTGTTCGGTCCCGGCGGACCGATCCGCCCCTCCAGGACCTGCGCGCGCGCCTTGTGCGACTTGAACCTGCCACCGATCCGGGAGGCCAGCAGGTCGGCGACCATCCAGCCCACGTTGTGCCGGTTCGCCGCGTACTCGGGGCCGGGATTGCCCAGGCCCACCACCAGCCAGGGGGCCGAAGGGTCCGGGGCGGCCGGATGGGGGGTCGTCATCTTCATGTCTCCTTCATACCGATGGCCCGCACAGACGGAAGCCGCCGCCCCGCGCCCGGAGGCACGGAACGGCGGCTGACCAGCTCCAAGAGCTGAAAGCTACGAGGCTCAGGCCTCGGCGCCCTCGGCCTCGGCGTCGGCGGAGGCCTCCTCGGCCTGCGCGGCGACGACCTGGATGACGGTCGCCTCGGCGTCGGTCACCAGCGTCGTGCCCTTGGGCAGCTCGACGTCCTTGGCGAGGATCGCGTCACCGGCGTCCAGGCCCTGCACCGAGACGGTGACGGACTCGGGGATGTGGGTGGCCTCGGCCTCGACCGACAGGGTCGTCAGGACGTGCTCCAGCAGGTTGGCGCCCGGGGCCAGGTCGCCCTCGGTGTGCACGGCGACCTCGACCGTGACCTTCTCGCCGCGCTTGACCGCGAGCAGGTCGACGTGGGTCAGGGTGCGCTTGATGGCGTCACGCTGGACGGCCTTCGGGATGACGAGCTCGTTGCGGCCCTCGATGTCCAGGCTCAGCAGGACGTTGTTGGTCTTGAGCGCCATCATGAGCTCGTGACCCGGGAGGGTGATGTGCACGGTCTCGGCGCCGTGGCCGTAGATGACACCGGGAACCTTGCCGGCACGACGGGTCTGACGGGCGGCACCCTTGCCGAAGTCGTTGCGGACCTCGGCGGCGATCTTGACTTCAGCCATGATTGCGCTCCTCGTAAATGGTGGAAACGGGGTTGGTCGTCACCCGGCCACACGAACGGCCCGCTGCGGAGCCTGCTACGAAGAGCGCGTCGATAACGGAGGTACGAGCCTCCCTCGCCGAGCAACTTCGCCACTGTACCCGGGCCCACCCCGGACAGCCCAATCGATCACCGCCGGGTACGACGAAGGGCCGCCGGGCGACGTACCCGGCGGCCCTCCTCGTACTACTGCGACGTACTAGGACTGCTCCTCGAAGAGGCTCGTCACCGAACCGTCCTCGAAGACCTCGCGCACCGCGCGCGCGATCGACGGCGCGATCGACAGCACCGTGATCTTGTCCAGCTCCAGGTCGGACGGGTCGGGCAGCGTGTTCGTGAAGACGAACTCGCTCACCTTGGAGTTCTTCAGGCGGTCCGCGGCCGGGCCGGACAGGATGCCGTGGGTGGCCGTCACGATGACGTCCTCCGCACCGTGCGCGAACAGCGCCTCGGCGGCGGCGCAGATCGTGCCGCCCGTGTCGATCATGTCGTCGACCAGGACGCAGACGCGGCCCTTGACCTCACCGACGACCTCGTGGACGGTCACCTGGTTGGCGACGTCCTTGTCACGGCGCTTGTGCACGATGGCCAGCGGGGCGTCCAGCCGGTCGCACCAGCGGTCGGCGACCCGCACGCGGCCGGCGTCCGGGGAGACGATCGTCAGCTTCGTGCGGTCGACCTTCGCGCCCACGTAGTCCGCCAGGACCGGCAGCGCGGTCAGGTGGTCGACCGGGCCGTTGAAGAAGCCCTGGATCTGGTCCGTGTGCAGGTCCACGGTGAGGATGCGGTCCGCACCGGCGGTCTGCAGCAGGTCGGCGACCAGACGGGCCGAGATCGGCTCGCGGCCCTTGTGCTTCTTGTCCTGGCGGGCGTAGCCGTAGGACGGCACGATCACCGTGATGGAACGGGCCGAGGCCCGCTTCAGCGCATCGATCATGATGAGCTGTTCCATGATCCACTTGTTGATGGGAGCCGTGTGGCTCTGCATCAGGAAGCAGTCGGCACCGCGAGCGGACTCCTGGAAGCGGACGTAGATCTCACCGTTCGCGAAGTCGAAGGCCTTCGTCGGCACGACGCCGATACCCAGCTGATGCGCGACCTCCTCGGCCAGCTCGGGGTGTGCCCGTCCGGAGAAGAGCATCATCTTCTTCTCGCCGGTCGTCTTGATCCCGGTCACAGCACGGTCTCCTCAGAGTGTTTCTGGCCGCCAGCAGCCTGCGAGCCAGCCGAAATGGTGTGCACTTAACACGGTACGTGGTGCACGGGGCACCTGTTTCCGGTCAGCTTTCGCCGGAACCCTCGGACGACGCCGACTGAGCGGCCTGGGCAGCCGCGCTGCCCGGACGCTTGCGGGCCACCCAACCCTCGATATTCCGCTGCTGTCCACGGGCCACGGCCAGCGAGCCGGCCGGAACGTCCTTCGTGATGACCGACCCGGCGGCGGTGTACGCACCGTCCCCGACCGTGACAGGAGCCACAAACATGTTGTCCGAACCGGTCCGGCAGTGGGACCCGATCGTCGTGTGGTGCTTGGCCTGGCCGTCGTAGTTCACGAAGACGCTCGCGGCACCGATGTTGGAGTACTCGCCGATCGTCGCATCGCCCACGTAGCTCAGGTGGGGAACCTTCGTTCCCTCCCCGATGGAGGCGTTCTTCGTCTCCACGTACGCACCGATCTTCGACTTCACACCCAGCTTGGTGCCCGGACGCAGGTACGCGAACGGGCCGACGAGCGCGGCGGCACCGATCTCGGCGGAGTCGGCGACCGTGTTGTCCACCCGGGCGCCGATACCGACCCTGGTGTCCTTCAGCCGGGTGTTCGGGCCCACCTCGGCCTCGGCGGAGATGTGCGTGCTGCCCAGCAGCTGGGTGCCCGGGTGCACGATCGCGTCCTGGCCGAAGGTGACCGTCACGTCCACGAACGTCGTCTGCGGGTCGATGATGCTCACACCGCTGAGCATCGCGCGCTCCAGGAGACGCGCGTTGAGCAGCCGGCGGGCCTCCGCCAGCTGCACCCGGTTGTTGATCCCGAGGATCTCGCGGTGGTCGCCGGCCACCGACGCACCCACCCGGTGCCCGGCCTCGCGCAGAATGCCCAGGACGTCCGTCAGGTACTCCTCGCCCTGGCTGTTGTCCGTGCGCACCTTGCCCAGCGCGTCGGCCAGCAGCTCGCCGTCGAACGCGAACACACCGGAGTTGATCTCACGGATCGCCCGCTGCTCGTCGCTCGCGTCCTTGTGCTCGACGATCGCCGTGACGGCCTGCGTGCCCGGGTCGCGCACGATCCGCCCGTACCCGGTGGAGTCCGGGACCTCGGCGGTCAGCACGGTGCAGGCGTTGCCGTCGGCGGCGTGGGTGGCGGCCAGCGCGGTCAGCGTCCCGCCGGTCAGCAGCGGGGTGTCGCCGCACACGACGACGACCGTCCCGGACGGGCTGCCGCCGAGCGCCTCCAGCGCCATCCGCACCGCGTGCCCGGTGCCGAGCTGCTGCTCCTGTACGGCGGTGTGCACGTCGGGGTCGATCTCGCCGAGGTGGGCGACGACCTTCTCGCGGGCGTGGCCGACGACGACCACCAGTTCCCGAGGGTCGAGTTCACGCGCGGCGGCGGTGACGTGGCCGACGAGCGAGCGCCCGCTGATCTCGTGCAGAACCTTCGGTGTTGCCGACTTCATGCGGGTGCCCTCACCCGCTGCGAGGACGACGACGGCTGCCGGGCTATTGGCGCTCACGGTGGTGCCCTTCGGCTTCTTCGGGGGTGGACCTCCGCAGGATACCGGGGGGTTACGGGGCGGAAACGAGCGCGGGTCCCGACCGGTTGGTCAGGACCCGCGAAGTGCCGAGCTCCCCCGTCAGGACTCGAACCCGAACAGATGGCACCAAAAGCCACAGTGCTGCCAATTACACCACGGGGGACTGTCGCGACTAAACGGACATTGCGTCTGTCTGCCGGATCGGCACCCAACACTATGCCGTACCGAGCCCCTCCGATGCGACGGTAAAGATCGGCTCTTTCGCGCGGATCGGGTGTGCACGCGGTGGGCGTGCGGGGCGGGCCCGTCCCGCCGTCGGGCGGGACTACTCCGCCGCCGTGCCGTTCCTGACCGGGAGGACCGCCGAGACGCGGAAGCCGTCGGAGTCGGTGGGGGCGGCGACGAAGACGCCGCCCAGGGACTGGACGCGTTCGCGCATGCCGACCAGGCCGTTTCCGCCGCTGGGCAGGCCCGGTTCGGCGGCGGTGGTGTCGGAGGGGCCGTTCTCCACCTGCATGGCGATCTCGGTGCCGCGGTGGGCGATGCGGACCCAGGTCTTGGCGCCGGGGGCGTGCTTGTGGACGTTGGTGAGGGCTTCCTGGATGACGCGGTACGCGGTCTGCTCGACGAGGGCGCCGCAGGGGACGGGGTCGCCGTCGACGGAGAGTTCGACGGTCATGCCGGCCGCCCGGGACTGTTCGACGAGGGTGTCGACGTCGTCGAGGCAGGGGCCGCCCTCGGCCGCCTCGGCCGCGGCGGCGGCCGCCGCGCCCACCGCCGCCAGCGGGACGGGTGCCGGGTCGCGGAGGTCGGCGCGGACGGTGCCGGCGGGGGCCTCGGGGGCGCGCAGGACGCCGAGCATCTCGCGGAGCTCGGTGAGCGCCTGGCGGCCCATGTCGCCGACCAGGGCGGCGTTCTTGACGGCCTTCTGGGGGTCCTTGAGGGCGACCGCCTGGAGGGCGGCGGCGTGCACGACCATCAGGCTGACCCGGTGGGCGACGACGTCGTGCATCTCGCGGGCGATCCGGGTGCGCTCTTCCGTACGGGCCCACTCGGCGCGCTCCTCCGCGCGGTCGGCGAGCAGGGACAGCTCCCGTTCCAGGGAGTCGGCCCGTTCGCGCAGGCTCTCCATCAGGCGGCGGCGTGCGCCCACGTACAGGCCGAGGAGGACGGGCGGTGCCGTCATGCCCAGGGCGAGTACGAAGGAGAGGATCGCGGTGTAGCCGTTGCCCGGGTCGAAGTCGATGTCCCGTTCGCCGGCCAGGGAGCGCATCCGTACCAGGGAGACGATGAACGTCCCCGTGAACGACATGCCCGCGACGGCGGTCGTGATGCGGCGGGGGACGTCGGAGGCGGCCAGCGAGTAGAGGCCGACCAGGCTGAGCAGGAAGCCCATCTCGGCCGGAGTCACCGCCAGCGACACCAGGACGACGGCGATCGGCCACCGGCGCCGCACCAGCAGGGTCGAGCCCACCAGCAGGCCGACGAGCGCGCCGAGCACCGACGGCGCCCCGGTCTCGGCGGCGAAGTTCGCCCCTTCCATCGCGCACTCGACGGCCGATACCGCCGCCAGTCCTGCGTCGAGGACGACACTGCGTCGTCGCTCCCACCACCAGAAGCGCGGACTGGTCAGGTCCGCGTCGTTCCGGTCTGCCCCCGTAACGGTCATACGGACCAGCCTACGGGCGGCGCCGGACCTTTTTCGTGCGACTTCTGCGGTCCTGCCGCGGTGGGCGGTGGGCCCTGGGGCGGCGGGGGGTCAGGCGGTGGTGAGGCGGTGCGGCTGGGTGCCGGTGATGAGGGTGGCGAGGGCCTGGTCGAGGGTGTGGCCGAGGAACCAGTCGCCGGTGTGGTCGAGGCTGTAGACGCGGCCGGCGGTGTCGATGGCGAGGGTGGCGTGGGCCTCGCCGGTGGCGTGGTTCTCCTGGCCGAGCGGGCAGACCTCGGTGTCGAGGGCACGGCCGAGGTCGGCGAAGGTGCGGGCCAGGTGGAGGCCGTGCAGGGGGTCGAGGAGTACCGGGGTGGGGGCGATCTGGCGGCCGTGGCCGGGCGGGTTGACGTGCAGGCCGCCGAATTCGGCCCAGGCCTCGACCGCCGCGGGGAAGACGGTGTGCCGGTGGCCGGCCGGTGAGACGTGGTCGCGCAGGACGTCGGCCCAGTGCTCCGCCTGCTTTATGTCCCAGCGCCCCGGCTGCCAGCCCGCCTCGCGCAGGGCGGCGTCGACCGCGACGGGGAAGCGGGTGGTGCTGGTGTTGGGCTGGTGGTGGGTGGCGGCCATGGGGTGCGGGTCAGCCCTTCTCGGCGGTGGGGTCCACCGGGCGTACGCCGAAGTGGGCGAGCAGTGGTGCGCAGGAGCGGCACGGCGGGGCGTAGCTGCCGTGCAGCGGGTCGCCGTCCTCGCGGATGCGGCGGGCGGTGAGCTTGGAGTGCTTGAGGGAGCGGCGGGCCTCGTTGGCGGTGAGGGGTTTGCGGGCGGCGCGCTTGGAGCGGCCCCGTTCGGCGGCGGAGAGGTGCCGGGAGAGCAGGATCGCCTCGGGGCAGCGGCCGGTGAAGCGGGTGCGCTGGCCGCTGGTGAGGGTGTCCAGGAAGTCCTGGACCAGGGGGTGCAGTACGGGTGGCTGGTCGGCCTTGCCCGCGGTGCAGGTGAGGGTGTCGGCGCCGCGTACGGAGAGGGCGGCGGCGACGGCGGGCAGTATGCCGTCGCGGCGGTGCAGGAGTGCGGGCGGCGGGTGGTCGGCCGCGGTGCTGCTCCAGCTGAGGCGGGGGTCGCCGGGGGCGGCCTCGGCGGTGGCCGGGGTCCGGGGCCGGTCCGGGTTCCGGGGCGCGGGTGCGGCGGTGTGGTCGGCGGGGGTCCGGTTTCCGGAGCGGGTGTCCTGGGGAGTGCTGTTCCCGGGACGGGCGTCCGAGGGCTCCGGTGCGGGTGCCGTCGCGGTCGCCGACGGCCGGCCGGTCGCGGTGCCCGCGCCCGTGCCGGTGGTCGCCGCCGGAGTTCTCGTCGCCCCTGCCGTTCCTGTGATGTTCGCCGTCCCCGTTGTCCGCATTGTCGCCAGTGCGGGCGGTTTTCCTGTTTGTGCAGTGTGCATGGTGGTGCGTTCCCTCCCTGCAATCCCCCGAGTTGCGGGGGACAGCCTGCCAAATGTGCCCGGTCGTGCGGAAGCTGGGGCACTGGTTCGGGCGAGTCCCCCGCATCGGACGGGACGAACGGCCGGGTGCGGATGGCGTGGACCGGGGGTGTGGATGAGGTGTGGGTGGGGTGCTGGGGCGGGTGCGGGTGACCGCCCGTGAACCGGGGGTGGACCGCCCGTCACGGGTTCGCCGCGCGGGCGTCGCGGCGGCCGTCCACGGGCAGGACCCCCTGTTGCACCACCGCATAGGCTGTGGTGAATCAGCCAGACGCAGCAGGGGGCAACCGCCATGACGACAGGTCGGCTCGGGCAGGGGGCACCTCCGGGCCCGCAGGGCCGGGGCAACACCGCGCCGCCGAACGCGGCCTACGCAGGGCAGCTCGTGAACTTCCCGGACCCGGTCCGTGCCGCCCGCCACCCCCACGGTGTGCGGGTGGACGCGGACGGTCACCCGGTCTTCACGCCGTACGCGCGCGCCGCCGCCGAGATCGCCGAGCCCCCCGAGGGCTTCGGCGTGGACGAGCTGCGGCTGACCGACTACGTGTCCGCCAACGCCGCGCTGCACGCCGAGGGCCACGAGCTGTGGGAGACCCTGGACCCGGTGGCCACCCCGCACGGCTGGACCTGGCACCACGTGCCGTACACCCGTCGGATGCAGCTCGTTCCGGTGGAGGTGAAGGCACTGCTGCGTCACCACGGCGGGCTCGCGACGACGGCCGTGGACCAGGACAAGCGCGGGACGCGCCCGCTCCAGGAGACCCGCCCCGTCCACTTCGGGCTGCCGAAGGGCGCCGTGGCCGTCTCCGAGAGCCAGGTGCTGGGCGTGGAGGAGGACCTGGGCTACCGGCTGCCCGGCGCCTACCGCT
Source organism: Streptomyces sp. NPDC004111 (assembly GCF_042874215.1). Lineage (NCBI taxonomy): Bacteria > Bacillati > Actinomycetota > Actinomycetes > Kitasatosporales > Streptomycetaceae > Streptomyces > Streptomyces sp. NPDC004111. Next base: position 393,175 of record NZ_JBIAMU010000004.1, read on the forward strand.
CCTTCCTGAAGGCGGCGGGCGGGTGCGCGCCCGTCGGGGCGGCGCTCGACCCGGAGCTGGGGCTGCTGGTGGACCAGCCGTTCTTCACGGTGCGCGACGAGGCCGGGGTCAACGACCTCGTGTACGTCAACAAGTGTCTGCGCGATCACCTCACCAAGGACTATCTCGGCGTCACCTTCGTCCAGGGCGGGATCCTCGCCGTGAAGGTGCGCGGCGAGCGGACCGGATCGGTGTGGTTCTGCGCGTACGACGACGCGCGCGACCAGGACGGCTGGTCGGTGCAGGAGCGGGTGGAGCGGCTGCTGCTGCCCTGCGGCGAGGACTTCGACGACTTCCTGCAGCGGCTGGCGGGCAGCCCGCCGGAGCTGCAGACGGTGGCGGATCTGATGGTGGACGGCGGCTTCGCGCACGCCGTCGCGGTCTCGGACGAGGGGTGAGTGTCCGATGGTGACTTTCGCGCAGGCTCAGGAACGTGGCGACGAGTGGGTCAACGGGGACGTGCCCGCGTACCAGCACCGGGAGGTGCGGGTGCGGGAGTTCGACCTCGGATTCGTGGTGTGGGCACAGGACCGGGAGAACGGCCCGGTCTCCGACGGCGGTCGGCAGCGCCTGGTCGTCGCCCGCGACAGCGGGGAGGCCACGCTGTGGCCGGAGATGCCGGTCGGCGAGGTGATCCGCCGGTACGAGGAGGAGTACGGAAGCTCCGCGAGCGAACCGCAGGCGCCCGCTCCGGCGCCGCAGCGGGTCGATCTGCAGCAGACGTCCTTCCTGCTGACGCCTCCGGAGTGGCTGCAGGAGGCGGCGGACAAGATCGGGATTCCGGACCGGCGGTCGGGCGGCTCCGACGCCTCGGACGGTTCGGGGTCCTCCGGTGCCGGCGCGGGTGCCCGGCCCGGTTCCGGTTCCGCGCCCGAGCCGGTGGTGACGCCGTGGCCGGCGGCGGGCTCGGACGCCTCCGCCGAGTACGAGCCGACGGCCTCCGACGGGGTTCCGGCCTCGGCGCCGGGTTCCGCTCCTAGCTCCGGTACGGGTGGGGCTCCGGGGGCCGCCGGTACGGCCGGTGCGCCGCCCGCGGGCGCGACGCCGTGGGCCGGTACCGACACCAACTCCGACGCGGGCGGCGTTCCGCTGCCCGCCACCATGTTCGCGCCGCCGCTCGTCGGGACGGACGACGACGACACCCCGCCGCCCGGGATCGGCCCGGAGGCCAAGACCTCGCTGCTCCAGGGCGGCAGCCAGCTGCCGAGCACGGCCGTGGCACCCGCGGTGCCGGACCCGTCGGCCCCGCAGCCGGGCGCCGGTGCGCCCGGTGCGCAGGGTCCCTCCGGTGCGCCCGGGGGACCTGGTGGTCCCGGTGCGCCGGGCCGTTCCGGGCCTTCGTCCGGTGCCGAGGACATCGCCGACGCGGCGACCAGCAAGGCCACCCTGCCGCCCGGTGCCCGCCGGGGCGGGGGCCCGTCCACCCCGCCGCCGCCCGGCGCTCCCGGTACGCCGGGGGCCCGGCACGGTGCGGGTACGCCGTCGTCCGGCCCGGGAGCCCCGGGGGCGCCGGCCGGGGGCTACGTACCGACGGCGATGGTTCCGCACCTCGGCAACGAGGGCGCGCCCGGCGGCCCGGGTGCGCCGCAGCCGCCGGGTCCGCCCGGTGCGCCTGGTGCGCCTGGTGCTCCGGGTGCTCCTGCGGGTCCGGGGGCGACTCCGCCGCCCGGTGGTGGTGTGCACCATGCGGCGACGATGTTGTCTCCGCCGAGTCATGGTGGTCAGGGTGTGCCCGGTGCGCCGCAGCCGCCCGGTCCGCCCGGCGCCCCTGGTGCGCCCGGTGCTCCTGGTGCCCCAGGGGCACCAGGAGCGGCTCCCGGTGGTGTGCACCAGGCCGCGACGATGCTGTCCCCGCCCAGCCACGGAGGCCAGGGCATTCCCGGCGCTCCGCAGCCGCCCGGCCCGCCCGGCGCCCCGGGTGCTCCCGGTGCGCCCGGGGCCATGCCGCCGCCGCACGGGCAGCACACGCCGCCGCCGAACATGCCGCCGCCCCACATGCCTCCGCCGCAGCCGCACCAGGCGCATCAGCCGCCTCCCGCGTACGGCTATCCGCCGCAGCAGCCGTCCGGGCTGCCCACGGTCGGCCCGGGGTACCAGGCCGTGCTGCGCTACCGCGCGCAGGACGGTTCCGAGCAGCAGCTGATCCGCCGCTCGGCGCCCGGCACCCCGCACCCGGAGTGGCAGATGCTGCACGAGCTGCGGGCGATGCAGGTGCCGCCGCAGCAGGTGCTGGAGCTGCACACGGAGCTGGCGTCCTGCGAGCTGCCGGGCGGCTACTGCGCGCGCATGATCCGGGAGACCTGGCCGCAGGTGCGGATCACCAGCGTCGCCCCGTACGGCACCGATCACGCCTCGCGTCAGCAGGGCATGCAGCATCTGCTGACCCACCAGGGCGAGCTGCACCAGGTCGCGGACGGGCCCGCGCGGCCCGCTCCGGTGCGGGCGCCGCTGCCGCACCCGAGCCAGCTGCCGCAGATCCCGCCGGTTCCGCCGGAGGGTGTCGCGCACGAGCTGGCCTCGGCGTTCGGGCCGCAGGCGATCTTCCGGTTCGACCAGGGCGCGGTGTCGCGCCAGGGTGTGCCGGAGGCCGTGGCGGTGACGCTGATGTGGGCCGGGCTGCCGGTCGACTTCGGTCCGTTCTTCTGGGCGCAGGCGGTGCCGGGCCAGCCGGTGCCGACGCTCGCGGAGCTGGCGCAGCAGCGCGGGGTGCAGCCGGCCTCGGACGCGGGGTCGTACCTAGTCATGGGTTCGGACTTCGGGCGGGCGATCTGTGTCCAGTACGGGACGGCGAACATCGTGGCCGTGCCGGTGGAGGGGGGTCCCGGCGGGCAGCCGGCGCCGCCGCAGTTCGTGAACACCGGGCTGCCCGAGTTCGTACGCTCGCTGGCTCTGCTGGGCCGGATGTGGCGGCTGAGGTTCGGGCTGAACCCCGAGCAGGCGGGCCGCTGGACCGTCGACTTCCAGGCGCAGCTGGCCGCCCTCGACCCGGCGGCGCTGGCGTCGCCGGAGAACTGGTGGTCGGTGCTGCTGGAGCAGATGTGGGACGGGCTGCTGTAGCCGGGCCCGCGCGCTGACCGTCCGGGCGACCGGTACGAGGCCGGGTCGCCGATCCCTGGAACGGGGTCGGTGACCCGGCCTTTCGCATGCCGTGGCGGGGGCGCTTTTCCGGTGGAGTGTCGCGTTATGGACACTGGAGTCCAGTCCATCAGGATGTGCCGGAGTTCCTGCGGAGACGGAGTAAGGGGAAACAAGGATGAACGCGTCGACGTCACCCCATGGCTTCACCAGGGCGCGGGGCCGCGGCTACCGCCCCGAGCAGGTGGATCACCGGATCGCCGCACTGTTCCAGGAGCGCGACGACGCCTGGGAGCGGGCTGCCCGGCTGACGGTGCTCGCCAACGAACTGGACGCGGAGGCCGACGCACTGCGGGAGCGGGTGGCACGGCTGGCCCCGCAGACGTACGAGTCGCTGGGCGGGCGGGCCCGCTCGATCCTGGCGCTGACCGAGGAGCAGGCGTACGAGCTGCGGGATACCGCGGCGGCCGAGGCGGCGGCGGTCGGGGACGCGGCGGGCCGGGCGGCGCACGACACGCGGGACGAGGCGCGGGCGGCCTCGGACCGGCTGCGCGCGGCGGCGGAGGAGGCGGCCCACCGGGTGCTGACCGAGGCCCGCGCGGAGGCGGACGGGACGCGGTCCGGGGCGCGTGCGGACGCCGAGCGGTGGCGGGCGGAGGCGGCTGCCGCGCTGGAGGAGATGCGCCGCCGCACCGACGGCATCCTGGCGGACCTCCAGAAGGACCAGGCGGACCGGTGGGACACCGAGGAGCGGGAGATCGCCGCCCGGGAGGCGGCGGAGGACGAGCGGTTCGCGGTGCTGACGGCACGGGCGGAGGCGGTCCTCGGGGACGCGAAGAAGGCGCTGGCGGAGGCGGGCGAGGCGGCCCGCCACCGCCAGGAGGACGCGGAGGCGCGCAGCGCGGAGATCGTCGCGGAGGCGCGGGTGCGGGAGGAGCGGGTCGAGCGGGAGACGGAGCGGGTGCTCAGGGAGCACGAGGAGGAGCGGGAGGAAGTGCAGGCGCACATGGCGCATGTGCGCAGCAGCTTGGCGGGGCTGACGGGGAGGACGGCGGCGGAGGGGTGAGGGGGTGTGGGGGTGAGTGGGTTGCTCGCGCGGTTCCCGGCGCCCCTGGAGGGGCTTAGCCGGGGTCCGGGGTGGTGGAGTGGTTTCGGTGGGGGGTGGCGGGGGACGTGGGGTCCGGGAGGACCGGGAAGCGGCGGGGGGCCAGGACCAGCAGGGCGAGCAGGGCGAGGGCGCCCGCTGCCGCCGCGCCCACGTAGACGTGGTCGACCGCCGTGTCGACGGCCCGGCGCAGGTAGTCCGCCGCCGCCGGCGGCAGTGCGGACGCCGGGTCGGTGAGGGCGTGGGAGACCGAGTCCAGGTCGCCCGGCAGCCCTCCCCGGATTCCCTCCGGCGCCCCGGCCAGCCGGGAGGCCAGCGTCGCGTTCGCCACCGCGCCGAACAGCGCCGCCCCCACGCTCTGCCCCAGCTGCCGGCAGAAGAGGATCGACGCCGTCGCCGTACCCCGCTCCGACCAGCCGACCGTCGACTGCACCCCCACGATCAGCGGCAGCTGGAACAGTCCGAGCGCGGCCCCCAGCAGCAGCATGATCAGGGCCGGTTGCCAGGCCTCGCCGGGGAAGGGGAGCAGGGGGAAGGCCAGCAGGATCAGCGTGGCCAGCGAGATGCCCACCATCGCCGTGCGGCGGAAGCCGATCCTGCGGTAGACGTGCTGGCTCAGCGCCGCGGACACCGGCCAGCTCAGCGTCATGATCGACAGCACGAACCCGGCCGCCGTCGGGTCGAGCCCCAGTACCGACTGGGCGTACGTCGGCAGGAAGACGGTCGGGGCGACCATCAGCAGGCCGAGCGCGCCCAGCGCGATGTTCACCGCGGCGATCGTGCGGCGCCGCCACACCCAGCCGGGGATGATGGGCTCGGCCGCCCGCCGTTCGACCACCACGACGACCACGACCAGCACCGCGCTCGCCGCGAACAGTGCCAGCGACGGGGCGGAGAGCCACGGCCAGACCACGCCGCCCTGCACCAGCGCCGTCAGCAGCAGCCCGCCGCAGGCGAACACGGCGAGCGCGCCGGGCCAGTCGATACGTGAACGCGCGGGCGCGGCGGACCCCTCCCGCCCGCCCGAGCCGCCGCCGGCGCCCTCCCGTTCGGGTTCGTGCAGGTGCTTGGCGATCAGCCACATCGCGACCGCGCCGACGGGAAGGTTGATGAGGAAGATCCACCGCCAGTCGGCGTACCCGGCGAGCAGTCCGCCCACCACCGGGCCCGCGACCGCCGACACCGCCCACACCGTGGACAGCCTGGCCTGGATCCTGGGCCGTTCCTTCAGCGGGTAGAGGTCGGCGGCGATGGTCTGGACGGTGCCCTGGATGGCGCCGCCGCCCAGGCCCTGCACGATGCGGAAGGCGATCAGGGCCGGCATGTTCCAGGCGAGTGCGCAGAGCACGGAGCCGACGAGGAAGAGCGCGATGCCGGTGATCAGGACCGGCTTGCGGCCGAAGGTGTCGGACAGCTTGCCGTACACGGGGAGGGTGACGGTGACGGCCAGCAGATAGCCGGAGAACAGCCAGGAGAAGACCGTGAACCCGCCGAGGTCGCCGACGATCTGCGGCACCGCGGTGGAGACGATCGTGCCGTCGAGCGCGGCGAGCGCCATGCCCAGCATGAGGGCGGCGACCACGGGGCCGCGCCGGTCCTTCCGCGGCGGTATGTCTCCCGGCCGTTCCGTTGGTGCGCCGCCGCTCCCGCTGCCTTCCACCGAAATCCCTTCCCTCTGCACGTATTTGCTCGGCACAGCGTCTCACCCGCAGGTCGGGCGGGGGAGGGTGCAGAAGGGGTGGAGGGGCCCCCGAGACGCGCTCCACCCACGGGTTGAGGGGCTTGCAGGGGTTTCCCCTACTGGGGTGGAGACGTGCTTCGTACCGCAGGGCGAGGTGGCTCGCGGGGAATTTCCTTAGCTTGGTCTTACGGGTAACTACGGGACCGAATAAGGGGACTTGGTATGACAACGGCAGTGGGCGTATCCCCGCACGGGGGCACGGGTGGGCGTACGGCCGTTGCCGCCCGGGGGCGGCAGGTCGTCAAGGCGTACGGGGCGGGGGAGACGCGGGTCGTGGCGCTCGACCACGTCGACGTCGACATGGCGCGCGGCGAGTACACGGCGATCATGGGCCCCTCCGGGTCCGGCAAGTCGACCCTGATGCACTGCCTGGCCGGGCTCGACACGGTGACCTCGGGGGAGATCTTCCTCGCGGACACCGAGCTGACCGGGCTCAGGGACAAGCAGCTCACCCGGTTGCGCAGGGACCGGGTCGGCTTCATCTTCCAGGCCTTCAACCTGCTGCCGACGCTGAACGCGATCGAGAACATCACCCTGCCCATGGACATCGCGGGCCGCCGCCCCGACGCCGGCTGGCTGGAGCAGGTGGTGGAGACCGTCGGGCTCGCCGACCGGCTGAAGCACCGGCCGACCGAACTCTCCGGCGGCCAGCAGCAACGGGTCGCGGTGGCACGGGCGCTGGCCGCCCGGCCGGAGATCATCTTCGGTGACGAGCCGACCGGCAACCTCGACTCCCGGGCGGGCGCGGAGGTGCTGTCCTTCCTGCGCCGTTCCGTGGACGAGCTGGGCCAGACCATCGTGATGGTCACCCACGACCCGGTCGCCGCCGCCTACGCGGACCGGGTGCTGTACCTCGCGGACGGGCGGATCGTCGACGAGATGCGCCGCCCCACCGCCGAGCGGGTGCTGGACAGGATGCTCTCCCTGTCCGAGGCGGGCCGCGGCACGCCCGTCGCGCCGGAGCGGGGGCGGACGTCATGACCGTGTGGAAGACCTCGATGCGCAACTTCTTCGCGCACAAGGGACGCATGGCGCTCTCCGCCGTCGCGGTCCTGCTCTCGGTGGGCTTCGTCTGCGGGACGCTGGTCTTCACCGACACCATGAACACCACCTTCGACAAGCTCTTCGCCACCACCGCGGCCGATGTCTCCGTCGCGCCGAAGGCGGAGAAGGGCGACGAGTCCGCGGCGAACTCCGGCCGCCCGCTCACCCTGCCCGCCGCCGCGGTGCGCACGGTCGCCGGGACCGACGGGGTGAAGGAGGCGGAGGGCACGGTCAGCAGCATGTCGGTGACCGTCGTCAACAGCGCCAACAAGAACATGGGCCCCGACACCGGCGCCCCCACCATCGCCGGCAGCTGGTCCGCCGGTGACGCCCGCTCCATGGACATCACCTCCGGGCACGCCCCGCGCGGGCCGACCGAGGTCATGGTCGACGCCGACACCGCGGACAAGCACGGCCTGAAGCTGGGCGACGCGCTGCGCACCATCGCCGTCACCGGCGACTTCACCGCCCGGATCAGCGGCATCGCCTCCTTCCGCAGCACCAACCCCGGTGCCACCGTCGTCTTCTACGACGAGCGCACCGCACAGCGCGAACTGCTCGGCGCCACCGGCCGCTACACCGGCATCAACGTCACCGCCGCCCCCGGTATCTCCGACGAGCAGCTGAAGAGCAGGGTCGGTGCGGTCCTGGGCGCCGGCGGCACGGGCACCACCGGCACCGCCGCCGGCGAGTACAAGATCCTCACCAAGGCGGAGTCCGCGGCGGAGAACAAGAGCGACCTCGGCTCGTTCCTCGACGTGATGAAGTACGCGATGCTCGGCTTCGCCGGGGTCGCCCTGCTGGTCGGCGTCTTCCTCATCGTCAACACCTTCTCGATGCTGGTCGCCCAGCGCACCCGGGAGATCGGGCTGATGCGGGCGCTCGGCTCCAGCCGCCGGCAGGTCAACCGGTCGGTGCTGCTGGAGGCGCTGCTGCTCGGCGTGGCCGGCTCGGTGCTGGGCGTCGGGGTGGGCGTGGGGCTGGCCGTCGGCCTGATGCAGTTCATGAGCTCCGTCGGCATGAAGCTGGCCACCGACGACCTGACGCTGCGGTGGACCACCCCCGTCATCGGTCTGGTGCTCGGTGTCGTCGTCACCGTCGTCGCCGCCCACCTCCCGGCCCGCCGGGCCGGCAAGGTGTCCCCGATGGCCGCCCTGCGCGACTCCGGGACGCCCGTGGACGGCAGGTCCGGCCGGATCAGGGCCGTGACGGGCGTGCTGCTGTCGCTGCTCGGCGGCGCCGGGCTCTACCTGGGCGCGCGCTCCGCCACGGCCGGTGACGGCGCCGTGTTCTTCGGCGGCGGTGTGGTGCTGACCCTCGTCGGGTTCGTGGCCGTCGGGCCGCTGCTGGTGTCGTTCGTCGTCAGGGCGATCAGCGCCGTGGTGCTGCGGGTCTTCGGGCCCGTCGGGCGGATGGCCGAGCGCAACGCGCTCCGTAACCCGCGACGTACCGGAGCGACCGGCTCCGCGCTGATGATCGGGCTCGCCCTGGTGGCCTGCCTGTCGGTCGGGGCCTCCTCGATGGTCGCCTCCGCCACCGACGAGCTGGACCGCTCCGTGGGCGCCGACTTCACCGTACGGTCGAGCAACGGCCAGCCCGTACTGCCGCAGGCGCAGGCGGCGCTCGCGCGGGCCGAAGGGGTCGCCCGCCTCACCCACTACAAGGTGGTCGACGCGAAGGTGACCGCCCCCGACGGCACGGCGGAGCGCAAGGCCCTGTCCGCCACCGACCCCTCGTACATGCGGGACCTGCGGCGCGAGACGGTCGCGGGCGACCTGGCGGCGGCGTACGGGCCGCAGGCGATGTCGGTCGGCGAGGACTACGCGAAGCAGCGCGGGGTGAAGGTCGGCGACCGGCTGACGGTTGCCTTCCCCGGCGGGAAGAGCGTGCCGCTCACCGTCGCGGCGATCACCTCGGACGACGTCAACGTCGACAAGGGCGCGATGTACCTCTCCCTGGCCACCGCGTCCGGCCACATCCCCGCCGACCGGATGCCGCAGGACAGCACGGTCTTCGCGAAGGCCGCCGACGGGCGGGCGGACGCGGCGTACGCGTCGCTGAAGGCGGCCCTCGCCCCGTACCCGCAGTACCGGGTGCTCAACTCCACCGACTACAAGGAGGACCTGCGGGCCCAGATCGACCAGCTGCTCAACATCGTCTACGGGCTGCTCGCGCTGGCCGTGGTCGTCGCCGTGCTCGGCGTCGTGAACACCCTCGCCCTGTCCGTCGTCGAGCGGACCCGGGAGATCGGCCTGATGCGCGCCATCGGGCTCTCCCGCCGCCAGCTGCGCCGTATGATCCGCCTCGAATCGGTGGTCATCGCCCTCTTCGGCGCCCTGCTCGGCCTCGGTCTCGGTCTCGCCTGGGGGACCGCGGCCCAGAAGCTCCTCGCGCTGGAGGGGATGGCCGTCCTGGAGATCCCCTGGGCGACGATCCTCACGGTCTTCGCGGCCTCCGCGCTGGTCGGTCTGCTGGCCGCGCTGGTCCCGGCGTTCCGGGCGGGCCGGATGAACGTGCTGAACGCCATCGCCACCGAGTAGCCCCCGGCCCCGCCCCTCGGGCGGCGGGGCCGCCGCCGTCCCCTCGGGCGGCGGGGCCGCCCCCGGGGGCGGAACGGGCGGGCAAGGGGGCGGCCCCCGGCGGAGCCGCACGACCCCGCCCCGGACGCCCCCGGTCCCGTACCCGGGGAGGGCGGCCCCGGCCCCACTCCGCCAGCGCCCAGCGGCCCGGCGTCGTAGGCTGGGAGACCCCCGGCCCGTGAGACGTGTCGGGCGGCTCGCGTTGCCCGCTCCGGCCAGGCCCGGTGCCACCTGCGCGGCCACACCTGAGTTCTTACGCGTTCGGACGGAAGCTTTCATGAGCCTGCACGGCCTGCTGGATGCAGTGGTAAGAGACGCGGCGCTCGCCGAAGCGGTGAAGGCCGCGGTCGACGGCAACCGCATGCACGTCGACCTGGTCGGGCCCGCCGCCGCCCGCCCCTTCGCGCTTGCGGCCCTCGCCAGGGACGCCGGGCGCCCGGTGCTGGCCGTCACCGCGACCGGCCGGGAGGCCGAGGAGCTGGCGGCGACCCTGCGCACACTGCTGCCCGAGGACTCGGTGGCGGAGTTCCCCTCCTGGGAGACGCTGCCGCACGAGCGGCTCTCGCCGCGCTCGGACACCGTGGGCCGCCGGCTCGCCGTACTGCGCCGTCTCGCCCACCCCAGCAAGGACGACCCGGCGGCGGGCCCGGTCGCCGTGATCGTCGCACCGGTGCGTTCCGTGCTCCAGCCGCAGGTCAAGGGCCTGGGCGAGCTGGAGCCCGTGTCCATCAGGTCCGGGACCAGCGCCGACCTCGGACAGCTCACCGAGGCGCTCGCGGCAGCCGCGTACTCCCGGGTGGAACTGGTCGAGAAGCGCGGCGAGTTCGCGGTCCGCGGCGGCATCCTGGACGTGTTCCCGCCCACCGAGGAACACCCGCTGCGCGTGGAGTTCTGGGGCGACGACGTCGAGGAGATCCGCTACTTCAAGGTCGCCGACCAGCGCTCCCTGGAGGTCGCCGAGCACGGCGTCTGGGCGCCCCCGTGCCGCGAGCTGCTGCTCACCGACGACGTCCGGCAGAAGGCCGCCGCGCTCGCCGAGGCCCACCCCGAGCTGGGCGAACTCCTGAACAAGATCGCCGAGGGCATCGCGGTGGAGGGCATGGAGTCCCTCGCTCCGGTCCTGGTCGACGACATGGAGCTGCTGCTCGACGTCCTCCCCGAGGGCTCGATGGCGGTCGTCTGCGACCCCGAGCGGGTACGGACCAGGGCCGCCGACCTCGTCGCGACCAGCCAGGAGTTCCTCCAGGCGTCCTGGGCGGCCACCGCGGGCGGCGGCGAGGCCCCCATCGACGTCGGCGCGGCCTCGCTGTGGGGCATCGCCGACGTCCGCGACCGGGCCCGCGAGCTGGGCATGATGTGGTGGTCGGTGTCCCCGTTCGCGGCCGACGACGCGGACCTGGAGGAGGACACCCTCAAGCTGGGCATGCACGCCCCCGAGATGTACCGGGGCGACACCGCGAAGGCGCTCGCCGACACCAAGGGCTGGCTGTCCGACGGCTGGCGGACCGTGTTCGTCACCGAGGGGCACGGCCCCGCGTCCCGCACGGTCGAGGTGCTCTCCGGCGAGGGCATCGCCGCCCGCCTCGACGCGGACCTCGCCGAGATCTCCCCGAACGTCGTGCACGTCGCCTGCGGCTCGCTCGACAACGGCTTCGTCGACCCGGTACTGCAGCTCGCCGTCCTCACCGAGACCGACCTGACCGGCCAGCGCACCGCCGCCAAGGAACTCGGCCGGATGCCGGCCAGGCGCCGCAAGTCCATCGACCCGCTCACCCTCCAGGTCGGCGACTTCATCGTGCACGAGCAGCACGGCGTGGGCCGCTACATCGAGATGGTGCAGCGCACGGTCCAGGGCGCCACCCGCGAGTACCTGCTCGTCGAGTACGCGCCCGCCAAGCGCGGCCAGCCCGGCGACCGGCTGTACATCCCCACCGACCAGCTGGAGCAGGTCACCAAGTACGTCGGCGGCGAGGCCCCGACGCTGCACCGGCTCGGCGGCGCCGACTGGACCAAGACGAAGGCGCGCGCCAAGAAGGCCGTCAAGGAGATCGCCGCCGACCTGATCAAGCTGTACAGCGCGCGGATGGCGGCCCCCGGCCACACCTTCGGCCCCGACACCCCCTGGCAGCGCGAGCTGGAGGACGCCTTCCCGTACGCGGAGACGCCCGACCAGCTGTCCACCATCGCCGAGGTGAAGGAGGACATGGAGAAGTCGGTGCCGATGGACCGGCTGATCTGCGGCGACGTGGGTTACGGCAAGACGGAGATCGCGGTGCGGGCCGCGTTCAAGGCGGTCCAGGACGGCAAGCAGGTCGCCGTCCTGGTGCCCACGACCCTCCTCGTGCAGCAGCACTACGGGACCTTCACCGAGCGCTACGCCCAGTTCCCCGTCAACGTACGGGCGCTGTCGCGCTTCCAGACCGACACCGAGTCCAAGGCCACGCTGGCCGGGCTGAAGGACGGGTCGGTCGACCTCGTCATCGGTACCCACCGGCTGTTCTCGCAGGAGACGAAGTTCAAGGACCTGGGCCTGGTCATCGTCGACGAGGAGCAGCGGTTCGGCGTCGAGCACAAGGAGCAGCTGAAGAAGCTGCGTGCCAACGTGGACGTCCTGACGATGTCCGCGACGCCGATCCCGCGCACCCTGGAGATGGCGGTCACCGGCATCCGCGAGATGTCGACCATCACCACCCCGCCGGAGGAGCGCCACCCGGTGCTCACCTTCGTCGGTCCCTACGAGGAGAAGCAGATCGGCGCGGCGGTCCGCCGTGAACTCCTGCGCGAGGGGCAGGTCTTCTACATCCACAACCGGGTCGAGTCGATCGACCGCGCGGCGGCCAAGCTGCGCGAGATCGTGCCCGAGGCGCGCATCGCGACCGCGCACGGACAGATGTCGGAGACGGCCCTCGAACAGGTCGTCGTCGACTTCTGGGAGAAGAAGTTCGACGTGCTGGTGTCGACGACGATCGTCGAGTCCGGCATCGACATCTCCAACGCCAACACGCTGATCGTGGAGCGCGGCGACAACTTCGGCCTCTCCCAGCTGCACCAGCTGCGCGGCCGGGTCGGCCGTGGCCGCGAGCGCGGTTACGCGTACTTCCTGTACCCGCCGGAGAAGCCGCTGACGGAGACCGCGCACGAGCGCCTGGCGACCATCGCCCAGCACACCGAGATGGGTGCGGGCATGTACGTGGCGATGAAGGACCTGGAGATCCGCGGCGCGGGCAACCTGCTCGGCGGCGAGCAGTCCGGGCACATCGCGGGCGTCGGCTTCGACCTCTACATCCGGATGGTCGGCGAGGCGGTGGCCGACTACCGGGCGGCCGTCGAGGGCGGCGAGGAGGAGGAAGCGCCGCTGGAGGTGAAGATCGAACTGCCGGTGGACGCGCACGTTCCGCACGACTACGCGCCGGGCGAGCGGCTGCGTCTGCAGGCCTACCGGTCGATCGCCGCCGCGAACACGGAGGCCGACATCGCCGCCGTGCGCGAGGAACTCACCGACCGGTACGGCAAGTTGCCGGAGCCGGTGGAGAACCTGCTGCTGGTCGCCGGCCTGCGGATGCTGGCGCGGGCGTGCGGGGTCGGCGAGATCGTCCTCCAGGGCCCGAACATCAGGTTCGCGCCGGTGGAGCTGCGGGAGTCGCAGGAGCTGCGGCTGAAGCGGCTGTACCCGCGGACGGTCATCAAGGCGACCGCGCACCAGATCCTGGTGCCGCGGCCGACGACGGGGAAGATCGGCGGAAAGCCGGTGGTGGGCCGGGAACTGCTGGCGTGGACGGGCGAGTTCCTGACGACGATCCTGGGCTAGGTACGAGGGGGGGGGAGACCCCGGAGCCCGACCGGCGGGGGAGCGCACCGCCGGGGGCAACACACCGCCCGCGAGGCCGAACGGATCGGCCTCGCGGGCGGGAGTACCAGGGGGTTCTCGTGCATCGGGCGTGCACCGGTCACGCGTGGGGCGCGCACCGGGTGTGCACCGGGCGCGCGCAGGGCGCGGCCCGGGTGGGACCCGTAGGGAACCGGGTGCGGGTCAGGGCGCCGGGTCGTCCTTCCTGTCGCCCGCGCCGAGGGCCTCCTCGACCTTCTGCTGGGCCCGGTCCACCTTGTCGGCGTACTTGCCGCCGGTCTTCTCGTCGATCTCATCACCGACGGAGTCGGAAATGTCCTTCGCCTTGTCCTGGGCCTGATCCTTGAACTTGTCGAAGATCCCCATGGGCGGGCTCCTTCTGCGGAAGAGAACGGGACATTCCAGACGCTACGCCGGGCCACTGGAATGCGCGCGCCGAGGTGTGCGCCCCCGGCCCCCGTGTGGACTAGACCACATTTCGGAGAAATGTCGCGAGTCGAGCGGTTCGTTCTGGGCAGCCATTCCTAAGGTGGTGCGTTCGACGGTTCTCAACTCTCGGTGGGGCGGCGTTCCTTGATATCTCGTACGGCCAGGAAGACCTGGAAGACCCTGTCGGCGGCGGGACTTGGGGCGGTGTTCGTGCTCGGGGCGGCCGGCTGCGGTGCGGACGGCCCGATGGGGGGCGGCGGCACCGGCGGGCGGGGCGGCGCGGTCGGCAGCGCCGGGTCCGCACTGGCCGCCGTGGACACCCTGACGGTGAAGGGCCGGGCGCCCAAGACGGGTTACGCGCGGACGGAGTTCGGCCGCGCCTGGGCCGACACCGACGCCAACGGGTGCGGCACCCGTGACGACATCCTCAAGCGGGACCTGGGGAGCGTGAAGTTCACCGGAGGCACGTGCAAGGTCTCCTCCGGGGTGCTGGAGAAGGACCCGTACACCGGCGGCCGGATCGAGTACGTGCGCGGGCGCAGCAAGGTCGACATAGACCACCTGGTCGCACTCTCCGACGCCTGGCAGAAGGGCGCCCAGCAGTGGAAGCCCGCCAAGCGCCTGGCCTTCGCCAACGACCCGCTGAACCTGGTGGCCGCCGAGGCCTCGGCGAACCGGCAGAAGGGCGACGGGGACGCCGCCACCTGGCTGCCGGCGAACAAGGCCTACCGGTGTGCGTACGTGGCCGGGCAGGTGGGCGTGAAGAAGAAGTACGGGGTGTGGGTGACGGCCGCCGAGAAGGAGGCCATGAAGAAGGTGCTGAACGGCTGCCCGGACGAGAAGCTGCCCACCGGCGGCAACCCGACGGAGGCGACGGTGGGCAGGAAGTAGCCGCGGGCCGCTGCGGAACGCAACGGTCCGGCCCCGGCACCGTGTGCGGTGCCGGGGCCGGACCCGGGTGGCGGCAGGTGCCCGTGCCGGCCGCGGGTCAGAGCTTCAGGTCCCAGTGCGAGGACTTGAAGTCCAGGAAGCCGGGGGTGACCTCGACGGTCAGGTTCTTCGCCGCCGCCGGGGCGTCGAAGGCGAACACCGCGGTCGCCTTCTTGCCCGGCAGGATCGAACCGGTGAAGCCCGCGCCGGTCGTCTCGCCGTCGAAGATCTGCTCGGCGGCCTTGCCGTCCGCGCCCGCGCGGGCGTCCACCTGCGAGAGGGCGCTGTCGAACTTCTCGGTGCCGGTGTTCTCGATGGTCACCGTGACCTTGTAGGCCTTGTTGCCCTTCGTGTGGCCGACCGCGTACTCGGACGGGCTGTGCTTGGCCGGTGCGGAGACGGTGACCTTCAGCTTGCCCGCGTACTCGGCGGTGGCGCCGGCCGCGAGTGCCTTCGCGCCCTTGGCGCCCTCCTCGGCCTTGCCGTCGCCGCCCTTGGCCGTCTTGTCGCCGGAGCTGCTGGTCGCCTCCTGTCCGGCGAGCGCCTTGTCGACCTCCTTCACCGCGGTGTCCACCGCCTTGAAGGTGATGACCGCGCCGACCACCGACAGGATCAGTGCCACCAGGCCCAGGACCGCGCCGGTCAGCGCGACTCCCTTGTTGGTGGCCCCGCCGCGCTTGGCGCGGCCCCGGCCGCTGAGGCCCAGGACCAGGGCGATCAGGCCGAGGATGCCGGCGAGCCAGAAGAGCAGCGGGACGATGCCGGACACCGCGCCGATGATGCCCAGGATCAGCGCCGCGGTTCCCAGCCCGTTGCGGGCCTGCTGCGGGGCGCCGTGCCCGTGGTGCCGGGGCGGCTGCGGGTCCTGGCCGTACTGCGGGGACTGCCCGTACTGCCCGTACTGCTCCGCCTGGCCGTAACTCTGCCCGTACTCGGGGCCCTGCGGGTGCTGCGGCTGGTTCGTGTGCTGAGACATGGGTGTCCTCCGGACAGAGACAGAGCGGTGCGCGGCGGTGGCGGAGCTCGGGGACTTCCAGTCGCCCCGCGGTGCGATGGGTCAATAACAACAGATGCTGTGAACCGAGTCAACACGGTTCACAGGGATCGGTCGGTTCACGGTGTGAAGCGGGAGGTCGGGTCTTCGGTCGGTATGCTCGGGTGCACAGCAGAGTGACGAGGGGGAGTGGCAGCCGGTGTCGTCCGAGAACGCAACAGAGGTGACCGCCGCCGGGATCGCCCGGCTGGCCGGGGTCGGCCGGGCCGCCGTCAGCAACTGGCGCCGCCGCCACCCCGACTTCCCCAGGCCCGTCGGCGGCACCGAGACCAGTCCCTCCTTCGCGCTCGCCGAGGTCGAGGAGTGGCTGCGCGACCAGGGCAAGCTCGCCGAAGTACCGCTGCGCGAGCGGGTCTGGCAGCAGGTGGCGGGCCATCCCGCCGGAGCCGTCACCGCCCTCGTGCACACCGGCTGCGCACTGGCCCTGGTGCAGGACCGGCCGACCGAGTGGCTGCGGCTGGCCGCCCTCTCCGACGCCAAGTGCGCCGAACTGCTGCCCCGGAGCATCGAACTGGTGCTGTTCGGCAGGTTCGGGCCCGCGCCCTGGGCCGTGCCCTCCCTCACCGCGCGCGACCTCGCCCCGTCGGTGCCGCTGCTTCGCGCCGCCGCCGAACTGGCCGCCGAGTCGGGCGTCCGCAAGACGTACGAGTTCCTGATCGGCCGTCACCTCGACGCCAATCCGCGCCAGTACACGCTCACCCCGGCAGGCCCGGCCGCCCTGATGGCCGCCCTGCTCGGCCGCCCCCGCACCGTCCTCGACCCGGCCAGCGGCACCGCCGCCCTGCTGTGCGCCCTGGACGCCCCCGACGGGGAGCGCCCCACCGCCCTGTACGCCCAGGACGCCGACCCCGACCTGGCCGCGCTCGGCGCGCTGCGGCTCGCCCTGCACACCGAGGCGCGCGCCACCGAGGTGCGCGCCGCCGCCGGCGACAGCCTGCGCGCCGACGCGTATCGGCAGCTCACCGTCGACGCGGTGGTCAGCCACCCGCCGTTCAACGAACGCAACTGGGGCCACGACGAACTCGCCTACGACCCCCGCTGGGAGTACGGCTTCCCGGCCCGCACCGAGTCCGAGCTGGCCTGGGTGCAGCACGCGCTGGCCCGGCTGCGCGAGGGCGGCACCGCCGTCCTGCTGATGCCGCCCGCCGCCGCCTCCCGCCGCTCCGGCCGCCGCATCCGCGCCGATCTGCTGCGCCGGGGAGCCCTGCGCGCGGTGGTCGCGCTGCCCGCGGGCGCCGCCCCGCCCTACGGCGTTCCCCTGCACCTGTGGGTGCTGCGCAGGCCCGCACCGGGGGCGCGGCCCGCCGCCGACCTCCTGGTCGTCGACACCGCCGACCTCTCCGCGGCCGGCCGCGACAAGCTCGACTGGGCGGCCGTGCACACCGCGGTGCTCGACACCTGGCAGACGTTCGACAGGGAGGGCGCCGTCGAGGAGCGGCCCGGGGTCTGCCGCTCGGTGCCCGTGGTCGAGCTGCTGGACGACGACGTCGACCTCGCCCCCGCCCGGCACCTGCCGCCCCCGGCGGCCGGCGGCGGAGTGGCGGAACTGGCCTCCGTACGGGAGCGGCTGGCGGACACCCTGCGGCTCACGGCGGAGCTGAACCCGCAGCCCGGCACCGCGGAGGAGGCAGCAAGTCCCGTGCACTGGCCGGTCACCACCGTCGGGGAACTGGCGCGGGCGGGCGCCCTTATGCTCCGTACCGGCGGCGGCGCGAGCGGCCCGGACGGGGTGCCGGTGCTCACCGAGCAGGACGTCCTGGCCGGCGTCCCCGCCTCCGGAGCGGGCACGCAGCCGGAGGGCGCGGACGGCGACGACGCGGTGCTCACCGAGGCCGGCGACGTGGTCGTGCCGCTGCTCGGCGGCGGAGCCGTCGCCCGGGTGGTCGACGGGACGGGAGCCGGAGCGGTCCTCGGGCGCAACCTCCATCTGCTGCGGCCCGATCCGGCCGCCGTCGACCCGTGGTTCCTCGCCGGATTCCTGCGCGGGACCGCCAACAACCGCCGGGCCAGCAGCTACGCCTCCACCGCCGCCCGGCTGGACGTGCGGCGCCTCCAGGTGCCCCGGCTGCCGCTCGCCGAACAGCAGCGCTACGGGGAGCGCTTTCGCACCCTGGCCGCCTTCGAGGACGCGCTGCGGATCGCGGGACGGCTCGGCGAGCAGCTGGTGCAGGGGCTGTACGACGGGCTGGCGGACGGCACCGTGCGGGCGGAGTAGGGAAGCGGGGGAGCCGGCCGGGCCGTGCCGCGGGGTGGCGGCGGTGCGCGGGAACTTGTGGGATCCGTACAACCCTTGGGATGTTGTCGGAGTCGCTGTATACGCTCGTCGTAACGTTCCCGCACGTCCGCCACGTGCCATTCCCCACAGGAGCAGCCATGCACGGCCCCGGCCCCACCACGCCGAGCAGCCGGCCGAGCGCCGGGGTGCTGGTCACCCTCCGGGTGGTGTTCGTCGCCCTCACCCTGTGCAGCTGCGGACTCCTGTCGTGGGCGGCCATGCTGCGGATCGCGGTGGTGCGGCGACGGCGCGCGGACTGGGTGGCGTTCACGCTGGTGGTGCTGCTCGCGATCACTACGTTCGTCGTGATCGGGGTCAACGGGAACGAGACGTCGGACGCCCCGCTCAGGCCGGTGGACTGGGTCTGTCTGCTGCTGCTGATGGCGATGGCGGTGGGCGTCACCACGCACTACCTGATAGCCGACATCCAGTACCACCAGCAGCCGCACACGCCCCCGTTGCCGCCGCACGGCTGGCAGTCCGCGGCCCCCGGCCACCCGACCGCGCCGTCCTACGGGTACGGGACCGCGCCCACGGGCACACCCGCCTACGGCTATCCGCCCCAGCAGCAGTCCTACCCGCCGCAGGACCGGCCGCAGCCCCAGCATCCGCAGCCCCAGCATCCGCAGCAGACCCCGCACCAGCTCCAGCAGACCCGGCACCAGCCCCAGCCGCCCCAGCCGCAGCCCCAGCAGCACCCGTCCCGGCCGCCCCGCATCAACCAGGTCCGTGCCGAGCTGGACGAACTGAGCGAACTGCTGCGCCAGGACCGGCCCCAGGACCAGGACCGGCCGCAGGACCCCACCCGGTTCGGGCCCCGCCACCAGGACGGTGACGGAGGATTCCCCCGGTGAACGGCCGTGTCATCGCCGGACGTTACGAGCTGGCCACCCTCATCGGCCAGGGCGGCATGGGCCAGGTGTGGACCGCGTACGACCAGCGCCTGGACCGCCGCGTCGCCGTCAAGCTGCTGCGCCCGGACCGGATGGCCGCCGCCACCGAGGCCGAGGAGATGCGCCGCCGCTTCGTGCGCGAGTGCCGCGTCACCGCCCAGGTCGACCACCCCGGCCTGGTCACCGTGCACGACGCGGGCAGCGACGGCGACGACCTCTACCTCGTCATGCAGTACGTCGAGGGCGCCGACCTCGCCGACCATCTCGCCGAACAGGACCCCTACCCCTGGCCGTGGGCGGTCGCCGTCGCCGCCCAGCTGTGCGCCGTGCTCTCCGCCGTGCACGCGGTGCCGATCGTCCACCGAGACCTCAAGCCCCGCAACGTCATGGTCAGACCGGACGGCACGCTCACCGTGCTCGACCTGGGCGTCGCCTCCGTGCTCGACACCGACACCACCCGCCTCACCCACACCGGCACCCCCATCGGCACCCCCGCGTACATGGCGCCCGAGCAGGCGATGGGCGGCGCCGTCGGCCCGTACACCGACCTGTACGCGCTGGGCGTGCTGCTGCACGAACTGCTGACCGGGGACGTCCCGTTCGCCGGCACGACCGCGCTGGGCATCCTGCACCGCCACCTCTACGAGCCGCCGCTGCCCATCCGGCAGGGCAGGCCCGAGATCCCCGACGCGCTGGAAGCACTGGTGCTGGACCTGCTGGCCAAGGACCCGCAGCACCGGCCCGGCTCCGCCCAGGACGTGTACGAGCGGCTCGCCCCGCTGCTGCCCGCGCGCGGCCGGCCGGGCGGACCCCTCGACCCCACCCGCCCCTTCCTGCGCCCGCACGCGCCCTGGCCGGACCGGGCGGCGGCCGTCCCGCCGCCGGTGCAGGTGCCGCCGCCGGGACACCTGCCGCCGCGGCCCGCGTCGGCGCCCGCGCCACCGGTGCACACCCCGCCGCCCGCACCGCCGTCCCGGCCCGACGTCGCCGCGGCCGTCGACGAGGTCAAGCAGCTGCTGGGCGAGGGCCGCATCACCCAGGCCGTGGACCTCCTGGGCAGCATCCTCCCGGCCGCCGCCGCCGAGCACGGCGAACGCTCCCCGGTGGTGCGCATCCTGCGCAAGCAGTACGCGGCGACCCTGCTGGACGACGGCCAGTACCGGCGCGCCCTGCCCGAGCTGCGCCGGCTCGCCGAGGACCGGGCCGCCGAGAGCGGCCCCGCCGACCCGCAGGCCCTCCAGTTCCGCTACGACGCCGCCCAGTGCCTGGAACAGCTCGGCGAACCGGCGGCGGCCCTCGCCGAGTACCGGGCCCTGCTGCCGTACTACGAGAACGGCTACGTCACCGGCAACGACCCCTCCCGCGCCCTCGAACTGCGGCTGCGCGCCGCCCAGCTGCTGCTGGCCCTCGGCGACCGCACGGAGGCGGTGCGCCAGTTGCAGGCGCTGCTGTACGACGCCGAGCGGGTGTACGGGGCGTACCACCCGCTGGTCGCGGAGGTGCGCCGGGCGCTGGAGCGCCAGCACCAGCTCGGCGGCGGCCGGCGCTGATCCCCCGGGGCGGGGCGGGACGCGCGGCCCCGCCATGTCCGGTTGTCCTGACAAACTCCCGGTCCGCCCGTCACCCCGGGTTCGCCCCGCGGTCGCCCCAGGGCCACGCCCCCATCCGCCGGGCGGCATAGCGTCCCGGCCATGCCACTGCTGACCCACCCCCTCGCCCGCCGCGCCCTGCGTCCCTTCGCGGCCCTGGTAGACCAGCGCGTACGCACCCAGACCCGCGGCACCAGCACGGAGCTGGCCGCCCTGCGGGCCGAGCTCGACGTCCTCAAGAAGCAGAGCCACGCCGTCACCATGCTGCTCGACCGCACGGGGCGGGGCGCGCACCGCATGCCGTCCGCCGACCAGATCACCGGGCTGGTCGCCGAGGTCGCGGAGGTCAGCGGCAGCGCGCACGCCCGGCGGGCGGTCACCTCGGCGTTCCGGACCGTCGTCGCGCTCGAAGCACTGGGTGTAGGACGCCTCGCAGGGGGTACATCCAATGTTTGCGGAAAACTCGCGACCATTCCGCTTCTGGCCCCGCCGAACCCCGACACGCTCGAAATCGGGACCCTTCACGGCCTCTTCGCGACCGCCCTGACCCGCATGCTGCACCGCGAGGGGACCGAGCCCAGGCTGACCATCGTCGACCCGCTCATCGGCTCGCAGCTGCAGCCCGACGCGGCCTTCGACAACGCCGATCCGACCGGCACCCCGGTCCGCGAGGACGTGGTGCGGGCCAACCTCGCACTGGCCGGAACCGCTCTCTCGGCGGACGGCGACGGGGCCCCAGGGGCCCGTATTTTCAAGGGATTCTCGCAGGACGAGGAAATCCGGGCGGCGGTTTCCGACCGGAAGTACGGGGTGGTCGTGGTGGACGGCGACCATTCCAGGGACGGGGTGCTCTCCGATCTCCAATGGGTCGAGGAGATCGTCGCCGACGGCGGGATCGTGGTCCTCGACGACTACGGCGACGCCGCCTGGCCGGGCGTCCGGGAAGCCCTCGAAACACACCTGGCGACCGGTGACTCCCGACTCCGTCTGCTGGGCCGCGTCGCGACTTCCGCTTTTCTCCGAAGGGTGTGATGTGGGTCACACAGAGGCAACCGACTCGTCGCTTTCCCTGTCTCGATAGGCGACCAATCAGCCCCTGCGGAAACCCCGTGCGGAGTTCTCGTACACACCGGAAGTGAGACCCCATGCGCCTGGCGGTCGTGGTGCCCTGCTTCAACGAAGAAATGGTGATCGAGTCGTTCGACGCGAAAGTGCGGACGGTCCTCGATTCACTCCCGGTCGACTACGAGATCTGCTACGTCGACGACGGCAGTTCCGACAACACCCTCGGTCTGCTGCGCGAACTCGCGGAAAAGCACCCGGGGGGCCTGCGCTACACCTCCTTCAGCCGGAACTTCGGCAAGGAGGCCGCCATGCTGGCCGGCCTGCGCGAGGCCGAGGGCGACGCCGTCGTACTGATGGACGCGGACCTCCAGCATCCCCCGGAGCTGATCGGGAAGATGCTGGAGCTGCACAGCCGCGGCCACGACCAGGTGATCGCCCGGCGCGACAGGGACGGCGAGTCGCGCCTGCGCAGGTCCCTGGGCCGGGCGTACTACCGCATGGTCAACCGCTGGGTGGACGTCGAGCTCGCCGACGGCGTGGGCGACTTCCGGCTGCTGTCGCGGCGGGCCGTCGACGCGCTGCTGTCGATGCCCGAGCAGAACCGCTTCTCCAAGGGGCTTTTCTCCTGGATCGGCTTCGACACCGTCACCTTCGACTACACCAATGTGGCGCGCGAGGCCGGAGAGACGAAATGGCGTTTCGGCGCGCTCGTCAACTACGGCGTCGACGGCCTCATCTCCTTCAACAACAAGCCCCTGCGCGTCGCCATTCACCTCGGCCTCGTACTCGCCGCGCTGGCCGCCCTGTACGTGGTGTGGATCGTCATCAGCACCCTCGCGTTCGGCGTCCGCACCCCCGGCTACGCGACGCTCCTCGCCGCGATCGTCGGCCTGGGCGGCGCACAGATGGTGATGCTGGGGCTGGTGGGCGAATACATCGGCCGGATCTATTACGAGACCAAGCGCCGCCCGCACTTCCTGGTGAAGGAAACCAGCGCGCCCACGCTCGCCCTGAACCGGATACGCACGAACATCGGTACGGTCGGCACCGGTAACGCCGTCAG
This sequence comes from Streptomyces sp. NPDC004111, assembly GCF_042874215.1. Taxonomy (NCBI): domain Bacteria; kingdom Bacillati; phylum Actinomycetota; class Actinomycetes; order Kitasatosporales; family Streptomycetaceae; genus Streptomyces; species Streptomyces sp. NPDC004111. The sequence continues at coordinate 415,903 of NZ_JBIAMU010000004.1, forward strand.
TACGGGAAACAGGGAAATCGGGCAGTGACGTCCTCGCACATCTTCCAGGTGCTCCGGTTCGCCCTGGTGGGCGCGGTGAACACCGGAACGTTCTACGCCTGCTATCTCGCCCTGCACCAGTGGTTGCCCTACTACCCCGCCTATGTGCTGGCTTTCATGATCAGCATGGTGGGGTCGTTCTTCCTCAATACCTACTTCACCTATCGCACCCGCCCCACCTGGCGGAAATTCCTGCTGTTCCCGCTCACCAACCTGACCAATTTCACGGTCACCTCGGTGGGCGTGTTCGTGCTGGTGGAATGGGCCGGCATGGACGAGCGGATCGCGCCCCTGGTGGCCGCCGCCGCGGCGATCCCGGTGACGTACGTACTGTCCCGGCGCATCCTCACACAGGGGGAGCAGCCGGCGGACGGGAAGCCGGAGGACGGAAAGCCGCAGGGCCGGGACCCACAGGACCGTGACCCGCAGGACCGGAACCCGCAGGGCGGGGAGCCGGCGAAGGGCGCCACTCCGGAAGGCACCACTCCGGAAGGCGCCGCCCCGGGCAAGGCCGCCCCCGCGCGCCCCCGCGGCCCCGCCGCCCTGCTGCGCCGTCTGAGCGGCGAGCGCGGCATCGCCGTCCTGGCCGGTCTCACCGCCATGGCCGCCTACTGCCTGGGCATCGCCCTGCGCGGCACGTACCCCTTCGGGGAACGGTCGCGGGCCGTCAACGACCTGGGCAACCAGTTCGTCCCGTACCACGCGCACCTGTGGGACCTGCTGCACGGCGAGGCCCAGGGCGATCTGCTCTTCAACTGGAACAGCGGCTACGGCACCCCCTTCCTACCGGACTTCTTCACCTACCTGACGAACCCGTTCTCCTTCCTCGTCGGGCTCTTCCCGCGCGACCTGGTCGAACTGCCGGTCTTCCTCGTCACCCTGCTGAGCATCGGCCTCGCCGCCACCGTCATGACCCTCTTCCTGGCCCGGCTGCGGCCCGGACCCGCCTGGCAGCGCGGTCTGCTGGCGGTCGGGTACGCGCTGTGCGCCTGGGTGGTCAGCGACGGGTACGCCGACCCCATGTGGATGTGGGGGCCGGTCGCCCTCCCGCTCATCGGCATCGCCGCCGACTGGTGCCTGCAGGGCCGCCGCTGGTTCCTCGGCACCTTCCTCGTCGCCCTGAGCTGGGCGGCGAACTTCTACACCGCCGCCATGGCGACGCTGGGCGCCGCGCTGGTCCTCGTCGTACGGCTGCTGCTGCGCGACGACCTGCCCTGGCGCGCGCGTGCGCGCGTGGTGCTGCGGGCCGGCGGCATGGCCGCGACCGCGCTGCTGCTGGTCGCGCCGGTGATGATCGTCTCGTACCTCTCCAGCAAGGCGTCCCAGCCGGTCACCGTCATCCCGTACAAGGGACCGCCCAGCCCGCTGCTCTACCTCGCCCAGCTGCTCCCCGGCGGGCGCACCTCCGCCGCCGCGCCCGGTGTCTGCTTCGGCATCCTCGGGCTGCTCCTGCTGGCCACCTTCGTCTTCCAGCGGTCGGTCGCGGTGCGCGAGCGGGTGCTGTGGTGCGGGCTCGCGCTGCTGGTCGCACTGTCGTTCGTGTGGAAGCCGGGCGTCCTGCTGTGGCACGCGTTCGCCATCCCGAACGGCAGCCCCTACCGGGCCACCTTCGTCCTCAGCGGCATCTTCACGATGATCGCCTGGCTCGCCCTCTCCCGCCGGCCCGCCCCGCGCGAGCTGCTGTGGGGAGCGGGCCTGCTCGCCGTCCTGGTGGCACTCACCGCCGGACAGAAGCCGGTCGGCACCCGGACCCTGCTGCTGGCGCTCGGCGGCATCCCCGTGATGTGCGCGGGCCTGATGCTGCTGCACCGGTACGGGGGAGGGGCGGACCGGGGCCCCGGAGGCGCCGGGCCGCGGAACGCCCCGGCCGCCCGCCGGGCACGGGCACTCCTCGCCGCCGGACTCGGCTGCGCCGTACTGCTCTCCACCGCCTACACGGTCAACTCCGTGATGGGCGTCCGGGACCGGATCCCCTGGTACGCGCCCAAGCGGACCCTCGACGAGGAGACCCTGCGGATGCGCGACACCCTGCGCGCCGCCGACGCCGCCCCCTGGCAGCGGGCCGACCCCGGCTCGCACGAGTACGCCAACAACGACCCGATGCTGCTCGGCGGCAGCGGCGGCTCGTACTACAGCAGCCACGTCCCCGCCGAGACCGCCCGCACCCTCCAGGCGCTCGGCGCGGGCTGGTACATAGAGGGCCGCCACACCAAGAGCTTCTCCGAACCGGTCGGCCGGGCCCTGATGGGCGCCACCACCTACATCGCCGACGAGCCGGAGGGCTCGCGCAGGGCCGTCGTACGGCGGGCCGAGGCCGCGCCGCTGGTGACGGTGCGGCGGCAGGGCGCGAGCGTGCCGCCGGTGCACCAGGGCGGTGACGTCACCGCCTTCGACCGGCTGAACAGCGCGATCGGGGCGGCCGTCTACGCGGTGCCCGAACTGCGCCCGGCCGCCGGCGGTGCCCCCGGCCGTCACGGGTGGCGGCTGCACAAGGGCGTGCGCGCCACGTTCGAGGTGGCGTGCACGCCGGGCAGTACGGCCTACGGTCACGCGCCCTGGTTCGCCGGGCGGGTGGCCGTGGACAAGGGGCGGGAGAAGACCTGGTTCGGCCGGGGCAACAAGGTGACCGCCGCGGGCGTCCGCACCCTGGGCAAGGTGGCGAAGAACGGCCGCCTCACGCTCTCCGTCACCGCCACCAAGCCCGGCCAGAGCCTGCCCCGCCACCTGGTGGGCTGCCTCGACCGGGCCAAGCTCCACACCGCGATCGGCGACCTGCGCGCCGCCGCCCCCGACCGGCTCACCATGTCCGGACACGAGATCCGGGCCAGGCTGAAGCCGGGCACCGCGCCGGGCACGGCGGTCGTGGCGGTCCCGGCGGTGAGCGGCTGGCAGTGCGCCGCGGACGGGCGGCCCGAGTCCCCGGCCGCCTCCTTCCAGGGGCTGCTGGCGGTCCCCGTCGGCGCCGGCACCACCGGGTTCACCTGCACCTACCGCCAGGCCGGGCTCTCCGCCGGGCTGGCGGGCAGCGGCGCCGGGATCGTGGTGCTGCTGGGGGTCGCGGTCTGGTCCCGCCTGCGTCCGCGCAGCAGGCCCAGCAGCCCGACCACGGCCACCACTCCGGCGGAACCGGCCCCCACGGCCGTGCCCGCCCGCAGCCCCGGCGGCCTGAACTCGCAGCCCACCTCGATCGGCCCGGTCGTCGTGCCGTCCGCGGCACCGGCCCCCGCACCGTCGGGCAGCGGGACGGCCAGCAACCCCAAGTAGGAGCCCGCGGGCCGCAGCTCACCGCCGTTCACGGCGCACTGCCACCCCGCGATCCGCGGCACCGCCACAACGGCGGTCCGACCGGCGCTCCCCCCGGCCACGGAGGCGGGAGCGCCGGTTCCGGGGGCGCTGCTGGTTCCGGGCACTCCGCCGGTGCCGCCGATCCCGGGCGTGCTTCCGGTTCCGGGCACTCCGCTGGTCCCGCCGGTGCCGCCGGTGCCGCCGGTCGCGGGCGTGCCGCCGGTCGCGCCGGTGCCGTCAGTTGCCGGTGCGCCGCCAGCGGCGTGTGCGGGCAGCACCGCCCGGACCGTTCCGTCGCCCGCCTCGACCGATTCCGCGCCGCTCGCCCTCAGTCCCCGTACCGCCGCGGCCAGGCGGTCCTCGCGCAGGCAGGCCACCTCGGCGCCCCGGGCGCCCGTCCCGCGCAGGTCGATCCGGACCCGGCCGTCCCCGGCCGCCGTGCCCACCTGCTGCATCGGCGCCCGTACCCGCCCCTTCTTTGCCTCGAAGCGGACGCCCGCCGGGTCACCGCCCGCGGACCGGGCCACTCCCTTGAACCCCGGCGCCCACACGAACACCGGCGCCCCCGCCGTGCACACCCCCGCCGTGCCGTTCAGCCGCTCGTACACCCTCGACCCCAGCAGCAACTCCTGGTTGGCGAAGGCGGAGTGCCCGAAGCGCGGGGCGGGGCCACCGGTCGCCCGTACCGTCACCAGGGGCGGCGCGTCGCGCCGGACGACCGTGAAGTCGGTGTCGGCGCCCTGCCGGTACGTCGACCGCAGCCGTGCTCCGACCCCGAACAGCGCGTCCGTCACCGGGTTGTCCAGGCTGTGCGGTGCGCGCCCGCTGCCGTTCCAGCCGTCGCCGAGCGCGCTCAGCGTCCGGGTCAGCACGTCGGAGGTCATGCTGCTGTAGTACGAGGCGCCCTGACCACCGACCACCATCGCGTCGTTGTGCACGGTCTGGGTGCGCCCCGGTTCGGTGCGGTGGCGCGGCCAGTCGTCGACCCCGGCGATCACCCGGCTCTGCGCCGACTGCCGGGGGCCGTACGGCGCGTGGTCGTCCTGGGTGGCGACCCTGCGCTTGGCCGCCCACGCCGTGGTCAGCGCGGACTGCCCGACGACGCACCCGACGAGCAGCACCGCGGCCCCGGCCGCGTACACCCGCCGCCCGGACGCCGCGGCCCGCACCGGACCGGCCCCGTCCGTCCCGCGCCCCGCCCGTCCCAGCAGCGCCAGGGCGCCGGCCACCAGTGCCAGTCCGGCGGCCGTGCCCAGCCACGCCCACCGGCCGCCGAACGGACTTCCCACCGCCACCAGCACCACCAGCACCAGGCACCCGGCCGCCGCGGCCAGCGCCCGCCGGCCCGGCACCCCGTGGCAGACCGACAGCCACCCGGCGATCACCAGCACCCCGCTGAGCACGAAGGTCTGCCGGTAGGGGCTGCCGTTCGGCTCCGCGAAGGCGTGCCACGCCAGATGCGTCGGCCCCCACTGCATGGACACCAGCACGGCCACCGCCAGCACGCCCCAGCCGACCCGCACCCGCACGGGGACCCGCCGGTGGAACGGCAGCGCGAACGCGAGCACCAGCACGGCGGAACTCACATACATGGCGGGAGAGTTGAAGCCGTACGTGCCGGGAAGCAGCCGGGCCAGCACATCGCCCCAGCCGGCCGGCCGGAACGTCAGCCCCATCCCCGGGTAGGCGTGCCGCGTCCCCGCGAACACCGTCAGCAGCACCGGCGCCGACACCCCGATCCCGAGCGCCACCACCGCGCACGCCCGCGCCGCCGTCCGCAGCCGCGGAAGGCGCGGGCCGCCGTCGATCAGCAGCCGGGCGCCCAGCACCAGACCGGCGCCGAGCGTCGCCATGTACGCGGTGTAGAAGTTCGCCGCCCACACCAGCGCGACCAGCAGCACCCCCGACCCGAACCACACCCGCAGCCGGCGCCCCGTACGCACCCATTCCCCCACCACGCACAGCAGCGGGAAGGCGATCAGCCCGTCCAGCCACATCGGGTTGTACGAGGCCTCGATCACCGACCACCCGCACAGCGCGTACGCCGCGCCCAGCACCCCCGCCAGCCACCAGCGGCCGTTCCCCCCGGCGGCCGTGCGGGGCCGCAGCAGCATCAGCAGCCACGCCATCACCGCCGCCGCCGTCGCGATCCGCGCCACCGAGGTCACGTACACCGCGAGGTCGATCTGCGCGCGCGGGAAGAGCGCGACCAGCGGGGCGAACGGGCTCGACAGGTACGTCCCCACGTCCGGCAGGAAGCTGGAGCCGTACCCCGACTGCCAGTTGATCAGCCAGCCGCCGTCCGCGCGGCCGTGCAGCACGTCCCACAGGCGGGCGTGGAACGGGACGAACTGGGTGCCCAGGTCGTTCACGTTCCGGTTCATCGCCCCGAACGGCTGGCTGCCGGCGAGCGCGGACCCCAGGCAGTGCGCGAGGGCGGCCACGAAGGCCGCGAGCAGCGAAGCCGCCGCGACGGGGTGCTTCTGCGGGGAGAATGCCGGGAGGGTGGGACGCATGAGGCCGACCGTAAACACGCGAACAGGGCTTTCACCAGCACCCCGCAATTCCGTTAACCGAATCGCCCTCCGCCCGTCACCCGCGCCGTGAGGGAACGTCATCTGCCCGCGTTGCCATGGCACATGCTCATCTCCCTCGTCGTGCCCTGTTTCCACGAGGCGGACATCGTCCGGCGATTCCACTCCCATGTCGCACGGGAAATCGCGCCGCTCGCCCCCACGGCCGAATTCGAATTCGTGTACGTGGACGACGGCAGCCGTGATGCGACGCTCGACCACCTCCGGGAAATCGCCGCCACCGATCCGCGCGTACGCTATGTCTCCTTCAGCCGGAATTTCGGCAAGGAATCCGCCATGCTGGCCGGTCTGCGGCACGCCGACGGCGACGCCGTCGTGATCATGGACGCGGACCTCCAGCACCCGCCGGAACTCATCGAGCGCATGATCACCCTGCATTCCCAGGGCCACGACCAGGTGGTCGCCCGCCGCACCCGGGCCGGCGACCGGGTCACCCGCACCCTCACCGCCCGCGCCTACTACCGGCTCGTGAACCGGCTGGTCGACGTCGAACTGGTCGACGGCGTCGGCGACTTCCGGCTGCTGTCCCGCCGCGCCGTGGACGCCGTACTGGAGCTCACCGAATACAACCGGTTCTCGAAAGGCCTCTTCGCCTGGATCGGATTCCCGACCGCCACGTTCAGTTACGAAAACCTGGTCCGTGAGCAGGGCCGTTCCAAATGGACCTTCGGGAAGCTCCTCAACTACGGCCTGGACGGCGTCCTTTCCTTCAACAACAAACCACTCCGGGCCGCCCTCTATCTCGGCCTGCTGCTGCTCGGCTGCGCCATGGCGTACACCGCGTGGATCGTCGGTGACGCACTCGTCAACGGCGTGGAAACCCCCGGTTATGTGACGCTGCTCGTCGCCGTCACCGCACTCTCCGGAGTACAGATGGTGATGCTCGGCGTCGTCGGCGAATACGTCGGGCGCATCTATTACGAAACCAAGCGCCGCCCCCACTTCCTGGTCAGCGAGACGAACACCAGCCCGCGGCCCGCCCCCGGCGCATCCCCGTATCCCGGCGACTCGTTGGACTCGTTGGGCGAATCAGTGGCCCGGACCACTCCGGCTGCCTAACATCAACTCCGCAAGGCCTGTTCGCCCACCCGACGTTCACCGAGCCGCACGACCACCGCCCCGGGAGGCACCCTTTGCACCGCCGCACGCGCACCCGCACCACACTCCTCCTCTCCGCCGGGCTGCTCGCCGCGGCCCCCCTGCTCACCGCGTGCGGCAGCGACGCGCACCCCGGCGCGGCAGCCCTCGTGGGCGGCGAGCGCATCGAGGTGTCCACCCTCCAGGGACAGGTCAGGGACGTACGCGCGGCGCAGGCGAAGACCCCGCAGGGCGCCCAGCTGGTCAGCAACACCGGACAGCTGGGGCGCGCCAAGCTGCACGGCATCATCTTCGCGAAGGTCGTGGAACGGGCGGCCCAGGACGCGGGCCTCACCGTCACCCGCAAGGAGATCCAGGACGCACGCGCCGCCGCCGCCGGGTACGAGGGCGGCGAGGACAAGGTCGCGGCGAAGCTGCTCGGCCAGGGGTACGCCCCCGACCAGATCGACCAGGCACTGCGCCAGGAGATCCTGCTGGGCAAGCTCGCCGCCGCGAACCAGGCGGACCTGGCCAGCCCCCAGGGACAGCAGAAGGTCACCGAGGTGCTGGCCAAGGCGTCCAAGGCCCTCAAGATCGACGTCAACCCCCGCTTCGGGGCCTGGAACGACGACCAGATCGGCCTCGCCGCGTACCGCACGCCGTGGATCACCCAGAAGACGAAGAGCACGGACGCGGAGGCCGGCGGACAGCCGGAGCAGCAGATGCAGTAGGGCACCCCGGCGCGCACCGCGCCCCTGAGCACGCCAGGGGCGCGGGGAACCGCGCGACCGGCCCCCGCCGCACCCGTACCTCCCCGCCCACCCCCGCAGGACCAGGGGCGCCGTCCGCGGAACGCCGGGGCACCGTCCGCGGAACGGGCGAGGGGCGGGCGGGGGACCAGCGCCGCGGCCAGGCCCACCCACGAGTACCGTCGACCCGTGACCACCGAGACCCCCGACGCCCCCGGCCGCATCGTCCTGCTCACCGCCAGCCACCGGGTCGCCCCCGGCCTGCTGTCCTGGCCCGCCTGGCAGACCCTGCGCTCCGCGGACCGCGTCCTGTGCGCCGACGAACAGCACCCCCAGCTGCCCTACCTGCACGAGGCGGGCGTCACCGTCGAGCACGGCACCCCGGCCGCCGACGAACTCGTCGCCTACTGCGCGGGCGGCCGGACCGCGGTCGTCCTGCCCTCCGGCGAGAGCGACCAGCGCCTCACCGACGGCCTCGCCCGCCTCGCGGGCTCCAACCGCGTGCAGATGCCCGACCTGGAACTGCTCCCCGGCTCCTACGACCTGCCCGGCGCCCGCCTCCTCGACCTGGTCCACGTCATGGACCGGATCCGCCGCGAGTGCCCCTGGTCCTCCCAGCAGACCCACAAGGGCCTCGCCAAGTACGGCATCGAGGAGGCGTACGAACTCGTCGAGGCCATCGAGACCGAGGACCGCACCGAACTCCGCGAGGAGCTGGGCGACGTACTCCTCCAGGTCGTCTTCCACGCCCGCATCGCCCAGGAGGCCTCCGGCGAGGAGGGCGACGAGCCCTTCTCCATCGACGACGTCGCCGCCACGCTCATCGACAAGCTCATCCACCGCCACCCGCACGTCTTCGGCGACGAGAGCGCCGAGACCCCCGAGGACGTGAAGGCGCACTGGATGCGCACCAAGGCCGTCGAGAAGCAGCGCGACTCGGTCACCGACGGCGTCCCGCTCACCCAGCCCGCCCTCGCCCTCGCCGCGAAACTCTCCTCGCGGGCCCGGTCCGGCGGCCTCGACGTACCCCTGCCCACCGGCGACGGCGGCATCGGATACGAACTGCTGTCCCTCGCGTCCCGCGCGGAAGCGGCGGGCGTCGACCCCGAGACCGCGCTGCGCGCCGCGTCGCGCGCCTACCGTGACGCCATCGTCGCCACCGAGAGGGGCGCAGCTCACTAGGGTGTCGACAGGGCCGTTCGACATGTCTGGGGGCTTGTGTGGCAACAGAGCTGGAAGAGCTGGCGGACCTGATGGAGCAGGCGACGCACGCCGCCCACTGGATCGAGATCCGCCTGGCCGTCCGCGAGGTCGTCTACCGCAGACACGGGTGCGACTTCCGGCAGGGCTGGCTCGACCTGTGCACCCTCGGCGGCAAGGACGGTACGAGCGCGAAACGCTGGGAGCCGTGGCTGGCCGTGCTCGACGAGGCCGACCCCGAGGGCACCACGGAAATGCGGCGGCTCCTGCGGGGTTTCGGACTCCACTCCCTCCACAGCGCGGGCCCCATACCCGACCTCCCCGCGCGCGGTCCCTCCTGCGAGCTCCCCGCTCCCGGCCCCTCCTGCGACCTCCCGCCGCGCGCCCCCTCCGGCGAGCCCCCGGCGGGGAAGGACAGCGGCGGCCCCGGGGAGAAGGCCGGGCGCACCGCCGGGGCCGGCTCCGTCACCCGGGTCGGGAACGACATGGTCCTGGCCCGCGGCAACATCATCGTCAGCCGGGGCCCGGTCGGCGGCGTCCAGCTCATCAACTACGGCGGCCACGACCGCCCCCGGTCCGTCCTGCCGGCCCCGCGGGGCTGGGTCCCCGCCCCCGAGGCCAGCCTCGCCGAGTACGGGGTGCGCCCGGCCCGGCGCGTACCCGGGCTGCCGGAGGTACTGCCGTACGTGGAGCGCGACTGCGACTCCGAACTCGCCGCCCAACTCGCCGGCCCCGGCCTCGTACTGGTCCTCGCCGAGCCGCTGTCCGGCACCTCGCACACCGCCTGGCGGGCGGTGACCCGGATGACGGGACACTGGATCTGCGCGCCCGACCCCGGCACCGACCTGCGCACCCTCCCGGCCCTCGTCGAGGAGTTCCAGAAGCAGGGGACGGACACCGGCAAGTGCCTCCTGTGGCTCGACGGACTCAAGGGCCACCGCGGTACGGGCGGCCTCGAACCACGCCTGCTGGGGCGGCTGACCGACCTCGAAGTCACGGTGCTGGCCACCATGAGAACGGGCGAATACCGCAAGAGCCGTACCGACCGCGTGGTCGCCACGGCCCGCACGGTCGAGGTCGGCCGGCAGTGGAGCGCGGCCGAACTGTCCCGGCTGAAGGAGTCCGCCGACGCCGACCCCCGGCTGGCCGCCGCGTACGACCGCACCGAGGGCGAGGGCGTCGTCGCCCACCTCGCCTTCGGACACCTGCTGGCCGAGGAGTGGCAGGACCCCGAGACCCCGGCCGCCCACCCGCGCGGCCACCTGCTGGTCCGGGCCGCCCTCGACCTCGCCCGCTGCGGAGTGCGCCAGGCGGTGCCGGTGCGGCTGCTGCGGCGGATGCACGAGGAGGCGTACGGGGTCGGGGCCGACGAACTGTCGGCGGAGACGTTCGAAGAGGCCCTCGACTGGGCGACCCGCGACCACTTCCGGATCCGCGGACTCGGCATGCTCGTCCACGACGAGGAACCGGAGGCCTGGCGGGTGCACAGCGCACTGGGGGCCGACCCGTGCCCGCCGACGGCGACCGAACCGGTGTGGGCCTGGCTCGTCGACCGGATGACCGAGGCGGACGGGGTCGACCCGGCCCCGGTGCGGGAACGGTACTGCGACGAACTGCTCCAGGACGCGACGGACGGCGACGTCGGCGCCATGATCAGAATCGCGGAACTCCGCAGCAGGCTGGGCGCACTCCCCGAAGCCCTGCGCTGGTACCGCGGCGCGGCGGACGCCGGGAGCCCGGAGGCGGCGGCCAGGGCCGGCGAACTCCTCTTCGAGGCGGCGGACTTCGGCACCGACACCATCGGCTACCTGGAACAGGCCGCCCGCGCCGGCCACCCGGCCTCGGCCGCTCTCCTCTCCCAGGTGCACCTGGAACGCGCGAGGCACTGGTTCGCGGTCGCCGGGAAAACGGGGGACAACGGGGCCGCGTTCCGGCCGGCCCTCCAGATCCTCGGCGTCCGCAGCGCCACGGAAGGGGTGCGGCAGCTGAGCCGCGCCGCCGACGAGGGCGACCAGGACGCCGCCCGGACACTGGCCGAACTGCGCTCCGCACTGACCGACGCCCGGCCCGTCCCCCCGGCCGCCGAGATGTGAACCCCGCCTCTACCACGCCCCGCCCCGGGCAGGCAATCGCAGTCGCCGGGGCCTCGACGCGGCCCCGCCCGGGGAGCGACGGTGGAAGCGGCGACCGGCCGCCGGCCACCGCCGTCCCCCGCCCGCGTCGCGGCGTCGCCCGGACGGACGGGTCTCAGTAATGTGGCGGCGGAGCCGTACGAGAGGTGTGGGGGCTTACGTGGCAACGCAGTTGGACGATCTCGCGGACCTGCTGGCGCACGCGGCGGGCACCGCCGGGTGGGAGCGGATCCGCAGCCGGATCGAGGCCGCGGTCGCACCGAAGTACACCGCCGGGGACCTGGCCCTGCTCGTCGAGGACGACGGCGGCGACCGGACCGCCACCCGCGCGCAGTGGCGCGGCTGGCTGACCCGCCTCGAAGCGGCCGACCCCGCGGGCGTCACGGAGATCCACCGCATCCTGACCCCCGCCGACCCCGACGGCACGGCCGAGGACCGCACCCGCGCCGCCCCCCGCACCATCGACAGCATCCGCAACACCCTCTCCGACACCACCGTCAACGAAGCGGTGAGCCAGTACGGCTACGTCGGCTCCGTCCACCACCACCGGTACGTCACCGGCGACAACGTCGAAGTCACCGGCAACACCGTCCACGGCGACATGATCGGCTTCCAGAACACCACCAACACCACGAACCACTACGGCGGTTCACCGCCCGCCGCGCACGACTGGCGACCGGTGCGCGAGGTCGGCCCGGCCGAGTTCGGCGTACGGCCCGGCCGCCGCGTCGCCGGACTGCCCGTCGTACCGGCGTACGTCGCACGCGACCACGACGCCGAACTCGCCGACCGGCTGGCGCACCCCGGCTTCGTCCTGCTCCTCGCCGACCCGCTCTCCGGCACGTCGCACACCGTCTGGAACGCGGTGACCCGGCTGGACGGACGCCGGCTGTACACCCCCGGCCCCGGCACCGACCTGCGCGCCCTGCCCGCACTCCTCGCCGACGAACCGGGCGTCTACCGCACGCACCGCGCGGCGGCCACCGGCGACGGGAGCGGCCGGTACGTCCTGTGGCTCGACGCGCTCCACGACCACTACGACCCCCTCGGCCGGCGCGACGGCAGGCGCGGCCTGGACGCCGCCCTGCTCGGCCGCCTCCACGCCCAGGGCGTCGTGGTCCTCGCCACCATGACCGCCGCCGAGTACCGCGAACTGCGCACCGACCGCCTGGTCGCGACGGCCGACACGGTGCGGGTCCCGCACCGGTGGAGCACCGCCGAGCACCACCGGATGCGGCGGACCCACGACCCGCGCCTGTTCGAGGCCGCCGACCTCTCCGGACACGAGGGAGCCGCCGCGTACCTGGCCCTCGGCCACCACCTGCGCGACGAACTGAACGACCCCGGCACCCGCACCGCGCACCCGCGCGGCCACCGCCTGGTGCGCACCGCCGTCGACCTCGCCCGCTGCGGAGTGCGCGAGGCGGTCTCCGAGGACCTCCTCAAGCGCCTGCACGAACGCCACGACGACGAACCCGGGCCCGCCACCGGCCCCCGCCCGGCACCCCAGGAGACCTTCGACGAAGCCCGCCACTGGGCCACCCGCTTCTCCTTCGGGGTGGCCGGCCTGAGCCTGCTCGTACCGGGCACCGAGCGCGGCACCTGGCGGGTCCACGGCGCCCTGACCACCGATCTCCCCGCCGCCCCCGACGACCTGTGGCTGCGCACCATCGAGGAGGCGACCTGGGAGGACGGCGTCGACATGGACGCCCTGGTGGGCCGGTACTGCGCGGTGCTGCGCCCGAGGGCGGGAGCGGGGGACGTGCACAGCATGGTCAAGCTGGGCGCCCTGCTGGACGACCGGACGGAGGCCGCCCACTGGTACCGCAGGGCTGCCGACGCGGGAAACGCCGAGGCCGCGGCGGCACTCGGCGACCTGATGCTCATCCAGCACCGGTGGACGGAGGCGATCACCTGCCTGGAGGCCGCCGTGGAAGCGGGCCACAAGGAATCCGCCCGCCTGCTCGGCCGCGTCCTCCAGCGCCGCGCCGAACACTGGCTCGGCGTCGCGGCCGACGCCGGCGACAGCGACGCGGCACTCCTGCTGGCCCGCATGAGAGTGGGCGCCGGCCGCACCGACGAGGAGATCAGACTGCTCAACGAAACACTCGAACGCCGGGACCACGACCCCACGTCCCCCCACGACCTCGGCAACCCGGGGCGAGGGGGCGCAGGCTAACGTCGAGGAGTGAGCACAGCACCCCCCGCAGGCCCCGTCCCCGATCCCGCGCCCGAACTCTTCACCTGGGAGTTCGCCACCGATCCCTACCCCGCCTACGCCTGGCTCCGGGAGCACTCGCCGGTGCACCGCACCCGGTTGCCCAGCGGGGTCGAGGCCTGGCTGGTGACGCGGTACGCGGATGCCCGGCAGGCGCTCGCGGACCAGCGGCTCAGCAAGAACCCGGTGCACCACGCGGAGTCGGCGCACGCCAAGGGGAAGACCGGGATCCCCGGCGAGCGCAGTGCCGACCTGATGACGCATCTGCTGAACATCGACCCGCCGGACCACACCCGGCTGCGGCGGCTGGTGTCCAAGGCGTTCACGCCGCGCACCGTCGCCGAATTCGCGCCCCGGGTGCAGGAGCTGACCGACCGGCTCATCGACGGCTTCCAGGAGAAGGGGAGCGCCGACCTCATCCACGAGTTCGCGTTCCCGCTGCCCATCTACGCGATCTGCGACCTGCTCGGCGTTCCGCGCGAGGACCAGGACGACTTCCGGGACTGGGCGGGCATGATGATCCGGCACGGCGGCGGGCCGCGCGGCGGAGTGGCGCGGTCGGTCAAGAAGATCCGGGCGTACCTCGTCGAGCTGATCCACCGCAAGCGCGAGGACCTCGGCGACGACCTCATCTCCAACCTCATCCGGGCCAGCGACCACGGCGAGCACCTGACGGAGAACGAGGCCGCCGCCATGGCGTTCATCATTCTTTTCGCCGGCTTCGAGACCACCATCAATCTCATCGGCAACGGGACGTACGCACTGCTGCGCAACCCGGTGCAGCGCGCGCGTCTGCAGGAGGCACTGGCCGCGGGCGACAGGGAACTGCTCGCCACCGGAGTCGAGGAACTGCTGCGCTACGACGGCCCGGTGGAGCTGGCCACCTGGCGGTACGCGACCCAGGAGCTGACGCTCGGCGGGCAGCGCATCGAGAGCGGCGACCCGGTGCTCGTGGTCCTCGCGGCGGCCGACCGGGACCCGGAGCGGTTCCAGGATCCGGACAACCTCGATCTCGGCCGTCGGGACAACCAGCACCTCGGCTACGGCCACGGCATCCACTACTGCCTCGGTGCACCACTCGCCAGACTCGAAGCCCAGACAGCACTCGCGACCCTGCTGACCCGCTGTCCTGACCTGCGACTCGCGGCGGAACCTGACGATTTGCGCTGGCGCGGGGGCCTCATCATGCGCGGACTGCGCACGCTCCCGGTCGAGTTCGGCGACGGGCCGGAGCGCACCGGAACTGACGCTTCCTCAGCACTGTGACCTTCGCGTGATCTGCACTGCATCGACTTGTGACGGGTGTTCGAGTACGGCTACGTTCACGGGCGACTCGGCAGTGGTGGTCGGAAGCCGAGTCGTCGTCAGCTGAAAGGCAACCACATGCGTTCCGGGAACGGTCGGCACCGTCGTCCGCGTCAGGCACCCGCTCTCATCGTCGCGGCCGGGGTGACCGGGTCCGCCATCGCGATTCCGCTGCTCGGCGCGACCAGCGCCGGAGCGGCGGAGGCGGGTACGTGGGACCGGGTCGCCGAGTGCGAGAGCGGCGGCATGTGGAGTGCCGACCTGGGCAACGGGTTCTACGGCGGGCTCCAGTTCTCGCAGGAGAAGTGGGACCAGTACGGGGGCGCGGACTACGCGGAGCGCCCCGACCTCGCGAGCCGTTCCCAGCAGATCCGGATCGCGAACAAGGTGCTCGCGGCCGAGGGGCCGCAGGCCTGGCCGAGCTGTGCGGTCATATCCGGGCTCGCCCCGGGCGGCGGTTCCGGGAGCGGTGCGGGCTCCGGGGGAGTGGACGCGGCCGACCCCGGTACGGACACGCCCGCGCAGCCGAAGCCGCCGGCCGGCTCCGTGCAGCCCGACACGCCGGATTCCCAGACGGACCGGGACATCCCGGACAGCGGGCCGGAGTCAGGGACGCCGTCCGGCTCCACCGGGGGCCAGGTGCCGGGCAGCAGCACCGACCCGGCCCAGCCGACCCCCGGCACCAGCGTCGGCCCGAGCACGGGCCCGAGCACCGGTCCCGGCGCGAAGCCGACCGTCCCCGGTACGGACCCGAGCGCCGATCCGAGTGCGGACCCGGGCGCGGACCCGACGGCCGAGCGGCCCGCTCCTGGGGCGACGACGCCCGGTACCACCACTCCGGGCGGCGGCAAGCACCGCGGCACCCCCGCCCCGGAGAACTCCCTTCCCGGTGCGGACGGTTCGCAGGACCCCTCCACGGGCCCCGTCACCGACCCGTCGGCCGATCCGACGGTCCCGCCCGCGGCCGATGAGCGCGAGTCCGGCCGGCATGCCTCCCGCGGGGGCGGCAAGTCGCCCGACGGGCCCGCCGCGGACGACACGTACACCGTGCGTCCCGGGGACAACCTCTGGCACATCGCCGACGAGGCGAAGCTGCCCGGCGGGTGGCCGGCGCTCTACGAGGCGAACAAGACCTCCCTCGGTGACGACCCGGACCTCATCCGCCCTGGCCAGCACCTCGAACTGGGCGAGAAATAACCGGGAAACCATCACATTTCACGGGCAGTTAGGGAGTGAATGTCCGGTTCTGCGCGAGTGAGACATGAGTCTCTTCGCCCCAACTGGCGTGTCCCTTCCGGCAGCTCCTCCTGCGCCCCTTCTGACCTGCGTAAACGAGGGTTCCGGAAGGGCAAGGAGGGGTGAGATGTCCCCGATGTTCCTCTTTGAACATCGGGGACTCCTGTGTTTACGGTCGTCCTCGCTCGCCACCGGTGAGCACCGGAGCCCGTCACGCCGAATCCTGCCGGCGGGTCCCGGGAGCAGTCGTCGCGTACAGCGCCGTAGGCAGGAGCGGGGGACCCAAGGTAAGTGCCGGGCCCGGACGTTGAGAGACGTACGGAAACGGCTTGGGGTGAAGTCGCCGAGCGGAACGCAGCCTTCAGGGATGCGGACCGGAAGGGCGGCCGGGCGAACTCACAGCCCGAACCCGACAGCTCACCTCGAAGGCGTCGGTGAGGAGACATCCATGTCGCTTTTCAGCAAGGGCAAGCACCGCCGTCCGTCCAAGGCCACTCGCGTCGCCGCCTACGCCGGCGTCGCCGGTGTCGCGGTCGCCGCCCCGCTGATGGGGGCCACCTCGGCCTCCGCCGCCTCCGTCGACACCTGGGACGCCGTCGCCCAGTGCGAGTCCGGCGGCAACTGGTCCATCAACACCGGCAACGGCTACTACGGCGGTCTGCAGTTCTCGCAGTCCTCCTGGGCCGCCGCGGGCGGCACCCAGTACGCCCCGCGCGCCGACCAGGCCTCCAAGGGCCAGCAGATAGCCACCGCCGAGCGGCTGCTCGACATGCAGGGTCCGGGTGCCTGGGCCTGCGCCGGTGCCGGCAACCTGAGCAACGACGGTGTCGACCCGGGCGTGGGCACCGGTGCGAAGTCCGCCCCGAAGCAGCAGAAGCAGCAGCGCTCCGAGGCCCCCGCCGCGTCCCGCAGCGAGGCCCGTCAGGCCCCGAAGGCCGAGCGGTCCGCGCCGAAGGCGGCCCCCAAGGCCGCCCCGAAGGCCGCCGCCCCGATCAAGAAGGGTGACGGCGAGTACAAGGTCAAGTCCGGCGACACCCTCGCCAAGATCGCCGAGGCCCACAAGGTCAAGGGCGGCTGGCAGCACATCATGGACCTGAATGAGGGAGTCGTCACCGATGCCGACCTCATCTTCCCGGGTCAGCAGCTCCACCTGAGCTGACCCCGCACGGGGGCGGTGGCCCACCCCCGCCGCCCCCCTGCCGGGACCCCGGTCTGGCGCGACTTCCCCCCGTATGCGCCCGGCCGGGGTCTTTTGCGTATGCACACAGAGTGAACCGCGGCGTAACGTTCCGTCGCTCCGTGAGGGTCTTTCGTCCTGTAATACAGGCATTCGGGCATCTTTTCGTCCCAGCGGGCGGTCGATCGGCTGGCCGATGCCCGTGGGCCGGTTAGGCTCTTGTCGCAAGGCAAAAGTGACCCTGCACCCCTAGCGTCACATTCCATAAGGAGATGCTCGTGCCGTCCATCGACGTCGTCGTAGCCCGGGAAATCCTGGACTCCCGAGGCAACCCCACGGTCGAGGTCGAGGTCGGCCTCGACGACGGCAGCACGGGTCGTGCTGCTGTTCCGTCCGGCGCCTCGACCGGTGCCTTCGAGGCCATCGAGCTCCGCGACGGTGACCCGAACCGCTACCTCGGCAAGGGTGTCGAGAAGGCCGTCCTCGCCGTCATCGAGCAGATCGGCCCGGAGCTCGTCGGCTACGACGCGACCGAGCAGCGCCTGATCGACCAGGCGATGTTCGACCTCGACGCCACCGAGAACAAGGGCTCGCTGGGCGCCAACGCGATCCTGGGCGTCTCGCTCGCCGTCGCGCACGCCGCCTCCGAGGCCAGCGACCTGCCGCTGTTCCGCTACCTCGGCGGTCCGAACGCGCACCTGCTGCCCGTCCCGATGATGAACATCCTCAACGGTGGGTCGCACGCCGACTCCAACGTCGACATCCAGGAGTTCATGATCGCCCCGATCGGCGCGGAGTCCTTCTCCGAGGCCCTTCGCTGGGGCGCCGAGGTCTACCACACCCTCAAGAAGGTCCTGCACACCAAGGGCCTGTCCACGGGCCTGGGCGACGAGGGCGGCTTCGCGCCGAACCTGGAGTCCAACCGCGCCGCGCTCGACCTCATCGTCGAGGCCATCAAGCAGGCCGGTTACGTGCCCGGCGAGCAGATCGCGCTCGCGCTCGACGTCGCCGCGTCCGAGTTCTACAAGGACGGCAAGTACGAGTTCGAGGGCAAGTCCCGCTCGGCCGCCGAGATGACCGAGTACTACGAGGAGCTCGTCTCCGCGTACCCGCTGGTCTCCATCGAGGACCCGCTGTACGAGGACGACTGGGCCGGCTGGAAGGTCATCACCGACAAGCTGGGCGCCAAGGTCCAGATCGTCGGCGACGACCTCTTCGTCACCAACCCGGAGCGCCTGGCCCGCGGCATCGAGGAGGGCTCGGCCAACGCCCTGCTCGTCAAGGTGAACCAGATCGGTTCGCTCACCGAGACGCTGGACGCCGTCGAGCTGGCCCAGCGCAACGGCTTCAAGTGCATGATGAGCCACCGTTCCGGCGAGACCGAGGACGTCACCATCGCCGACCTCGCCGTCGCGGTGAACTGCGGCCAGATCAAGACCGGCGCCCCGGCCCGCTCGGACCGCGTCGCCAAGTACAACCAGCTGCTGCGCATCGAGGAGATCCTCGACGACGCCGCGGTGTACGCGGGCCGCAGCGCCTTCCCGCGGTTTCGCTCCGCGAACCAGTAGGCACAGCGCTCCGCGAACCAGTAGGCACAGCGCTCCGCGAACCAGTAGGCACAGCGCTCCGCGAACCAGTAGGCACAGCGCTCCGCGAACCAGTAAGCACAGCAAGGGCTGATCCCGGCCCGCCGGCCCCGGTCGGCACGCCAGTCGTACCTACGTCCCCGGCCACGGTCCCGTACCGTGTCCGGGGACGTAGGCGCGTTCGGGACGCTCGGCGCGCGCAGGCACTTCGGGGAGGCGGCAGTGGCAGGCAAGGACCGGTTCTCCACGACGACGAGGCTGCGGCTGCTCGGCGAGCAGACCGCCGCCCGGGTCTACCGCTCCCAGACCCGCCGCCAGGCCCGCCGCTCGCGCCTCACCGGCCGGGCCGCGCTGCTGGTGCTGGTGATGTGCACGCTGGTGGTGGCCCTCGCGTACCCGATACGGCAGTACTTCTCGCAGCGCACCGAGATCAGCGACCAGGAGCACGCCAGGAACGAGGCGGCGCGCCGGGTCGAGCAGCTGCGCGACGCCAAGGCCAGGCTCCAGGACGACGCGTACATCGTGCGGCTCTCCCGCGAGCACCTGCACTACGTGAAGCCCGGCGAGACCGGCTACACGGTGTACGACCCCGAGGCGAACGGCACCGCCCGCCGCCCCGGCCACGACGAGGCGGCCGAGCAGCCCTGGTACTCCAACCTGTGGGGCGGCGTCGACGAGGCCGACCGCCGGGAGCCGTGAGCCGGCGGCCCGCCCGCACCCTCGCAAGCCCCGTAACCCTCGCAAGCCCCGTAGAACCCTTGAAGACACACGACAGAAGGCACGCATGGAAACCCCGCCCCCGACCACGCCGCGCACCGAGCCCACCGACCGGGACATCGAGGCGTTCAAGCTCCAGCTGGGCCGCCCGCCGCGCGGGCTGCGCGCCATCGCGCACCGCTGCCCCTGCGGCAACCCGGACGTGGTCGAGACGGCCCCGCGGCTGGAGGACGGCACCCCGTTCCCCACGCTCTACTACATGACCTGCCCGCGGGCCACGGGTGCGATCGGCACCCTGGAGGGCTCCGGCCTGATGAAGGAGATGCAGGCGCGGCTGGCCACCGACCCGGAGCTGGCCGACACCTACCGGGCGGCGCACGAGGACTACCTGAAGCGGCGCGACGAGATCGAGGAGCTGGTGGGCTTCCCGAGCGCCGGCGGGATGCCCGACCGGGTGAAGTGCCTGCACGTGCTGGTCGGCCACTCGCTGGTGGCGGGCCCCGGGGTGAACCCGTTCGGCGACGAGGCGCTGGCGCTGCTGCCCGAGTGGTGGGCCAAGGGTCCGTGCGTGAGCCCGTGCGCCGACGGCGAGGCCGCCCGGTGACCCGGGTGGCGGCCGTCGACTGCGGCACCAACTCCATCCGGCTGCTGGTCGCGGACGCGGACCCGGCGACCGGCGAGCTGGTCGACCTGGACCGGCGGATGACCGTGGTGCGGCTCGGCCAGGGCGTGGACCGGACCGGACGGCTGGCCCCCGAGGCGCTGGAGCGCACCTTCGCCGCCTGCCGCGAGTACGCGGAGATCATCAAGACCCTCGGGGCGGAGAAGGTCCGCTTCGTGGCCACCTCCGCGTCGAGGGACGCGGAGAACCGCGCGGAGTTCGTCGGCGGGGTGCTGGACATCCTGGGCGTCGAGCCCGAGGTGATCTCCGGGGACCAGGAGGCCGGGTTCTCCTTCACCGGCGCCACCAAGGAGCTGGCGGGCGGTGCCGAGGACTACCTGGTGGTGGACATCGGCGGTGGTTCGACGGAGATCGTGGCGGGCCGCGAGTCGGTGCGCGCCGCGCGGTCGGTGGACATCGGCTGCGTACGGCTGACCGAGCGGCACGCGCCCGCGAGCCCGGCCTCGGCCGCGGACGTGGCCGCGATCCGCGCGGACATCGAGGCGGCGCTCGACCTGGCCGGGCGGACCGTGCCGCTGACCGGCGGCAGCCACACCCTCGTCGGGCTGGCCGGATCGGTGACCACGGTCGCCGCCATCGCGCTGGGCCTGCCCGAGTACGACACCCGGGCCATCCACCACTCCCGGATCGCCTACGGGAAGGTCCGGGAGATCACCGAGCGGCTGATCGCGGCCACCCACGACGAGAAGGCCGCGATCCCCTCGATGCACCCGGGCCGGGTGGACGTCATCGTGAGCGGGGCGCTGATCCTGCTGGCTCTCATGGAGCGGGTCGGGGCCGCGGAAGTGGTGGTCTCCGAACACGACATTCTGGACGGGATCGCCTGGTCGCTGGCGTGAGCGGACAGCGCGCCGGACGAAGTTCGTGAAGTTCTTCACAAGGAAAAGGGGCCCGATGGGCCCCTTTTTCACGTCCCCGTGCCGATCGGCAGGGTCCAAGGACCCTACTGCGTGCATAACGGACCGTTCCGGGCGTGCGGCCGGGGTAGGAAAAAGATAAGTGGTCCAGTGGGTCCGAGGGGTCATCGGGCCAGTTGGGGAGCGGTTTTCAACGCTTCCCGGGGCGCGGTGGTTCCCCTGTCGGGCCATGACCTGAGTCACGTGGGCCGCGGAGTGTAGCAGAGGGGTCCGCAGACCTTGTGAAGGGGCTCACGAGGTACCCCCCGGGGCGGGGTGGATACTCGATTGCATGAGCACCACGGAGCGTCCCAGGATCCTCGTAGTAGGCGGTGGGTACGTAGGCCTGTACGCGGCACGACGCATTCTCAAGAAGATGCGTTATGCGGAAGCGACCGTCACGGTCGTCGACCCGCGCTCGTACATGACCTACCAGCCCTTCCTGCCCGAAGCCGCCGCCGGCAACATCTCGCCGAGGCACGTCGTCGTACCGCTGCGACGCGTCCTTCCCAAGGCCGAGGTGCTCACCGGACGGGTCACCACCATCGATCAGGACCGCAAGGTCGCCACGGTCGCGCCGCTCGTCGGCGAGGCCTACGAGCTGCCCTTCGACTACCTGGTCATCGCCATGGGCGCGGTCTCGCGCACCTTCCCGATCCCCGGCCTCGCCGAGCAGGGCATCGGTATGAAGGGCGTCGAAGAGGCCATCGGTCTGCGCAACCACGTCATCGAGCAGCTCGACAAGGCAGACTCCACGAACGACGAGGAGGTCCGCCGCAAGGCGCTGACCTTCGTCTTCGTCGGCGGTGGCTTCGCGGGTGCGGAGACCATCGGCGAGGTCGAGGACATGGCCAGGGACGCCGCCAAGCAGTACAGCAACGTCTCGCGCGACGACATGCGCTTCCTGCTGGTCGACGTCGCCGACAAGATCCTCCCCGAGGTGGGTCCCAAGCTCGGCGAGTACGGCAAGAAGCACCTGGAGTCCCGCGGCGTCGAGGTCTACCTCAAGACCGGCATGGACTCCTGCGTCGACGGCAACGTCAAGCTGAACAACGGTGTCGAGGTCGCCTCCAACACCATCGTGTGGACGGCCGGCGTCAAGCCGAACCCGGCGCTGGCCCGCTTCGGCCTGCCGCTCGGTCCCCGCGGTCACGTCGACACCCAGACCACCCTCCAGGTGCAGGGCAGCGACTACATCTGGGCCGCCGGCGACAACGCCCAGGTCCCGGACGTGGTCGGCCGCAAGGCCGGCAACCCGAACGCCTGGTGCCCGCCGAACGCCCAGCACGCGCTGCGCCAGGCCAAGGTCCTCGGCGACAACGTGGTCTCCGGCATGCGGGGCTTCCCGCAGAAGGAGTACAGCCACGCCAACAAGGGCGCGGTCGCGGGTCTCGGCCTGCACAAGGGCGTCGCGATGATCGTCATGGGCAAGATGAAGATCAAGCTCAAGGGCCGTCTCGCCTGGTACGCCCACCGCGGCTACCACGGCATGGCGATGCCGACCTTCAACCGCAAGATCCGCGTGCTGGCCGACTGGACGCTGGGGATGTTCCTCAAGCGCGAGGTCGTCTCGCTCGGCGCCATGGAGACTCCCCGCGAGGAGTTCTACGAGGCCGCCAAGCCCGCTCCGGCACCGGTCGACGCGGTGAAGATCCCGGCCGCCGCCGAGCCGAAGAAGACCGAGGCCAAGGCTTCCTGACGCCTCACCAGCAGTGACCCTTCCGCAGGGGCCGTCCGCCATCCGTGGTGCGGACGGCCCCTGCGGCGTTCCCCCGGCCATGTGTATGTATAGGGCATGTATTTTGCCCTCCCGTTATCGGAAACCGGGATGCGGGGGCGGTCCGCCGGTGTTATTCGAGAAGTACGTCGGGAATCGCACGCCCATGTGAAGACGTCGGTCCCGACACGTCGAAGCGACCCGGAGGTGTGCACCATGGCCGATGCCGCGCAGCGGCTGACCACTCTTGCCGAGGAACTCCTCTCCACCCCGATCCCGGTCCGCGTCCGCGCCTGGGACGGCAGCGAGGCCGGCCCGCCCGACGCCCCGGTGCTCGTCGTCCGCAGCCGCAGGGCGCTGCGCCGCCTGCTGTGGAAGCCCGGCGAACTGGGCCTCGCCCGCGCCTGGGTGGCCGGTGAGATCGACGTGGAGGGCGACCTGTACGAAGCCCTGGACCTGCTCGCCGAACTGATCTGGGAGCGCGACGACGGCTCCGGGAAGAGCGTCCACCCCCTCCGCGACCCCCGGGTGCGGGCCGCCGCCCGCGAACTGCTCGCCCTCGGCGGCCCGCTGCCGCCGCCGCCCGCCCCCGCCGAGGAACTGCGCCGCCACACCGGCCGGCTGCACACCAAGCGCCGGGACAAGGAGTCCATCAGCCACCACTACGACGTGGGCAACGACTTCTACTCCCTGGTCCTCGGCCCCTCCATGGTCTACTCCTGCGCCTATTTCCCCGACCCGGCCGCCACCCTTGAGACCGCCCAGCGCGACAAGCTCGACCTGATCGCCCGCAAGCTGGACCTGCGCCCCGGACAGCACCTGCTGGACGTGGGCTGCGGCTGGGGCGCCATGGCCGTCCACGCGGCCCGCGAGTACGGCGTCCGGGTCACCGGCGTCACCCTCTCCACCGAACAGGCCGCCCACGCCCGCAAGCGGATCGCCGAGGAGGGACTCACCGACCGCATCGAGATCCGGGTGCAGGACTACCGGGACGTCCACGACGGGCCCTACGACGCGATCTCCTCCATCGGCATGGCCGAGCACGTGGGGGCCGTCCGCTACGCCGAGTACGCGGCCGACCTGTACGCCCTGCTGAAGCCCGGCGGCAGGCTGCTCAACCACCAGATCGCCCGCCGCCCGGTCGCCGACGAAGGCGCCTACGAGGTGGACGAGTTCATCGACCGGTACGTCTTCCCGGACGGCGAACTGGCCCCGGTGGGACGGACCGTCGCGCTGCTGGAGGAGGCCGGGTTCGAGGTCCGCGACCTGGAGTCCCTCCGGGAGCACTACGCGCTGACGCTGCGCCACTGGGTCGCCCGTCTGGAGGAGAACTGGGACGCCGCCCTGCGCATGGTCACTCCCGGCCGGGCCCGCGTCTGGCGCCTCTACATGGCCGCCTCCGCGCTCTCCTTCGAGCGGCACCGGATCGGCGTCAACCAGGTGCTGGCGGTGCGCCCGGAAAGCTCCGGCGCGTCCGGAATGCCGCTGCGCAGCCGTGTGTGGGGTGCGTAACCACCTGACGGAGAATTCCCCGTTCCGGGCTTGATCCGGATACGTTCGGAGATTGCGGAACTCCGTGCTCCGAGGGCCTTGTCGCCCCGGGCGCGGAGTTCTCCGCATTTCTCGGCCTTACGAGGCTTTTCTGTACACGTCAGGAAAGAGGGGATTCGACGTGCAGCACCGGAAGCAGTCGCGGACGAAGCGCATGTGGCTGATGGGGGCGGGGGCCGCCCTGGTGGCGGTCGCGGTGCCGGTCACGGCGTTCGCGGGCAGCGTGCCCGAGGCAGCGGCGGCGGCGGTCACCACGACCGCCACGTTCAACGACCCGGCGGGCGACAGTGCCGCGCAGAGCCGGATCCGCGACCACGTGAAGGGCCTGATCGAGGGTGCCCCGGCGGGCGCCACCATCACCGCCGGGCTCTACTCCTTCACCGACACCCAGGTCTCCGGCGCCCTCGCGGACGCCAAGAAGCGCGGCGTCAACGTGAAGATCGTCATCGACAACGCGTCGACCGGCGACGGCGGCCAGTACGACACCCTGAAGACGGCGCTCGGCACGGACCAGTCCAAGGGTTCGTTCGTGACCAACTGCGGTGTCAACCGCGGCTGCATCGGCTCCCGCGAACTGGTGGCGGGCTCGGGCGACGGCTCGATCAACCACAACAAGTTCTGGCTGTTCTCCGAGACCGGCGGCACCAAGAACGTCGTCGTCCAGGCGTCCGCCAACATGACGAGCCTCCAGCGCACCGACCTCTTCAACAACGCGGTGACGATCGTGGACGCCGGGCTCTACGGCATCTACCAGAAGTACTTCGCCGACCTGGCGACCCGCCAGGTCAACAACGACTACTACCAGACCCCTTCGTCGGGCGCGTACAAGACGTACTTCTTCCCCCGCAAGGAAGCCGCGGGCAAGAAGTGGAACGACGACGCCTCCACCGACACCGTCTCGCTGATCCTCGGCAACGTGGACTGCGCCGCGGGCACCGAGGTGCGGGTGGCCGCCAACCTCTTCTCGCGCCGTGAGGTCGCCGAGAAGCTGGTGTCGATGAAGACGGCCGGCTGCAAGGTGCTCCTGGCGGGCGACGGCGGTACGTCGATGAGCGAGGACGTCACCAAGATCCTCTCCGGCAAGCTCACCGAGCGCGTCGAGTGCGCGGAGGCCAGGCCCGGCAAGAACCCGGTCGGCCTGCACTCCAAGTACGTGCTGGTCAACGGCTCCTACGAGGGCAAGACCGGCCGCAAGCTGGTCTTCACCGGCAGCCACAACTACAGCTACGCGGCGCTGCGCGCCAACGACGAGACGCTGCTGAAGATCGACAACGCGGCGCTCTACGACCAGTTCAAGGAGAACCACGTCAAGATCATGAGCTACTGCAAGGGCTCCTGACCCCGGACGCGACAGGGCGGCCCCCGCGACGTGCACACGTCGCGGGGGCCGCCCTCGTCCCGTCGTCCTCGTCCCGTCCGCCGGGCTACTCGGCCTTGATGGCGGCGAGCATGTTCAGCTTCGCCGCGCTGCGGGCCGGCCACATGGCGGCCAGCACACCGACCACGGCGGCCAGCACCAGGAAGATCCCGATGCGGTCCCACGGGATCGTCAGGGCGTAGCCGACCACCTGGTCCTTGACGGTCTGGCCGATGGCCCAGGCCAGGAAGGTGCCCAGGACCACGCCGACCACCGCGCCGAACACCGAGATCACCACGGCCTCCAGGCGGATCATGGTCTTGACCTTGCTGCGGGCCAGGCCGATCGCCCGCAGCATGCCGATCTCCTGCTGCCGCTCGAAGACGGACATCGCGAGGGTGTTGACGACACCGAGCACCGCGATGATCAGCGCCATGGCGAGCAGGCCGTACATGATGTTGAGCATCTGGTTGACGATGCCGCCGAACTCGTTGCGGATGTCCTCGCTGTCCATGACGACGATCGCCGGGTTCTTGCCCAGGGAGTCGATCAGGGACTGCTCGTTGGCCGCGTTCGGGCCGCCGTCCATGGCGACGTACGCCGAGTAGATGAGGGGCTCGGGCGAGTGCGCGGCCAGGGCCTTGTCGTCGAGCAGGATGCCGGAGACGAACTCGTTGGCGGCGTAGATGCCGCCGACGGTCAGCTTCGCCTTCGTGCCGTCCTCGTAGGCCATGTCCAGGGTCTGGCCGACCCGGTAGTTCTCCTCCTTGGCCGTCTTCTCGTCGACGACGACCCCACCGCGGGCGAGCCCGCCCATCGAGCCCTCGACGACCGAGAGGTTCAGCAGCTTCTCGACGTCGCCGGGGGTGACGC
This sequence comes from Streptomyces sp. NPDC004111, assembly GCF_042874215.1. Lineage (NCBI taxonomy): Bacteria > Bacillati > Actinomycetota > Actinomycetes > Kitasatosporales > Streptomycetaceae > Streptomyces > Streptomyces sp. NPDC004111. The sequence continues at coordinate 442,294 of NZ_JBIAMU010000004.1, forward strand.
CGACCGCGTTCTGGTAGGAGTCGCCCGGACCCTTGAGGGAGCCGTACTGCTGCGGCGAGGAGGCGGCGACGCCCTTGGCCTTGGCCAGCTGGTCGATGACGGAGCGGTCCATGGAGGACTTGTTCGCCATGGAGACCATGTAGTCGGCCTTGACCACGTCGGTGGTCTGCCGGTCGATCGCCCGGCCCATCGTGACGCCGAGCACGGTCAGCCCGGTGACCAGGGTGAGGCCGATGGCCAGCGCGGAGGCGGTGGCGCCGGTGCGGCGCGGGTTGCGGACCGAGTTCAGCCCGGCCAGCTTGCCGGAGACCTTGAAGACGCGGTGCAGCAGCGGGCGCACCAGGGCGATCACCGGCCGCGACAGCAGCGGGATCAGGATGATGACGCCGATCAGGGTCAGGAAGGCGCCGCCCCCGATGAGCATCCGGCCGGAGTCCTTGCCCATCGCCGCGCCGCCGACGATGACGACGGCGCCGATGGCGGTGACGATCGCGCCGATGACGTTCCGTACCACCAGGGACTTCACGGACGGGGTGGCGTGCACGCTGCTCATCGCGGCGACCGGCGGGATCTTCGCGGCGCGGCGGGCGGGCAGCCAGGCGGCGAACATCGTGATCAGTACGCCGACGGCGACCGAGGCGATCACCGGGGTCGCCCCGACCTTCAGCGGGCCGGAGGGCAGCTGGGCGCCGAGGGCGTCCATCAGCGGGTTGAGGCCCGCCGCCATGCCCAGGCCGACGGCGAAGCCGATCACCGAGGCGATCAGGCCCACGACACCGGCCTCGGCCAGGATCGAGCGGGTGATCTGCTTGCGGGAGGCGCCCACCGCGCGCATCAGCGCCAGTTCCTTGGTGCGCTGGGCGACGAGCATGGTGAAGGTGTTGGAGATCAGGAAGACGCCGACGAACAGGGCGATGCCGGCGAAGCCCAGCAGGACCTGGGTGAGGGCGCTGGTCGACTGCTCGACCATCCGCGCCTCCTCGTCCGCCAGCTGCGTGCCGGTCTGCACCTCGGCGTCCTTGGACACCAGCGGCACGATGGCCTTCTGGAGGGCGTCCTGGTCGGCTCCGGGCCGGGCGGTGACGGTGGCGGAGGAGTAGAAGCCGGGCTTGAGGAAGAGCTCCTGCGCGGTCTTCGTGTCGAACAGCACCAGGCTGCCGCCGGACTGGACGGAGCCCTGGTCGGAGGTGAAGACACCGCTGAGGGTGTACTCCTTCACGGGGCGGTTGGTGGCGATGCGGACCTTGTCGCCGACCTTGTAGCCGCCCTTCTCGGCGGTGGTCCGGTCGAGGGCGATCTCACCGGGGCCGGCCGGGCCGTTGCCGCCGGTGAACCGGTAGCGCCAGTCCTTGCCGTCCTTGCCGGGGAAGAAGTTTCCGCCGTTGTTGGACCAGCCCTGGGCGATGAGCTTGCCGTCGCGGTCGGCCGCGCCGGCGAAGCCGCCGACCACACCGGTGGTCGTGTCGGCGCCCGGTACGGCGGCGATCTTTTCGAGCTGGGCCTGGGTGAGGCCGGGGCGCTTCTCGCCCTCGTCGGGGTTGGAGCCGCGGTCGGTGACGCCGACGGCCACCTTGTCGAGACCCTTGCTCGACTGCTGGCGGAAGGCGTTGTGGAGGGTGTCGCTGAAGATCAGGGTGCCGGAGACGAAGGCGACGCCGAGCATGACGGCGAGCACGGTCATCAGCAGCCTGGCCTTGTGCGCGAGCACATTGCGCAGGGCGGTGCGGAACATGGAGTGACGTCCTGGAGGAAGAGGGGCCGGGAGGGGGAGGGGCCGCGGCGGCGGGTGCCGCCGGTGGGGCCCCGGGGGGACCGGAGCGGGTGGTCAGCTCGTACGGCCCTTGGTGTCGAAGTCCTTCATCCGGTCGAGGACGCCGTCCGCGGTGGGGTGCAGCATCTCGTCGACGATCCGGCCGTCGGCCAGGAAGATCACGCGGTCCGCGTAGGAGGCGGCCACCGGGTCGTGGGTCACCATGACGACGGTCTGTCCCAGCTCGCGCACCGAGTTGCGCAGGAAGCCCAGCACCTCGGCGCCGGAGCGGGAGTCCAGGTTTCCGGTCGGCTCGTCGCCGAACATGATCTCCGGGCGGCTGGCCAGGGCGCGGGCCACCGCCACGCGCTGCTGCTGGCCGCCGGACAGCTCGGAGGGGCGGTGCTTGAGCCGGCCGGAGAGGCCGACCATCTCGATGACCTTCTCCAGCCACGCCTGGTCGGGCCTGCGGCCCGCGATGTCCATCGGGAGCGTGATGTTCTCCAGCGCGTTCAGCGTCGGCAGCAGGTTGAACGCCTGGAAGATGAAGCCGATCTTGTCCCGGCGCAGCTGGGTGAGCTGCTTGTCCTTCAGCGTGCCGAGCTCGGTGTCGCCGATGCGCACCGAGCCGGAGGAGAACGAGTCGAGGCCCGCGACGCAGTGCATCAGCGTCGACTTGCCGGAGCCGGAGGGGCCCATGATCGCCGTGAACTCGCCCTGCCGGAAGTCCACCGACACCCGGTCCAGCGCGACGACCTGCGTCTCGCCGTGGCCGTAGACCTTGGAGAGCTCGGTGGCGCGGGCGGCCACCGCGACGGCGCGGTGCTGCGTGGCATGGGGGAACGTGGTCACGGTGGTGCTCCTGTCGGGACGCTGGTGGGGACGTGTTCCATCCTCACTGCGCTTTTACGTCCGCGAGTCAGTCCGCGAGCCCGTTCCCGGGCAGTCTCCGGTCTGACCCGGGGGGCCTCCCGTCCTACCTGAGTATGACGGCGACCCCGAGACCGGAGGCGGGCCGGAACGGGGCCGGGGACGCGGTCCGGAAGGAAGGGGACGGACCCGGTCCGACCCGGGCGCAAGAGGGCTACTTTCCGTCAATCCCGTACACGCACAGACAGCGGACGGTTCGGCTCCGTACCTGGTCGGGCACGCACCGCAGACGGCCCTCCATGTATGACGGTCCATCAAGCGCCCATAAAATAAGACAGCATTGGGGCAATGTGCCGCTGTTCGGGGGACGCCTGCGGATAGGCTCTGAGCCATTGTCGCGGCCGCGCGCCCTGCCCGGATGGTGGAATGCAGACACGGCGAGCTTAAACCTCGCTGCCCCTCGGGGGCGTACCGGTTCGAGTCCGGTTCCGGGCACATTCGCGCCTGAAGTGGAGCGGCTGCGACCTCCTCCTGTTCATTGCGGTTGGGGAAAGATCCTCCTCTGGTACAGGGGTGCTTTCTTTGCGACCCCATTACTCTTGGAGCAAGGCCGCATACGGTGGCCATGGAGGAGTGAGATGAGGAGCAGCAACCCGGTCTTCTCGCGACGGGGGTTCAGCCGCGACAACGGCAACGCGGGCTTCAACGCGCAGCAGCCGCAGGCCGGGGGCCCCGCCGTCGGAACCGCGGGCAACCCGTACGCCCAGGGCAACCCCTACGCCCAGGGCGCCGCGAACCCGTACGCGACCAACCCGTACGCCCAGCAGGACCAGTACGGCGCCCCCGTGGCGCCGCCGCGCGGCAGCGTCATGACGATGGACGACGTGGTCAGCCGTACGGCGATCACGCTCGGCACCGTCATCGCGGGCGCGACCGTGGCCTGGGTCACCCAGCTGTCGCTCGGCCTCGCCGTCGGCGCCGGCCTCCTGGCGATGGTGCTCGGCCTGGTCCAGTCGTTCAAGAGCAAGCCGATGCCGCCGCTGATCCTGGCGTACGCGGCGTTCGAGGGCCTCTTCCTCGGCGCGCTCAGCAACTACGTCAACACCTTCATCGCGCCGGGCGCCGCGATGCAGGCGGTACTGGGCACGATGGCGGTCTTCGCCACCATGCTCGTGCTGTACAAGACCCGGATCATCCGGGTCACCGCCCGCTTCACCCGCTTCGTGATCATCGCGGCGATCAGCTTCATGGTGCTCTCCGCCGTGAACCTGCTGTTCATGGTGTTCGGCGGCGGTGACGGCCTCGGCTTCCGCAGCGGCGGCCTGGGCATCCTGTTCGGCGTCGTCGGCGTGCTGCTCGGCGCGTTCTTCCTCGCGCTGGACTTCAAGCAGGTCGAGGACGGCGTCGCCTACGGTGCGCCCCGCGAGGAGTCCTGGATGGCGGCCTTCGGCCTCACCATGACCCTGGTGTGGATCTACCTGGAGATGCTGCGTCTGGTCTCGATCCTCAGCGGCGACGACTAGGCCGCGGCCCGCGCGGCGCGACGGCGTGCCGCACGGAGCACCGGGAGGGCCCGCAGACCGTTTCGCACGGTCCGCGGGCCCTCTCGCGTGTCGTGGTGCGCGCCAGGTCGTGGGGGAACGGGACAGGGGGTCAGAGGAGCTTGCGGGCGGCCCGCCTCAGGTCGTATTCGTGGATGATCGCCTTGGCGTGGCCGTGAGCGAGGTTGTGCTCGCTGCGGAGCCAGCTCACCTTTTCCTCGAAGCGGAAGAGGGAGGGACCGTCGTCCACGGTGCGCAGCCAGTCGGACACTTCACGACCGGTGCAGTGGGGGATTCGGGAGAGCAGGTTGCGGTGGGTCTCTTCGGAGAAGACTTGGGACATCGGCGCCTCCGGAGGCATTGCGCGTGCTGGTCCTTCACGCCACCGTGCCTGAGCGTCGGCCTGTTGGCAACAGTCCCGGACGGGCGCGTAGGGTCGCGATGTGCTGGATACGACACCCCTGTTGATCGCCGTTGAGCGTCTCGCCGACCGGTTGCGGACCACTCCCGAGAGCCGGCTGCGGCGCGGGGCCGCAGCCGAAGGACTGGCGCTGGCCAGGGAACTGGCGCTGCGGGCGCAGCGCCTGGAGTTTCCCGGCCGGGAGCCGCGGGAGCTGCCGGACGCCGGCATGTTCGCGGTGGCCGACCAGGTCGCCGTCGCCGGACGCGATCTGGCGCTGGTCGTGGGAACGGCCCCGTCCGGTGAACTGGACGAGGCCGTGGCGATGGTGGAGGCGGTACGGGCCGGACTCTGAGCCCGGTGGGCCGCGCCGCCGGACCCGCTACTGCTCGGGCATCGAGGCGATGACGCGGTCCGCGAGGATGTAGACGTTGTCCTCGCCGCAGGAGAAGGTCAGCGCGTACGCGCCGGAGAGGCTGGAGCCGCCGAGCAGGACCGGCGGGTTGCCGTCGCGCAGCGCCTGGCCCAGCAGTTCCGCGGTGTCCCGGTGCCCGGGGGTCATGCCCAGTGTGGTGCCGTCCGTGAAGACGTACATGTCGAGGGTGCCGAGCGGGCCGGGGCGGATGTCGGAGAGCACCACCCGGGCCTCCGCGAGCTCCTCCAGGCGACGCAGCGTGGTCTCGTCGTCACCCGCGACGGCGGCGCTGCGGCGCACCGGTACGAAGTCGGGGTGCGAGGGGTGCCGGCGGCGGGCGGCGGCCAGTTCGGCGGAGTCCTCGGGGAAGTCCTCCGCGGCGGCCTCGGCCGCGTCCTCGGCGTCCGCGCGGGCCTGGGCGGCCTGCAGCATCCGCTGGAGCTCGCCGTCGTCCATGCCCTCGAAGAAGTCGGCGGGCTCCGGACCGAGGTAGGAGAACGAGTCCTGCTCGGCGGTGGTGAAGCCGGTCAGCAGCGACGGGGCGTCGGCGGCGTCGCGGGCCTCCTGCGCGGCCCAGAACGCCCGTGCCTCGGCGAGCTCGCGCTCCCGCTCCTCGGCCAGCGCCTCGGTGACCGCGGCCCGTATCTCGGCGGCCGGCGTGAGCGGCGTGTCGCTGCTGCGGGTCTGGTGGGGGAGGGCGGCGAGCGCTTCCTTGTCCCGCAGTGCGGCGGCCTCGGCGCGGTCGGCCGCGCGGTCGGCGCGCAGTGCGGCGACCTCCTTGCGGAGTCCGGCGACGGTGTACAGGGCGGCGCCGCCGACGGCTGCGGTGGCAGCGGTGGCGAGCAGCAGGGCAACAGACATGGCGCTCACTGACGTACTCCTGAATTCATTGCGATCCCCTGACCGACATCGGTCCCCCGACCGATCCCCCGGACTTCCTACCTCAGCTTCCCGTGTGCGTCTGTTCGCCGTCAGTGCATAACGTCACGAATCGGACAGGTCTTTGGTCCCGGCGATTCCTTAACAAACTGCTCTGACCTGCATAAACCCATCTTCACCAGGGGTGAGGTCACATCCTGGGGGAGATTGGGTCACGGCTGGGACGCGAAGCGTGTGACGGGGCGCGTGGGGGAGCGGGAAGTGCTCCCCCGGTGCGCAAGGACGATTGTGCGCTTCGGTTGCCGTGCGCGCTCGGTGATTTGGGGGATTCGTGAGGCGTTCCACATTCCGCGTGCGGAGCGGGGCGGGCGGGCCCGGTGGGACGCACCGGGCCCGCTGTGTCAGCTGAGGCGCTCGATGACCATGGCCATGCCCTGGCCGCCGCCGACGCACATCGTCTCCAGGCCGAACTGCTTGTCGTGGAACTGGAGGCTGTTGATGAGCGTGGTGGTGATGCGGGCGCCGGTCATGCCGAAGGGGTGGCCGACCGCGATCGCGCCGCCGTTGACGTTGACCTTGTCCAGGTCCAGGCCCAGGTCCTGGTACGAGGGGATCACCTGGGCGGCGAACGCCTCGTTGATCTCCGCGAGGTCGATGTCGCCGATGCTCAGCCCGGCGCGCTTCAGCGCCTGCCGGCTGGCCTCGACCGGGCCGTAGCCCATGATCTCCGGGGAGAGGCCGGAGACGCCGGTGGAGACGATCCGGGCGAGCGGGGTCAGGCCCAGCTCGCGCGCCTTGGTGTCGGACATGATCACCAGGGCGGCGGCGCCGTCGTTGAGCGGGCAGCAGTTGCCCGCGGTGACCAGGCCGTCGGGGCGGAAGACCGGCTTGAGGCCCGCCACGCCCTCCAGCGTCACCCCCGCGCGCGGGCCGTCGTCCTTGGCTACGACGGTGCCGTCCGGGGTGGTGACCGGGGTGATCTCCCGCTCCCAGAAGCCCTTGGCGATGGCCTGCTCGGCGAGGTTCTGCGAGCGGACGCCGAAGGCGTCCATGTCGGCGCGGGTCACGCCCTTGAGCCGGGCCAGGTTCTCGGCGGTCTGTCCCATGGCGATGTACGCGTCGGGCACCAGGCCGTCCTCGCGCGGGTCGTGCCAGCCCTCGCCGCCCTGCTCGGCGCGCGCGGCGGTCCGGGCCTCGGCGTCGGCGAACAGCGGGTTGTGCGTGTCCGGGAGGGAGTCGGAGTTGCCCTTCTTGAAGCCCGACACCATCTCGACACCGGCCGAGACGAACACGTCGCCCTCGCCGGCCTTGATGGCGTGCAGCGCCATCCGCGAGGTCTGCAGCGAGGACGAGCAGTAGCGGGTGACCGTACAGCCCGGGAGGTGGTCCATCCCCATGGCGACGGCCACGATGCGGCCCAGGTTGTTGCCCTGCTCGCCGCCGGGCAGACCGCAGCCGAGCATCAGGTCGTCGATGTCCCGCGGATCCAGCTCGGGCACCTTGGCGAGCGCGGCCTGGACGATGGTCGCGGTGAGGTCGTCCGCGCGGAGGTCCTTGAGGGAGCCCTTGAAGGCGCGGCCGATGGGGGAGCGGGCGGTCGAGACGATGACGGCTTCGGGCATCCGGGGGCTCCTGGGGTGCGCGGGTGGGGAATTGGGCGGTCGTTCCACGAAGTTACCGGGCCGTACCGGGGCCGGTCACCGGGTGGATGGTGTGACACCGGCCGCACTTCTAAGCGGTCGCTCAGGAGGTGGCGGCGGCCCGGAACCCCGCCCCCTCCCGGCTACCGCCGCACGTCCTGCACCGCCGCCGGGTCCGGGGCCGCCGGGATCCGGCGCCGCCGCCGGTGCTTGAGCAGCGCCCACGGGGCACGGGCGCCGGTGACCTCGGTGCCCGCCTGGGCCGCCGCCTTCGTCGCCGCGTGCGCGACCGGCAGCATCCCCTCGTCCCGCGAGCCGTCCAGCCGGTCGGACTCCGGCCACAGGCCGAGCGCCGCGCACAGCGTCGGCAGCACCGCCATGGCGGCCGTGGCGTAGCCCTCCGCCGACGGGTGGTAGTTGTCCGGACCGAACAACTCCCGCGGATTGGCGGCGAATTCGGGGCCGAGCAGATCGCCCAGCGACACCGTGCGACCGCCCTGCTCCACCACCCCGATCGTCTGCGCCGCCGCCAGCTGCCGGGAGACCCGGCGGGCCAGCCAGCGCAGCGGCTGGTAGACCGGCTCGATGGTGCCCAGGTCCGGGCAGGTGCCGACGACGACCTCCGCGCCCGCCGTCCGCAGCCGCCGTACCGCGGCCGACAGGTGCCGCACCGACTGGGTGGGCGGCATCCGGTGCGTCACGTCGTTCGCGCCGATCATGATCACGCACACGTCCGGGGGACGGTGCGCGTCCCGTACGAGCAGCGAGACCTGGCGGTCCAGGTCGTCGGACATGGCCCCGGGGAGCGCCACGTTGCGCAGCTCGACCGGCCGCTCGGCCACCGCCGCGAGCCCGGAGGCGAGCAGCGCGCCCGGCGTGTGGCCCGCCCGCCGCACCCCCTGGCCCGCCGCGGTCGAGTCGCCGAGCACGCCCAGGCGCAGTGCGGGCAGGCCCGAGCGCCCCGCGAAGGCGGTGCCGTACAGACCGTCCGCGGGCGGCGCGATCGGCGCCACCCCGCCGCCCACCGCCCGTTTCGCCAACTGCACCTCCGCGAGCACCACTCCCACCGTCGCGGCCCCGATCAGCCCGATGCCGCCGCCGCCGTACGCCGCGCCCGCGGCGATTCGCCGTGCCACCCTCGCCCTCGACACAGTCGCAGCCACCTCCTCGAAGAACCTTGCGAAGGAACATCCGTACGGTTGCCGGTCCGTACATCTGCTAACTGCCCGGTACGGGGTGTTGCTCAATCTCACCCAAAGGTGAATACGAGCGGAGGAAGGGCGGTCTACTCTGGCCGGACCATCACGGAGACCCCGGAGAAGACGTGCGATTTCACGACTCGATGATCAGCCTCGTAGGCAACACCCCGCTGGTGAAGCTGAACAGAGTGACCGCAGGCATTCAGGCGACAGTCCTGGCGAAGGTCGAATATTTCAACCCGGGCGGGTCCGTGAAGGACCGGATCGCCGTCCGCATGATCGAGGCCGCCGAGCAGAGCGGCGCCCTGCAGCCCGGCGGCACCATCGTCGAGCCGACCTCCGGCAACACCGGCGTCGGGCTCGCGATCGTGGCCCAGCAGAAGGGCTACAAGTGCATCTTCGTCTGCCCCGACAAGGTGTCGCTCGACAAGATCAACGTGCTGCGGGCGTACGGCGCCGAGGTCGTGGTCTGCCCGACCGCCGTCGACCCCGAGCACCCGGACTCCTACTACAACGTCTCCGACCGGCTGGTGCGCGAGACGCCCGGCGCCTGGAAGCCCGACCAGTACAGCAACCCGAACAACCCGCGCTCGCACTACGAGACCACCGGCCCCGAGCTCTGGGAGCAGACGGAGGGCCGGATCACCCACTTCGTCGCGGGCGTCGGCACCGGAGGCACCATCTCCGGCACCGGCCGCTACCTCAAGGAGATCAGCGGCGGCAAGGTCACCGTCGTCGGCGCGGACCCCGAGGGCTCGGTCTACTCCGGCGGCTCGGGCCGCCCGTACCTCGTCGAGGGCGTCGGTGAGGACTTCTGGCCGACCGCGTACGACAAGAGCGTCACGGACGAGATCGTCGCGGTCTCCGACAAGGACTCCTTCCAGATGACCCGCCGCCTCGCCAAGGAGGAGGGCCTGCTGGTCGGCGGCTCCTGCGGCATGGCGGTCGTCGGCGCGCTGCGGGTGGCCGAGCGGCTCGGTCCGGACGACGTGGTGGTCGTCCTGCTCCCCGACAGCGGCCGGGGCTACATGAGCAAGATCTTCAACGACGAGTGGATGGCCGACTACGGCTTCCTGGAGGACGCGGGCCCCTCGGCGCGGGTCCACGACGTGCTGCGGTACAAGGAGGGCGGCACCATGCCCCACCTGGTGCACATGCACCCCGAGGAGACCGTCGGCGAGGCCATCGAGGTGCTGCGCGAGTACGGCGTCTCGCAGATGCCGATCGTGAAGCCGGGCGCCGGACACCCGGACGTGATGGCCGCCGAGGTGATCGGCTCGGTCGTGGAGCGCGAGCTGCTCGACGCCCTGTTCGCCCAGCGCGCCTCGCTCGGCGACCCGCTGGAGAAGCACATGTCCGCCCCGCTGCCGCAGGTCGGCTCGGGCGAGCCGGTCGAGGACCTGATGGGCGTCCTCGGCGGCAAGGGCGGTGCGGCCGCCGCGATCGTGCTGGTCGAGGGCAAGCCGACCGGCGTGGTGAGCCGCCAGGACCTGCTGGCGTTCCTCGCCAGGGGCTGACCCCCTCCCGGGGTTCCCGCAGAGGCCGTGCACGGGCCCGGAGCGGCCGTTGGGGCCCAGGCGTTGGCCTGGGCCCCACGGTACGATTCGGGCCTGCCGTGCGTCCGGCCGTGCACACCGGGCCGCGCGGCGGCCCGCGCGGGGGCTGCGCGGGCCGGGAGCACGGAAGCACCACGGGGGAAGGGGCCGCGACGTGGACAGGCTGGGGGACGGGGACCCGCGCACCATCGGTGGCTACCGGCTGCTGGGCAGACTGGGCGAGGGCGGCATGGGCCGGGTCTACCTGGCCAGGTCCGCCACCGGCCGTACCGTCGCCGTCAAACTCATCCGGGCCGAACTCGCCGCCCAGGGCGCCTTCCGCGAACGCTTCCGGCAGGAGGTCGACGCGGCCCGCCGGGTCGGCGGCGACTGGACGGCCCCCGTCCTGGACGCCGACTGCGACACCGAGGTGCCCTGGGTGGCCACCGGGTACATCGCGGGCCCCTCGCTCGCCGACGTGATCACCGGGCACGGCCCGCTGCCCGAGCACTCGGTGCGCACCCTGGCCCGCGGCCTCGGCCACGCCCTGTCCGACATCCACGCCGCCGGACTGATCCACCGCGACCTCAAGCCCGCCAACGTCCTGGTCACCATCGAGGGCCCCCGGGTCATCGACTTCGGCATCGCCAAGGGCCTCGCCGGCGCCACGCTCGCGGCAACCGGGCTGACCAGCACCGGAGTCGTGGTCGGATCGCCCGGCTGCATGTCGCCCGAGCAGATCCGCGACGAGGCGCTGACCCCGGCGAGCGACGTGTTCGCGCTGGGCACGGTGCTCTCCTACGCGGCCACCGGACGGCTGCCGTTCGGCGACGGGGGCGGCTCTGGCGGCATCCACGCGGTGCTGTTCCGCATCACGGCGCACGAGCCCGACCTGTCCGACGCCCCCAAGGCACTGCACCCGCTGATCATGGCGTGCTGCGCGAAGGACCCCCGGGAGCGGCCGACCCCGCGGGAACTGGCGGAGGCGGCGGCCGGGGCCGCGGACGGTGCGGCCGTCTCGCCGTGGCTGCCGTCCGGGCTGATCGCGGAGCTGGGGCAGCGGGCGGTACGGCTGCTGGACGTGGACCCGGAACCCGAGCCGGGCCCGGAGCACCGGCCGCCCGCCGGGCCGCCCGCACCTCCGGTGCCGGACGGGCACACGGGTGCGCCGGGGACGATGCGGCTGGGGGCCGGCGGGCCGCACCCCGGGGCGCCGCCCGGCGGCCAAGTGGCAGCTCCCCTCGGGGAGTTCGGTGCGGTGCGGGCGGGCCCGGCGCCCGCGGGGACGCCGTACGGCGGTCCGCCGGCCGCGGGCGGAGCCGCACCCGGCGGGTTCCACGGGGGTACGCCGGCGGAGGGCGTGCGGTCCGGTCCCGGCGGGGCCACCGCGTCCGGGCCCCGGACCGGCGCACGCACCCGGCGCGGCGCGCTCGTCGCGGCGGCGGCCGTGGCCGGGGTACTGGCCGTGGGCGTCGCGGTGGCCGTCCCCCTGCTCAAGGGCGACCAGGACGACCGGGGCGCCGCACGGCCCGGCGCCCAGCGGCCGGCGGGCTCCCCCGGAGCGTCCGCACCGGGCGGCGGCGCGGTGCCGCTGCCCGAGGGGACCCCGGGCACCGGCGGACGGGGCAAGCCGTCCGCGACCACCGGCCCGGAAAGCGCGCGGCCCGGCGCGCACCCCACCAAGGGCGGCGACGGGAACGGCAAGGCGGGCGGCACCGCTGCGGCCACCGTGCCCCAGGGGTACGTCGGCACCTGGATCGGCAGCACCCTGCGCAACGGCCGGCCGATCGGCCAGCAGCGCCGGTTCACCGTCACCGCCGGGTCCGTCGGACAGAGCGTGATGCGCTCCACCAGCCTCGACTCCGGCTACGAGTGCACCACCAGCGGCAGGCTCACCTCGGTCGAGGACGGCGCCCTGAACCTCCTGGGCAGCTTCGCCTCCGGCGCGTCGGGCTCGCGCTGCTCGATCATCAAGGGGCAGACGCTGACCCTGGCCCCGGACGGCACCCTGCACTGGAAGGGCATCGACCGCACTGCCGTGCTGCGCCGGGTGGCCGCGGGCAGCGAGCGGATACCGGCGGCCCTGATCGGCCGGTGGGAGCGCAAGCTGGGCTCGGGCGGCACGCAGAAGGTCACGGTGGACCGGGCGGCCCCCGGCGGACGGGCGGTGACCCTGGTCGCCGAGTCGCCCGGAAAGCGGTGCGTGTCGCACGCCAACCTCTTCACGGCGTCCGGGGGTTCGGCCGAGATCGGGCCCGCGGTGGTCGACGGGGCCGCGTCCTCGGGGGAGTGCGACACGGGTAGCGCCTCCACGCTGCGGGTGTCCGGGAGCACCCTGGTCCGCAGCTACGCGGACGGCGGCAGCGCGCGTACCTACACCCGGAGCTGAGCCCGAAGCGGCGCCGGTCCGGCCCCGGTGGGCGGGGCTTCGCGTGAACGGTACGAGTGCGACATGTCGTCGCAGCACGCCCTTAACACTGCGCGGGCACAGTGGTCCTCGTCGGCGTCACGGACCACCGGAGCGGCTCCCGGGGTTCCGCGGGCGCCCGTGACACGGTGACCGGCCCTGACCCGGACCGTGTCGTACGCGGGGACCGTCGTTGTCCCGCCCCCTGGGCTGGCAGCCGGGGGTGCGGCGGTCCCCGCGTCAGGCCCGCACCGTCGGCGGCACCACCCGGGTCGGTGGGGGTGCCGCGGGCGGCGGGTGTCTCAGAGGTCCCACTCCGAGGTCTTCGCGCGGTCGCGGTGGCCGGCCGACCAGGGCCAGCCCTTCGCCGCGTGCACCGCGTTGACGCCGAGGATGCCCACCCAGCTGATCAGCAGGCCCGCCAGGCCCGCGTTGACCACCGCGATGGCGGACAGCGGGATGGCCAGGATCAGCGAGATGATCGCGAAGCCGAACCGCTCCCCGAAGCCGCCGTCCCCCGACGCGGGCGCCGCGGGCCGGGTGTCGCCCCGGGCGACGACCATCTGCTGTTCGGCCAGCTGCCGGCGGACCCGGCGGTCGACCGCGGAGTCGAGGCGCTGCTCGACCTTCTCCAGGAACGACTCGACCAGGGCCGCCTCGTAGTCCGCCCCGAGTTCCCTCCGGGCGTGCACGGTGGCGTCCAGGTCCTTCTTCAGCTCGGGATCGCGAGCACGGCCTGATGCGTCCATGCCTCCGACGTTACGGAGCCCGCACGCCCTTGGCATTGGGGGCAGCCCCCGTATCCGGCTGCGGGTTACCCCCGCAAGCGCCGCTGGCGCCCTGCGGCAGGTGCGCGGTGTTCCGCCGTGCCAGCAGCCAGTACAGCAGGGCCGGTACGGCCAGGCCGACGATCCAGGAGATGTCCGCGCCGCCCAGCGGGGCGACCAGCGGGCCCGTGTAGAAGTGCGTGACCAGGAAGGGGAGTTGGACGAGGACGCCGAGCACGTACACCGACAGCGCGTCCGGCCGCCAGGCCCCGTACCGGCCCCGGGGGTCGGACAGGGCGTCGATGTCGTAGCGCTCGCGGGAGATCAGGTAGTAGTCCACCAGGTTGATCGCCGACCACGGGGTGAAGAAGGTCAGCAGGAAGAGCAGGAAGTCCTTGAACGAGGTCAGGAAGCTGTCCTTGCCCAGGAGCGCCACCGCCGTGCCCGCGACCATGATCCCGGCGATGTACGCGGACCTGGCGCGCGGCGACAGCGTCCGCTGCCCCCGGAAGCCGCTGATGCCGGTCACCATCGACATGAAGCCGCCGTAGGTGTTCAGCACGTTGATGGTCAGCTTGCCGAGCGCGATCACGAAGTAGAGGAAGGAGGCGACGAGCCCGGCCCCGCCGAGGCCCACCACGTACGACACCTGGCTCTTCATGAACGCGCCGCCGGAGGTCGCCGCCACCAGCACGCCGAAGGTCATCGACCACTGCGAGCCGATCCCGGACCCGGCCAGCGTCCACCAGAAGGTGGCCCGGCCGGAGGTGGTGCGCGGCAGGTAGCGGGAGTAGTCGGCGACGTACGGGCCGAAGGCGAGCTGCCAGGACGCCGACAGGGAGACGGCCAGCAGGAACATCGGCAGGTCGAAGCGGGTGTCGGAGGAGAGCACCGCGCCGAGGTCGATGCTGTCGAGCAGCCGGACGCCGAGGTAGACGAAGGCCAGGGCGCAGATCACGCCCGCGATCCGGCCGAGCGCGTGGATCGCCCGGTAGCCGACGGCCGCCATGACGGCGGTGACCGCGGCGAAGACGATGATGCCGGTGGTGTCGCCGAGGTGGGTCAGCTCGCCGACCGCCTGGCCCGCGAGCACGCTGCCGCTCGCGAAGAAGCCGACGTACATCAGGATGACCAGCAGGAGCGGGACGACCGCCCCCTTGACGCCGAACTGGGCGCGGGACTGGATCATCTGGGGCAGCCCGAGCTTCGGGCCCTGTGCGGAGTGCAGGGCCATGACGGCGCCGCCCAGGACGTTGCCGAGGAGGAGACCGATGATCGACCAGAGCGGGCCGCCGCCGAAGACGACGGCGAGCGCCCCGGTGACGACGGCGGTGATCTGGAGGTTCGCGCCGAGCCACAGGGTGAACTGGGAGAAGGGCCGGCCGTGGCGCTCGGAGTCCGGGACCACGTCGATGGAGCGGCGTTCGACCAGGGAGTCCTTGGCGGATCGAGGCATGTGCAGGTCCCTCCCACGCGGTCTGTATATGGTCATGCAGGGTTCTGTGTGACTGAATAGATGTCAATGGGTCGGCTGGAAAACATGGATGCGGAGTCGGTTGTGGGCGATACGGGCAGGGGCGGCGAAGCGGGCGCGGGATCCGCCGCCGCGCGGCTTCAGCAGCTCTTCGAGGGGCGGCGGCTCACTCCGACCCAGCGGCGGATCGCGCACAGCATGGTGCGCAGGGCGGCGGACGTGCCGTTCCTGTCCAGCGTGGAGCTGGCCGAGCTCGCGGGGGTCAGTCAGCCGTCGGTGACCCGCTTCGCGGTCGCGCTCGGCTTCGACGGGTACCCGGCGCTGCGCAAGCACCTGCGCGAGGTGGCGCCCGCGGACGGTACGGCGGGCGCGGCGGCCTCGTACAACGAGTACCAGCAGGCGGTCCTCGGCGAGATGGAGAACCTGCGGCACCTGGCCGAGCTGCTGGCCGACCCGGCGCCGGTCGAGCGGGCGGGCGCGCTGCTCGCCTCCTCGCCGGTGCTGCCGGTGCTCGGGCTGCGGGCCGCGTCCTCGCAGGCGCGCGGCTTCGCCTACTTCGCGGCGAAGGTGCACCCGGACGTACGGCTGCTCGACGAGGGCGGCTCGATGCTCGCCGACCGGATCGACGCGGCCCGCCGGGCCGGCGCCGGGGTGCTGCTGTGCTTCGCGCTGCCGCGCCATCCGCGCGAGGTGGTGGACGCCCTGGCGTACGCGCGCGAGCAGGGGCTGACCGTGATCACGGTCGCGGACTCCGCGTTCGCCCCGGTCGCCGCCCACAGCGACCTGCTGATTCCGGCCGCGGTCGGCACCGGGCTCGCCTTCGACACGGCGTGCGCGCCGATGCTGCTGGGGCGGGTGCTGCTGGAGGCGATGTGCGACGGGCTGCCGGACGCGCAGGCGCGGCTGGAGGAGTTCGACGTACGGGCCGGGCTGCGCGGGCTCTTCGTGGAGTAGTGGAGTAGGAGCGAAGGGGGTGGGCGGGGGCGCCGTGCCGGGGAGTGCGCCCCCGCCCCGGATGGCGTCTCAGACGTCCAGCTCGGCCTCGATGCGCCGGAGTTGGTGGCGGGCCATCGCCAGGTTCGCGCGGTCCTTGTCGAGCGCCAGGTAGAGGAAGAGCCCGTTGGTGCCGCGGCCCTTCAGCAGGCGGATCAGGTGGTACTGGGTGTTCAGGGTGATCAGGATGTCCTCGATGTCCTCGTTCAGTCCGAGGTGTTCCATGGTGCGGACCTTGGCGCGCACCACGTCGGTGTTTCCGGCCGCCGCGACCGTCAGGTCGAGCTGCTTGTTGCCGCCGGCGGTGCCCAGCGCCATTCCGCTGGTGTAGTCGACGAGGGCGACACCAATGGTGCCCTCGATGGTCATCGCGTCCTTGAGAGCCGCTTCGGTGTTGGGCATGAGTGGTCGCACTTCCTTCTGTTTCGGGTTCGGACCCGGGCGGACCAGTGGCTGTTGCTCAACTGGTCGCTGTGGCCGGGCTGTTGCTGTCACGGTCGTGGTCCCTGCGGTCGACGAGCTCGCCGATCCTCACCCCCGCCCGCCGCGCTTCGAGATGGAGCCGGCCCACGTTGATACGGGGCTCGGCGAGCAGGGTGAGTACGGCCGAGGCGCCCGCGGCGTACGTGGCGACGTACCCCTCCTCGCCCCGGACGAGCAGTTCCCGGAAGCCGCCCTGACCGGTCGCCTCGGCCAGCCGCACCGAGACGCCGAGCGCGGCGGCGGTCAGCGCGGCGACGCCCTCCGCCTCGACGGGTCCGGCGTCCTCGGCGAGGACGAGCCCGTCGACACTGGCGGCGACGATCCCGGTCAGCTGGGGGAGCCTGGCCCTCAGCCGCCGCAGCTCCTCCAGCACCTCGGGGTCCGGGGGCCTCGGCTGCGGCACGGCGGCCCTCCTCTCCGTGCGCTGCTTCTCGATGGCGGCACGGACGGTGCGGGTGCGCAGAGCGCGTCTCACAGTGCCTCCAGGGCGTTGCGGAGCCGGCGCAGCAGGGCGACGTCCGGGTCCTCGGTCACCTGCCCGATCCACGGGGGCATGGCGACGGGGACGGGCTCGGGGGTCTCGCGCGGTGTCGTCACCGCTCCGGCCGCGGCGAGGCGGCGTACGTCGATCAGGGTGTGGAAACCCGGTCTGCCCAGCTCCCGCGCTATGTCGGCGGGGGTGCGCACCCCGTCCGCGAGGTCGAGCACGTCCTGCTGGCGGCGGGTGACGTGCACGGACGGATCGCCGCGCACGACGGGGGAGTTGTCGGTCTCCGGGTAGGGCCACAGCTCGTCGAGCAGCTCCCGGCGCCGCTGGCACTCGCGGGCCACCACCGTCGCCGACACCGGCCGCACCGGACCCATCCAGTGCGCCACGCCGTGCCGGAACCGGGTCGGGCCGCTGCCCGGCGCCAGCGCGAAGAACGCGGCGTCGAACAGGGCGCCCAGATGGGCGAGTTCCAGTTCGCCGTCGGCGAGCCGGCCGCTGTCCACCAGGAAGCGGCCCACCCGCCCGCAGGGCCCGGCCCGGTCGAAGGCCTCCTGCCAGCCCTCGCGGGGCAGCCGCTTGGTGAGCAGCACCTCCAGGCCGGGGGCGGCCGGGCTCTCGGCGTGCACCACCTGGCCCTCGGCGAGGTAGAGGGTGCCGTGGTCGCGCAGCAGCGCTCCGGTGGCGCGCTCCTCGGCGAGCCGGACCAGCATGGGGGAGAGCGGAGGGGGTGCCTCCAGTGCGGTGGTCATCCGAGTACCAGCCGTTCGGCGAGGTCGGCGAGGCGCAGCCGGGCCAGGGCGAGGTTGCCTTCGTCGCGGCTGAGCCAGAGGTGCAGGAAGACGCTGCTGTCGAAGGACGTCTCCACGTAGCGCAGCAGGTGGTAGTCGGTGCGGGTGGTGATGATGACGTCCTCCACCGGGAGCCCCTTGCCGTCCTCGCGGCGCATCGGGCCGGGGGCGAAGGTGCCGTGCTCGGCGGCCATCCGGGCCAGCTCCGCGGACTCCGCCGCCGCGGTCTCGCCGTCGCCGCCCGGGGCCTCCCCGGCCGTGCCCAGCGCGAGCCCGCTGGTCCAGTCGACGACGGCCGCCCCGCGTGCACCGGGCAACTCCATCGCTTCGACCAGACATGCGTCGATTCCGGACACGCAGAACTCCCTTCTCCCGGGCCTCACCGGGGTTGCCCGATGGCCGAGACGCTACGCAACCTGCTTACGTATCAAGGGAGTTCTGGCATATTCCGACGGAGGACCTGTGAAGGTGGCTAGCCTTGCCGACGGGACCCGAAGCGCCAGCGGGTCTGGCTGAAGGGCGTGCCCTTGCCGAAGCCGAAGACCGTGCGCGGGGCCACCTCGAAGACCACCGCGCGCCCCGGCCCGTGCCCGAAGTGCCCGTCGGCCACCTCGAAGTGCCAGTCGGAGCCGTACTTCGTCTCCCACGCGTCGGCGAGCACGCGCAGCCGGGCGTCGTCCGCAACCCGTACCGCCGTGCCCTCGTAGACGAGGTCGAAGCCCTCCTTCCACCTGTTGTTGCCGGTGGTCAGCACGGTGTGCGGGTTCGCGGCGAGGTTCAGTGCCTTGCGCTCGCCGGGGCCGGTGCAGAAGTGCAGTTTCCCGTCCCGCCACACGGCGGGCAGCGGCGTCACGTGCGGCCGGCCGTCGCCGCGCACCGTCGAGATCCAGAACAGCTCGGCCGTCCGCAGGATCTCCTCGGCCTTCGCCCAGGGCGCCGCGACCGCCTTCTCCTCGCTGTAGTCGGTGCCGAGGGTCGTGCTGGTGGGCCGGATGCCGCCGGGGCCGTCGCCCGTGGTGGGGCCGGTGCTGGTGTCGGTGGCGTTGTCGGTGTCCGTCATGGAGGCGTGCCTTCCGCTCGTCGGTGACCGCTGTACGTACGTACAGACCCCGGGGCGGCCCGGAATTCATCGGTGCCGGATCCGCCTCCGGCCGGGGAGCGGGCGGCGCGCGACCGCGCCACAGGTGTTGACTGGAACTATTCACATCGCCAGGATGTGAATAACAAATCAACGGTCGCGCCCCCAGGAGGCACCCCATGTCAGGACCCCGACCCGTACGAGCCCCGCGCGGTACGGAGCTCAGCGCCCTGGGATGGCAGCAGGAGGCCGCCCTGCGCATGCTCCAGAACAACCTCGACCCCGAGGTCGCCGAGCACCCCGACAAGCTCGTCGTCTACGGCGGCACCGGCAAGGCGGCCCGCGACTGGCGCTCCTTCGACGCCATGGTGCGCACCCTGAAGACCCTCAAGCAGGACGAGACGATGCTCGTCCAGTCCGGCCGCCCGGTCGGCGTGATGCAGACCCACGAGTGGGCCCCGCGCGTGCTGATCGCCAACTCCAACCTGGTCGGCGACTGGGCGAACTGGGAGGAGTTCCGCCGCCTGGAGCAGCTCGGCCTCACCATGTACGGCCAGATGACCGCCGGGTCCTGGATCTACATCGGCACCCAGGGCATCCTCCAGGGCACCTACGAGACCTTCGCCGCCGTCGCCGCGAAGAAGTTCGGCGGCACCCTCGCCGGGACCATCACCCTCACCGCCGGACTCGGCGGCATGGGCGGCGCCCAGCCGCTCGCCGTCACCATGAACGACGGCGTCGCGATCTGCGTCGACGTCGACCCGCGGGCCATCGAGCGCCGTATCGAGCACCGCTACCTGGACGTGCGGGCCGACAGCCCGGAGCACGCGCTCGCCCTCGCCGTCGAGGCCCGCGACCAGCGCAAGCCGCTCTCCATCGGCCTCCTGGGCAACGCCGCCGAACTGCTGCCGCGGCTGCTCGCCGAGGGCGCCCCCATCGACATCGTCACCGACCAGACCTCCGCCCACGACCCGCTCGCCTACCTCCCCGTCGGCATCGCCTTCGACGACATGGCGGACGCGGCGGCCAAGGACCCGGCCGGCTTCACCACCCGCGCCCGCGAGTCCATGGCCCGGCACGTCGAGGCCATGGTCGGCTTCATGGACGCGGGCGCCGAGGTCTTCGACTACGGCAACTCCATCCGCGGCGAGGCCCAGCTCGCGGGCTACTCCCGCGCCTTCGACTTCCCCGGCTTCGTCCCCGCCTACATCCGCCCGCTGTTCTGCGAGGGCAAGGGCCCCTTCCGCTGGGCCGCGCTGTCCGGCGAGGCGTCCGACATCCACAAGACGGACCGCGAGCTGCTCAAGCTCTTCCCGGAGAACGAGTCCCTGCACCGCTGGATCAAGATGGCCGGCGAGCGCGTCCACTTCCAGGGCCTCCCCGCCCGCATCTGCTGGCTGGGCCAGGGCGAGCGCGACAAGGCGGGCGAGCTCTTCAACAACCTGGTCGCCGACGGCACGCTGGCCGCCCCGCTGGCCATCGGCCGCGACCACCTCGACTGCGGCTCGGTGGCCTCCCCGTACCGCGAGACCGAGGCCATGCGCGACGGCTCCGACGCCATCGCCGACTGGCCGCTCCTCAACGCCATGGTCAACGTCGCCTCCGGCGCCTCCTGGGTGTCCATCCACCACGGCGGCGGCGTCGGCATGGGCCGCTCCATCCACGCCGGACAGGTCTCGGTGGCCGACGGCACCAGGCTCGCGGGCGAGAAGATCCGCCGCGTCCTCACCAACGACCCCGGCATGGGCGTCATCCGGCACGTCGACGCCGGTTACGAGGAGGCGGAGGCCACCGCCGAGGCGCAGGGCGTCCGCGTCCCCATGCGCGAGGGCGACAGCGGCAAGGGCGCCGACGCGTGAGCGACGAGACCTCCGCGCCGGGGGCTCAGGGAGCCCCCGGCGGCGACAGCTTCCACACCATGTGGGCCGACCTGCTGCCGATCGGCCGCGACGCCGGCTCGGGCGGCTACCGCCGCTACGCCTGGACCGGCGCGGACGCCGACTGCCGCGCCTGGTTCCGTGCCCAGGCCGAGTCCCGGGGCCTGACGTACGAGGTGGACCGCAACGGCAACCAGTGGGCCTGGCAGGGCGACCCGCTCGCCGGGGACGCCGTCGTCATCGGCTCGCACCTCGACTCGGTGCCCGACGGCGGCGCCTTCGACGGCCCCCTCGGCGTCGTCTCCTCCTTCGCCGCGCTCGACGAACTCCGCCACCGGGGAGCGGAGTTCACCAGACCGCTGGCCATCACCAACTTCGGCGACGAGGAGGGCGCCCGGTTCGGGCTGGCCTGCGTGGGCTCGCGCCTGGCCGCCGGACAGCTCACCCCCGAGAAGGCGTACGAGCTGCGCGACGGCGACGGCATCTCGCTGCCGCAGGCGATGGAGGCGGCCGGTTACGACCCGGCCGCCATCGGGCCCGACCCCGAGCGGCTCGCCCGCATCGGCGCGTTCGTCGAACTCCACGTCGAGCAGGGCCGGGCACTCGACCTCACCGGCGACCCGGTCGGCCTCGCCTCGGCGATCTGGCCGCACGGCCGCTGGCGGTACGACTTCCACGGCGAGGCCAACCACGCGGGCACCACCCGCCTGGCCGACCGCCGCGACCCCATGCTCACGTACGCCGAGACCGTGCTGGCCGCCCGCCGGGAGGCCGCACTCGCGGGCGCGGTCGCCACCTTCGGCAAGATCTCCGTCGAGCCGAACGGCGTCAACGCGATCCCCTCCCTGGTCCGGGGCTGGCTCGACTCGCGCGCCGCCGACCAGGAGACCCTGGACCAGGTGATCGCGGGCATCGAGAACGCGGCCCAGGAGGCCGCCTCCCGCGCCGGGATCGACCTCAAGGTCGTACGGGAGTCCTTCACCCCGGTCGTCGAGTTCGAGCACGCCCTGCGCGACGAGCTGGCCCGTGTCCTGGGCACCGGTGTCCCGGTGCTCGGCACCGGCGCGGGACACGACGCGGGAATCCTCTCCGCCTCCGTCCCGACCGCCATGCTGTTCGTACGCAACCCCACCGGTGTCTCGCACTCCCCGGCGGAGTACGCAGCCGAGGACGACTGCGTGGCCGGGGTGCGCGCGCTCGCCGACGTCACGGAAGGGCTCGCCTGCGCATGACAGGTACGACGACGTACTGGATGGAACACGCCTGGCTCGACCCGCACGTCGAGCCGGGGGTGGCGGTCGACGTGGCGGACGGCCGGATCACCGCCGTGCGCAAGGAGGTCCCGGCCCCGCCCCCGGGCGCCGTCGCACTGCGCGGCCTCACCCTCCCGGGCCTGGCCAACGCCCACTCGCACGCCTTCCACCGGGCCCT
Organism: Streptomyces sp. NPDC004111; assembly: GCF_042874215.1. Classification (NCBI taxonomy): domain Bacteria; kingdom Bacillati; phylum Actinomycetota; class Actinomycetes; order Kitasatosporales; family Streptomycetaceae; genus Streptomyces; species Streptomyces sp. NPDC004111. Next base: position 464,311 of record NZ_JBIAMU010000004.1, read on the forward strand.
GCGCTCCACGGTCCAGGTCGGCTCCGGCACCTTCTGGACCTGGCGCGAGGTCATGTACGCGGTGGCCTCCCGGCTCACCCCGGACACCTACCACGCACTCGCGCGGGCGGTGTACGGCGAGATGGCGCTGGCCGGGATCACCGCGGTCGGCGAGTTCCACTACGTGCACCACGCGCCGGGCGGCAGGCCCTACGACAACCCCAACGCGATGGGCGAGGCGCTCGTCGCGGCGGCGTCCGACGCGGGCGTCCGGCTCACCCTGCTGGACACCGCGTACCTGTCCTCCGGCTTCGGCGAACCGCCCAACGCGCACCAGCTGCGCTTCTCGGACGGCACGGCGGAGGACTGGGCCACCCGCGTCTCCTCCGGCCTCACGGACTCCGCGCAGGTGATCCACGGCGCGGCGATCCACTCGGTGCGCGCGGTGCCCGCGGACGAGCTGTCCACGGTCGCCAAGTGGGCCCAGGACCGGCAGGCACCGCTGCACGTGCACCTCTCCGAGCAGACGGCCGAGAACGACGCGTGCCTGGCCGCGCACGGCCGCACCCCCACCCGGCTCCTCGCGGACCACGGGGTGCTGGGACCGGGCACCACCGGCGTCCACAACACCCACCTCACCCCCGAGGACATCGCGCTGCTCGGCGAGTCGGGCACCGGCACGTGCATGTGCCCCACCACGGAACGGGACCTGGCCGACGGCATCGGCCCCGCCGTGGCCCTGCAGCGCGCCGGTTCCCCGCTCTCGCTGGGCAGCGACAGCCACGCCGTGATCGACCTCTTCGAGGAGGCGCGGGCGATGGAGCTCAACGAGCGGCTGCGGACCCGGACCCGGGGGCACTGGACGGCGGCGGCCCTGCTGCGGGCCGCCTCCGCCGACGGGCACGCGGCGCTCGGGCGGCCGGACGCCGGGACCATCGAGCCCGGCTCGCTCGCGGACTTCGCGACCCTCGCCCTGGACTCGGTCCGCACGGCCGGCGCGGTGCCGATACTGGGCGCCGAGACGGCGGTCTTCGCGGCGTCCGCCGTGGACGTGCGGCACGTGGTGGTCGGAGGCCGGGAGATCGTCCGGGACGGCGTGCACGGGGCGATCGCGGACGTGGGCGGGGCACTGGCCGAGGCGGTGACCGCTCTGAGGTCCTAGCCCGGACCCGTCGCCGCACCCCGGACAGCCACCCCTACGCCCCACCCGGAGGCCCCATGAGCACCACTCTTCTCACCCACCTCTCCACCCTCGTCACCAACGACCCCTCCCTCGGCCAAGGCCCCCTCGGGCTGATCGAGGACGCCGCCGTCGTCATCGAGGGCGACCGGATCGCCTGGGTCGGACCCGCCGCCGGGGCGCCCGCCGCCGACACCGTCCACGACGCCCACGGCCGCGCCGCCCTCCCCGGCTTCGTCGACTCCCACTCGCACCTCGTCTTCGCCGGCGACCGCACCGCCGAGTTCAACGCCCGGATGTCCGGTCAGCCGTACAAGGCGGGCGGCATCCGCACCACCGTCGCCGCCACCCGCGCCGCCGACGACCGCACCCTCGGCGACAACGTGGCCCGCTACCTCGCCGAGGCCCTGCGGCAGGGCACCACCACCCTGGAGACCAAGTCCGGGTACGGGCTGACCGTCGAGGACGAGGCCCGCGCCCTGCGCATCGCCGCCGAGCACACCGACGAGGTCACCTACCTCGGCGCCCACATCGTGTCCCCGGACTACGCCGACGACCCGGCCGGCTACGTCGACCTCGTCACCGGCGAGATGCTCGACGCGTGCGCCCCGTACGCCCGCTGGATCGACGTGTTCTGCGAGAAGGGCGCGTTCGACGGCGACCAGGCGCGGGCGATCCTCACCGCGGGCATGGCCAAGGGCCTGCACCCGCGCATCCACGCCAACCAGCTCTCCTACGGCCCCGGCGTCCAGCTCGCCGTGGAACTGGACGCCGCGTCCGCCGACCACTGCACCCACCTCACGGACGCCGACGTCGACGCCCTCGCGCACAGCTCCACCGTGGCGACCCTGCTGCCGGGCGCGGAGTTCTCCACCCGGGCCCAGTGGCCGGACGCCCGGCGGCTGCTGGACGCCGGGGCGACCGTCGCGCTCTCCACGGACTGCAACCCGGGGTCCTCGTTCACGTCCTCGATGCCGTTCTGCATCGCGCTCGCCGTGCGCGACATGGGGATGACGCCCGACGAGGCGGTGTGGGCGGCCACCGCGGGCGGCGCGCAGGCCCTGCGCCGCACGGACGTCGGACGTATCGCGCCCGGCGCCCGCGCCGACCTCGCCCTGCTGGACGCCCCCAGCCACGTCCACCTCGCCTACCGGCCCGGTGTGCCGCTGGTGCGGGAAGTCTGGCGCGGCGGTGTGCGTACCGGGTGAGGCGCTGGGTAGGCGGAGCCCGTACAACACAGTGAAGGACTGCCCCGGATACGGCCTGGGGCAGCCCTTCACGTACAGCTCACCTGCGCGGTGGCAGGGGAGTCACTCCTCGACGGTCAGTCCCTTGCGGAGCTTGACCAGCGTGCGCGACAGCAGCCGCGAGACGTGCATCTGGGAGATGCCCAGCTCGTCGCCGATCTCCGACTGCGTCATGTTGGCCACGAAGCGCAGCGAGAGGATCTGGCGGTCGCGCGTGGGCAGCGAGGCGATCAGCGGCTTGAGGGACTCGACGTACTCGATGCCCTCGATGCCGTGGTCCTCGTAGCCGATCCGGTCGGCCAGCGCGCCCTCGGAGTCGTCCTCCTCCGGCTGGGCGTCCAGCGAGCTGGCGGTGTACGCGTTGCTCGCCGCCATCCCCTCGACGACTTCTTCCTTGCTGATGTCCAGGCGCTCGGCCAGCTCCGCGACGGTCGGGGAGCGGTCCAGCTGCTGGGCCAGTTCGTCACCGGCCTTCGCCAGGTCCAGGCGGAGTTCCTGGAGGCGGCGCGGGACGCGCACCGACCACGAGGTGTCGCGGAAGAAGCGCTTGATCTCGCCGATGATGGTCGGCATCGCGAAGGTGGGGAACTCCACGCCGCGGCTCAGCTCGAACCGGTCGATGGCCTTGATCAGGCCGATCGTGCCGACCTGGATGATGTCCTCCATCGGTTCGCTGCGGGTGCGGAACCGGGAGGCCGCGAACTTGACCAGGGCGAGGTTCAGCTCGACCAGGGTGTTGCGGACGTACGCGTGCTCGTGCGTTCCCTCTTCGAGGGATTCGAGGCGCGCGAAGAGCGTCTTCGACAGGGCCCTGGCATCCAGCGGCCCCACCTCGTCGTACGGCGGAATCTCGGGGAGGTCGGCGAGGCCCTCGGGCCGCTCCGGCTGCTCCGTCTGCGGGGCGGCCGCGCTCTGCCGGGGCACGAGCCCTGCGACGCCGGTTCCGTTCTCGATCTGCTCGGGCGGGGGTGTCGACGCCGCGTCCTGTTTGTGGTGAGTACGCGTTTCGTCGAGCCGGGGTGACATGGTCTCCTCCATCGTTCTCGGCATATGGCTGCCGAAGCCGATACGTGTTCCTGCGGTGAAGCGGCGCCTCCAAAGCCGGTGGTGGGCGGGCGGTGGTCGGATGTGTCTCTACTAGCCCTACCCGCTCGCCGCACAGACGTGCAAGTGCCTTATGTCCGAATAAGGCCAGTTCAGGGCGTTGTTCGGCTACCCGTGGGTGTGAAGAAGGCGTAGTCTTCTGCTGCTGTCGAGGGGATTCCCCGCAGCCTTCGCGCACCCCTGGGTGCGGGCGGGGGCGGCTGCCGCGAGGTGGCCGGCAGCAGACGCGTACACGGAAACACGACGGCGAAAAGGGACGGGCATGGACCGCGGCACGGTCGGCAGCGCGAACCGGGGCCGGCTTCACGTCGAAGTGCGGGCCGAGGGCCACAACGAGATCGTGAGGCCCGCCGGTGAGCTCGATCACCACACGGCCGAATTGCTCAGGGAGCCTCTTGAGCAGGCCCTCGACCAGGGCCGGACACGCCTGGTGATCGACTGCTCGCTGCTCGAATTCTGTGACTCCACCGGGCTGAACGTGCTGCTCGGCGCCCGCCTGAAGGCGGAGGCGGCCGGCGGTTCGGTGCATCTGGTGGGCATGCAGCCCGTGGTGGCCAGGGTCTTCGAGATCACCGGGGCGGAGGCGGTCTTCACCGTCCACGACTCGCTCGAATCCGCCCTCCGGGACTGACCTCTTACCTCCCGTCCGGCGCCCCACGCACAGCCGTGCGGCGCGGTCCGCATCGAATGGTGGGTGTTCTCACCGTTCGGTCGGGCAGGAGGATCCAAAGACCCTGCAAACGACGACTTGGTGAATCGGTGAGGTGAAGCGCTGATGAGCACCACCCGGCAGCATCCGCCGGGCGACCTCGGCCCTGAGCCGGACGGCATCACGTCCGCCTCCGCCTCCGACGCGTCCGTGTCGGCGTCCGCGGTGCCCCAGACCCGTACCGCGCCGCCCCTGGGCGCGGACGCGACCGCGGTGGGCGGCGACGTCTCCGCCGTGGCCGGCGACCTGCCCGCCGCGGGTGGTAGCGCTCCCATCGCGGGCGGCGGAGCCCCCGGGGGTGACGTGCCCACGGTGGGGGAGACCGCCGCTGCCGAGGGCGCGGCGACGGAGGACGCCGCCTTCGCGGCCGCCGAGGCGGCCGGCCGGGTGCGTTCCCTCACGCTGAACGGCGCCAGCGGCATCGTTCCGCTCGCCCGGGACTTCACGCGTCAGGCGCTGTACGACTGGGGCTGGCTGCCCGCGTCCACCGCCGACCGGCGGGCCGCCGCCGAGGACGTCCTGCTGGTCGTCTCCGAGCTGGTGACCAACGCGTGCCTGCACGCCCAGGGCCCGGACAGCCTGCGCGTCGCCTGCGACGGCAAGGTGCTGCGGCTGGAGGTCACCGACCGCAGCGGCGGCGAACCGGCGCCGCGCACCCCGCACCGGGCGGGCCGGCCCGGTGGGCACGGCATGTTCATCGTGCAGCGGCTCTGCCTGGACTGGGGAGTGCTGCGGACGCCGGAGAGCGGCGAAGGGGACGAGGGCAAGACGGTCTGGGCGGAGCTGGCCGCGCCCGCGTAGGGGCGGTGCCGTACGGGCCCGCGCCGGGCCCGCCCCGTGGCGCCGGCCATGTCCGCGCCGGGGCGGCTCCGAGCCGTCGGCCGTGTCCGCACCGGGCCCGCTCCGAGCCGTCGGCCGTGTCCGCACCGGGCCCGCTCCGAGCCGTCGGCCGTGTCCGCGCCGGGGCGGTGACCGTCCCCGCCCGGCGGCCGAACGTCAGAGCTGTTGTGGGAGAGCACGCCGATACGGCGTGCTCTTTGTCTTCCCCTCCCAAGGTCCCCGGCGTACCTTGAGCGCCCAATCTGATGCGTCGTCAGTAACTTGGCCGGCCGGACCGGTCCCGTTGCCCCGGCGGCGCTCCGGCGCACGAGGGGATCACAAGGTGTCGTACCAGAAGCGGACAACTCTCGCACTGGCGGCGGCGGTTGCGGGCTCGGTGGTGCTGATCGCCGCCCCCGCCGCCCAGGCCGACGTCGTCGACGTCAACTACCAGTGCAAGACCCCGATCGGAAACAAGGGCGCGGTCTCCCCGATCGACATCAAGGCGGTCAAGGGCGGCAGCGGCTACACCCTCACCATGTCCTTCCAGAAGGGCGTCTCCTCCAGCCCCGTCGAACTCGGCAAGGGCGCGATGAAGCCCAGCGCGGTCATCAAGGTCGGCGGCGCCGACGGCGGCACGGTCGCGGTCGCGGGCCCCGCCAACTCCGAGGCGATACCCGCCAACACCCCCATCAAGATCAGCGACCTCTCGGGCACCTACACCCCGAAGAAGAGCGGCAAGGTCACCTTCACCGCCTCCGTCCTCACCATCAAGGCGCTGGGCACGACCACCACCTGCACCCCCTCCAACAGCCCGAAGCCGTCACTGGAACTCGACGTCAAGGGCTCCGGCGGCTCCGGCGGCGGGGACGGCGGCTCGGACGGCTCCGGCGGTACGTCGCAGAGCGGACCGGCCGGCAGCGGCGAGCTCCCGAAGACCGGACCGCTCGACTCCGCAGCCGCGCTCGGCGCCCTCGGCGGCACCGTCCTGCTGTCCGGGGCGGCCGGGGTGCTCTGGCTGACCAGGCGCAACCAGCGCACCGGGCAGACCCAGCGGTCCGCGGGCTGACCCGGCCGGACACCGATGCGCGTGCACCGCCTCCGCCCCCGCCCGCAGCAGCACCCCCACCCCCACCCCCACCCCCACCCCCACCCGCATCCGCACCTGCGTCCCGGCCGCCGGCCCCGGGTGCGCAGGCTCCGGCTCCGTGCCGCGGCGGGCCTCCTGGGGGCACTGCTGCTGTACGCCGCCGGACCCGTGCCCGCCGCCCTGGCCGTGGACCCGTGGACGGCCGGCCCGGCGTCCGGCGGTGGCACCCGGCCCGACCGGGAGGGCCGCCCGTACTTCTACCTCCAGGGCGCCCCCGGCACGGTCTTCGCCGACAAGCTGTCCGTCACCAACCCCGGCCGCGAGCCGCGCACCGTGCAGCTGCGCACCGAGGACGCGGAGGGCGCGTGGATCGCGCTGGCGGCGGCACGCGTGAAGGTGCCGCCGCGCACCCGCGCGGACGTCCCGTTCACGGTGACCGTCCCGGCGAGCGCGCAGCCGGGCGACCACCCCGGGGCGATCGTCGCCTCGGCCGAGGACGGCCGCGAGCAGCGCACCCCCGTACAGCTGCGGGTCAGCGGGCCGACGCTGGCCGCCCTCTCGGTGGAGGACGTGGAGATCGGCGACGACGGGGTCCGGTACGCCCTCGTCAACCGGGGCAACACGACCCTCGCCCCGCGCGTCGCGGTCCGCGCGGACGGCTTCTTCGGCCGGCTGCTGCGCCAGGAGGAACGCGCGGCCGGAGAGCTGGCCCCCGGCCGCCGCGTCGAACTCGCCGCGCCCTGGTCCGACGGCGGCGCCCCCGCCCTCGACCGGGCGGAGGCCCGGCTCACGGTCACCGCGGGCGGCGGCATCCACGAGGAGGCGTCGGCCACGGCGCACTTCGTGGCCCCGGGGGTTGCGTTCGGCGGGGGAGTGGCGCTGCTGCTCGCCGGGGCGGGCGGGGCGCTGTGGATCGTACGACGCAGGAGGGGCGGCGAGGAGGGTGCACCGGATGAGGGCTAGCCGAAGGTTCGCGACGGTCCTGGCGGCCGTGCTGCTGGCGGGGGGCGGGGCGTCGGCGGCGCTGGCGGTCCCGGGAGCGGGGGTGTCGTCGGCGGTGCCGGGGGCGTCGGCGCTTCCGGGGGCCGCGGCGGAAGCCGCGCCGGGGGCCCTGCCGGGGCCCGCGTCCGCGGTGCCCGGGGCCGGGGCGGGTGTGCGGGGATTCGCTTCGGTCGTGCCGGTCTCCGGGGCTGGTGTGCGCGGTGCGGCGGGTGTGTCCGGGGTGGTCCCGGTGGCTGTGCCGGGCGCGTCCGGAGCCCGGTCGGGGGCCGCGTCCGCCGGGGCGGTCTCCGGGGCGGACGCGCCTCGTGCGGTGGCCGTGTCCGGGTTTGTGCCGGGGGCCGCTCCCGGGGTGCTCGCCAAGCCCGTTGTCACCCTCTCCCAGGGCGAGGCGGGCAAGGGGGGCGAGATCACCGTCAAGGGCAGCGGCTGGCGCTCCGGCGCTCTGTTGATGCTGCTGATCTGCGGCGAGTCCTCACCCGCCACCGGCGTCCTCGGCGGCACCAACTCCTGCGCCAACGCGGACGGCCGGGCCGTCACCACCGACGCCAAGGGCGCGTTCAGCCGCAAACTCGCGGTCGCCGAGCCGCCCAAGCCGTGCCCCTGCGTCGTGCACGTCGCGACCGTCACCGGCCAACAGGCCTCGGTGGACGCCGAGTTCAAGGTGGCGGGCCATCCGGTCGCGCCGTTGCCCGCGCCCGCCCCGAACGCGGGCCGGCTCGCGGTCACCGACCGCACGGTGCGGCTCGAAGGCTCCGGCACGCTGCTGACCTGGTTCGGCGCCCCGCAGACCCGCCGGGTCGTCCTCCAGCTCGGCAACCTCGGCTCGGCCCCGGTCACCGATCCGCTCTTCCAAGTGGGCACCTCCCACGGGGTGTTCGCCCCGGTCTGGGAGGAACGCCAGTGGCGCGGCACCCTCGCTCCCGGCAAACAGGCCGAGGTCGCGCTCGACGTCCAGCTCCCGGCGGGCGCGCACGGCGACTACCTGGTCTCGGTGAAGTACGGGACCAAGGTGCTCGCCGCCCAGCCCTGGGGCGTGGACCGGCCGTGGGGCGTGGTCCTGTTCTGGGTGCTGCTGGGCATCGTGGTCCCGGCGGGGATCTTCCGGATCGGCATGGCGGTGGTGGACCGGGTGCGTCCCGATGCGCTGCCGGTACGGGGCCGCCCCGCGCCCACCGGTCCCGGCCGCACGCCCCGGCAGTCGGCCCGCCACCGCACCGTACGGCCGCGGGAACAGCCGCAGGGTCCCGAAGGGCCGCCGACGGCCGGGCAGGGGCGGCCCGGCCCCGCGCTGTCCGAGGCCGAGGCCGAGGCGCCGACCGCGGTGCTGCCGCTGCCCTGGTTCACCCCCGACAGCACGCCCGCGCCCCCGCCCGCCCCGGCGCCCCCGGCCTTCCCGCACAAGGACCCGCCCGCGCGGCGCGGGCCGCAGCCGCCGCCGGCGCCGTACGACCCGCCCTCACCGCACGCACAGGTTTCCGCACCGGAACCGCACGAGAACACCAACCCCCCTACGTCGAGAGGCAATTCGTGAACACGCAACGGAGGATGGGCGCGGCAGGGATCGCGCTGATGCTCACAGGTGCGGGAATCCTGCTGGGCGCCTCGCCCGCGCAGGCCGCCGAGGTCGCGTACAAGACGGAGTGCATACCGCCGCCCATCTCCGGTCTCCCCGCCGTCCAGGGCACCACCAAGGTGTCGCTGACCGCGCCCGCCACCGCGAAGGTCGGCGACGAGATCGAGGTGGTCCTGAAGACGGTCGAGGCCGCGTCCAAGAACCCGGACGTGCTCGACCTCGACAAGGACACCGTCAAACCGACCGGCACCGTCAAGATCGGCGGCGCCGCCACCGGCGAGCTGAAGATGGAGGGCCCGCGGCAGAACCCGCCCATCCCGAAGAACAGCCCCATGCTGCTCCCCGACATGAAGGGCAAGCTCAAGCTGGAGAAGGCGGGCGAGATCACGCTCACCCCCGGCGCGTACAACATCAACGTCAGCAAGCCGCTGTCCACCGACACCAAGTGCACGCCCAAGGAGGAGGTGAAGGCCGCCGCGACGATCAAGGTCACGGACGGCGGCGGAACCGGCGGTACGACATCGGGCGGCACCGGCGGCGCGGCGTCCGGCGGCACCGACACCGGGGGCTCGAACACGGGCGGGTCGAACACAGGAGGGTCGAACACCGGGGGCGCCGCCACGGGCGGCTCCGACTCCGGCGGCGCGGCGTCCGGCGGCTCCGACTCGGGCGGCTCGGGCGGCTCGGACTCCGGCGGGAGCACCGGCGGCGGTGACGGCAAGACCGACTTCCCCGGCAAGGAGGTCGCGGTCGAGTACGCCTGCAAGTCCCCGGGCCCGGCGGGCATCAAGACGAAGATCACCGTCAACGCCAAGAAGGACGGCGGCAGCTACGCCCTCACGGTCGTCACGGCCAAGGGCGTCATGAACAGCCCCGCCGCTCTCCCGGCCGGCGCCCTGAAGCCGTCCATGCAGCTCACCCTCGGCGGTGCCGACAAGGGCTCCGCCACCGTGACGGGCCCCGGCAACAAGGAACCCCTGGAGCAGGGCAAGCCGGTCGACCTCCCCGACATGACCGGCACCTACAAGCCCGGCGCCAGCGGCAAGGCGACCCTCGCCCCCGGCACCCTGACCATCGACGTCACCCTCGGCGGCCAGAAGATCTCCATCCCCTGCACGGTCAAGGGCGCGGCCCCCGTCTCCCTCGAACTCGACACGGCGGCCCAGCCGGGCGGCGCGAGCGGCGGCAGCGGCGACTCGGGCAGCGGCGACTCGGGCACCGGTGGCAACGGCAGCGGTTCCGGCGGCTCCGGCGGCGCGGCGGGCGGTGACCTCGCCGACACCGGCGCCGACGACAACGGCGGCCTCCAGGCGCTCGCCCTGGTCGCCGGCACCGTCATCCTTCTCGGCGGCGCCGTCTTCACCTTCACGCCGTGGCGGCGGCTGCGCGGCGACCGGTAACCCGTACCGGCGCGCGGAACGGCAAAGGGCCGCCGCACCGAATCCGGTGCGACGGCCCTCCGTACAAACTACGAGCTACGAGCTACGAGCCACGAGCCACGAGCCACGTGCGGCGCGTGCTCAGCGCACCTCGCCCATCAGCGCGCGGACCTTGTTGCGCGACAGGTAGATCAGGACGCCCGCGAGGACTGCCGCGGCGGCCTCGAAGACGACCACACCAGGGCTGTTGAGGTCGACCCCGGCGACGGACAGCATGCCCGTCACGCTGTCGCCCGCGGTGACGGCGAGGAAGAAGACACCCATCATCTGCGAGGCGTACTTCTTCGGCGCCATCTTCGTGGTCAGCGACAGACCCACGGGGGAGAGGCACAGCTCGGCCACGGTGTGCATCAGGAAGATGAGCACCAGCCACCACATGGTGACCTTCGTGCCGTCGGTGGCCAGGTTCATCGGAACGAGGAACACGAAGAACGAGGCACCGGCCACCGCCAGGGCGATGGAGAACTTCACGATCGTGCTGGGCTCGCGGTTGCGCTTGGCCAGCGCCAGCCAGACGGCGGCGGCGACCGGGGCGAGCAGCATGATGAAGCCCGGGTTCAGGGCCTGGAAGAGGGTGTTGGGCATCTCCCAGCCGAAGATGCTGCGCTCGGTCTTGGAGTCACCGAACAGCGACAGCGTCGAGGCGCCCTGGTCGAAGATCATCCAGAACACGGCGGCAGCCACGAAGAAGTAGATGAACGCCGTCATCTTCGTCTGCTCTTCGCCGGACAGGTCCTTGTCCCGCTTGATCTTGACCAGCACGGCGATCGGGATCAGCAGACCGGCCAGGATGATCGGGACGAGCACCCAGTTCTTGGTCAGCGTGAAGACGTCGGTGAAACCGACCAGCAGGTAGAAGGCCGCGATCACGGCGGCGCATCCCAGCACCTTGGTGACGACGGCGCGCTTCTCGGCGGCGGACAGCGGGTTCGGGACCCGGTCGTCCTCCTTGTTGAAGCCGCGGGAGCCGATCATGAAGGTGATCGAGCCGATCGCCATGCCGACCGCGGCGAGACCGAAGCCGAGGTGCCAGTTGACCTTCTCGCCCAGGATGCCGATGGCGAAGGGCGCGAGCACGGCACCGAGGTTGATGCCCATGTAGAAGATCGTGAAGCCGCCGTCGCGGCGTACGTCCTTCGGGTCGGTGTAGAGGTGACCGACCATCGTGGAGATGTTGGCCTTGAGCAGACCGGAGCCGACCGCGATGAGGCACAGGCCGACGAAGAACATCACCTGTCCCGGCAGCGCCAGGGAGAGGTGACCGGCCACGATCACGAAGCTGGCGATCTGGACGGTCTTGCGGGCGCCCCAGACCCGGTCGCCGATCCAGCCGCCGGGCATGGCCATGAGGTAGACCATGGCCACGTAGACGGAGTAGATGGCGGTGGCCGTGGCCGCGGTCATCGCGAGGCCGCCGCCCTGGCTGCCGGTGGCCGCGTCGGCGCCGCCGGAGACCAGGTACATCACGAGCAGGGCCCGCATGCCGTAGTAGGAGAAGCGCTCCCACATCTCGGTCATGAACAGTGTGGCCAGGCCGCGGGGGTGGCCGAAGAAGGCCTTGTCCCCGGCAGCTGCCCCGGGGGTTTCCTTCGTCAGGCTGGACGCCATGTCGATCCTTGCTTGCTCGGGACGCGTCCACGTGGAACACGGGGGTACGCGCCCGGTGGGGGGTGGGCCGGCACCGGCGCGGGGTACCGCACCGGGATCCACGCCCCGCGAGACGCATCATTGCGCGCGGAGCCCGGCCCATAGGTCATTCACTGCTGCCCGGACCGGCGGCTAGCCACTGCCGCTCCAGACAGAAAGAGACCTTTCGCAGTCATTGCTGCCAAAGGCCCCCGAATACTTCAACAAACGTGTTCGCCACCTTACGACACGACAGTGCGGCATATGGAAGGACTTGAGAGATGGATCACAGGTGACTATGGAACTAACTCTGCACATTCAAAGGTCCTTCACAGGATCGGCCAACTGAGTCGCAGGCGCTTCTTCTCGCCCTGTCTTCCTTGTTGATCACGCCCCGGCCCACTCGCCGCGCCGACTAACATTCCCCTCATGACCCGTGTACTGCTCGCCGAGGACGACGCATCCATTTCGGAGCCACTGGCCCGCGCACTGCGTCGGGAGGGTTACGAGGTCGAGGTCCGCGAGGACGGACCGACCGCCCTGGACGCCGGACTCCAGGGAGGGATCGACCTCGTCGTGCTCGACCTGGGGCTGCCCGGCATGGACGGCCTGGAGGTCGCCCGCCGGCTGCGCGCCGACGGCCTCTCCGTGCCGATCCTGGTGCTCACCGCGCGCGCCGACGAGGTGGACACCGTCGTCGGCCTCGACGCCGGCGCCGACGACTACGTCACCAAGCCCTTCCGGCTCGCCGAACTCCTCGCCCGGGTCCGGGCCCTGCTCCGGCGCGGCTCCACCGAGCCCGTCCCGGCCCCCGCCACCCACGGCGTACGGATCGACGTCGAGTCGCACCGCGCCTGGATGGGGGAGGAGGAACTCCAGCTCACGGCCAAGGAGTTCGACCTGCTGCGGGTCCTGGTCCGGGACGCGGGCCGGGTCGTCACCCGCGACCAGCTGATGCGCGAGGTCTGGGACACCACCTGGTGGTCCTCCACCAAGACCCTCGACATGCACATCTCCTGGCTGCGCAAGAAGCTCGGTGACGACGCGGCCAACCCCCGCTACATCGCCACCGTGCGCGGCGTCGGCTTCCGCTTCGAGAAGAGCTGACCCTTCCCTTCAGGCCCTACGCCGCCCGCCCGCTTGGGCGGCGGGGCCGCCCCCGGGGGCGGAACGGGCGGGCAAGGGGGCGGCCCCCGGCGGAGCCGGACAACCCGCCCCCGCCCGGCCCGCACCTGCGCCCCGCCCCCACCGTGCATGCTTGACCCATGCGCCGCCGTCTGATCAATTCCACGCTCGCCGTGGTGCTCGTCGTCATCGCCGTCTTCGGGGTCTCCCTCGTCATCGTCGAGACCCGCACCATCAGCAACAGCGCCCAGGAGTCCGTCGACTCCGAGGCGCTGCGGCTGGTGAGCGTCGTCGAGGGCCGGCTCGGCGGCGACGGCAACGTCAGCCGCGAAGTCCTGGTCAAACAGGTCGGCGACCACCGCTACGCCCGCATCGAGATCCCCGGCCGCGCCCCCATAGAGATCGGCAGCCGTCCCACCGACGGCGTCATCCAGGCCCGCGCCACCGGCGAGCGCGGCGAGTCCGTCACCGTCCAGGAGTCCCGCTCGACCGTCACCCGCGAGGTCGGCCGCACCCTGCTGATCATCGGCGCGGTCGCCCTGCTCGCCGTCGTCGCCGCCGTCCTGCTCGCGGTGCGCCAGGCCAACCGGCTCGCCTCCCCGCTCACCGACCTCGCCGAGACCGCCGAACGCCTCGGCTCCGGCGACCCCCGGCCCCGCCACAAGAGGTACGGGGTCCCCGAGCTCGACCGGGTCGCCGACGTACTGGACTCCTCCGCCGAACGCATCGGGCGCATGCTCACCGCCGAACGCCGGCTCGCCGCCGACGCCTCCCACCAGCTCCGCACCCCCCTCACCGCGCTCTCCATGCGGCTGGAGGAGATCACCCTCACCGACGAGCTGGAGACGGTGAAGGAGGAGGCGACCATCGCCCTCACCCAGGTCGAGCGCCTCACCGACGTGGTGGAGCGGCTCCTCACCAACTCGCGCGACCCCCGCACCGGCTCGGCCGTCGCCTTCGACCTCGACGAAGTGCTCAAGCAGCAGATCGAGGAGTGGCGGCCCGCCTACCGCAGCGCCGGGCGGGCGATCGTACGGTCGGGCAAGAAGAACCTGCGGGCCGTCGGCACCCCCGGAGCCGTCGCCCAGGTGCTCGCCGCGCTCATCGAGAACTCCCTGATGCACGGCGGCGGCACCGTCGCCCTGCGCTCCCGGGTCACCGGCAACCAGGCCGTCATCGAGGTCACCGACGAGGGCCCCGGCGTCCCCGTCGACCTCGGGGCACGGATCTTCGAGCGGACCATCAGCGGCCGCAACTCCACCGGCATCGGCCTCGCCGTCGCCCGCGACCTCGCGGAGGCGGACGGCGGACGCCTGGAACTGCTCCAGCAGAAGCCCGCCGTCTTCGCCCTCTTCCTCTCCACCGTCGTGCCCGACAGCAGGCGGGACCCGGACGCGAACGGCAAGACGATCAGGTAAGACGATCAGGTGAGGCGGCTCGGCACCGGAGAGGTCGAGGGGCGCGCCGCCGCGCCGGACGGCTGCGCGGACGCCTCCGGAGCCACCGGGCGGGCCTGCTCCACGGCCTCCTTCGCCGGCTGCGCCCGGAAGACCCACGTCCGGTAGGACCAGAAGCGGAACAGGGTCGCCACCCCGATCCCGAAGACCTTGAAGAAGTTGCTCTGCAGCGGGGTGTTCCAGCCGAAGCCGTACGTCGCCGCGTACAGCAGCCCGTTCTCGATGACCGCCCCGATTCCGCTGAACAGCAGGAAGAGCGTCAGCTCCCTGGCCCGGCCGCTCTTGTCGCGGTCGCGGTAGGTGAAGTACCTGAAGCCGAGGTAGTTGAAGAGGACCGCGATCAGGGTGGCCAGCACGCTGGCCCGGACCACCTGGAGGTCGGTGGTGTGCCGCAGCACGTTGAACGCGGCCATGTTGACCAGCAGGCCGAGACCGCCCACCGCTCCGAACTTGGCGACCTCGCGCGCGAGCTGCTCCAAGCGGGTCCGCAGCGCCGTTCCGCCAGGTTCGCTCATGATGTCCGTCGACCCCGTTCGGTTGATGTCGTCAACCCGGCCATGCTAACCGTCACCCCCTCGTCGGGCGGGATGACGTGCGGCGTCCGGTTGTGGAACGGGTCTCGCCCGGGTCGCGGGCCCGCTGCGCACGCCCCCCGGCCCTTGTGGGTTCGTACGAAGGACCGCTCGTGCCGGGTGGTGGATGCCTACGGATACCCTGTCCGGGTGACGTTCCCCGTAGTAGGCATGGTCGGTGGCGGACAGCTCGCCCGGATGACCCACGAGGCGGGCATCCCCCTCGGTATCAGGTTCAAGCTCCTCAGTGACACCCCCCAGGATTCGGCGGCCCAGGTGGTCGGCGACGTCGTCGTCGGCGACTACCGCGACCTGGAGACGCTGCGCGCCTTCGCGCGCGGCTGCGACGTGATCACCTTCGATCACGAGCACGTCCCCACCGAACACCTGCGGGCGCTGGAGGCGGACGGCATCCCCGTCCGTCCCGGGCCCGACGCGCTGGTGCACGCCCAGGACAAGGGGGTGATGCGCGAGAAGCTCACCGCGATCGGCGCACCGTGCCCCCGCCACCGCATCGTGAGCGACCCGGCGGACGTGACCGCCTTCGCCCACGAGGGGGAGGGCTACCCGGTCATCCTCAAGACCGTGCGCGGCGGGTACGACGGCAAGGGCGTGTGGTTCGTCCGCTCCGAGGAGGACGCGCAGGAGCCCTTCCGCGCCGGGGTCCCGGTCCTCGCCGAGGAGAAGGTCGACTTCGTCCGCGAACTGGCCGCCAACATCGTCCGCTCCCCGCACGGGCAGGCCGTCGCCTACCCCGTCGTCGAGTCGCAGCAGGTCGACGGCGTCTGCGACACGGTCATCGCCCCGGCCCCCGACCTCGCCGAGGCGCTTTCCGGCGAGGCCCAGCAGCTCGCCATCCGCATCGCCGCCGAACTCGACGTCGTCGGCCACCTCGCGGTCGAGCTCTTCGAGGTACGCGACGCGGACGGCAACCCCGCCATCCTGGTCAACGAACTCGCGATGCGCCCGCACAACTCCGGCCACTGGACCCAGGACGGCGCGATCACCTCGCAGTTCGCCAACCACGTCCGCGCCGTCCTCGACCTCCCGCTGGGCGACCCGCGCCCCCGGGCGGCCTGGACCGTCATGTGCAACGTCCTCGGCGGCGACTACCCCGACATGTACAAGCCGTACCTGCACGTGATGGCCCGCGACCCGCAGGCGAAGATCCACATGTACGGAAAGGACGTGAAGCCCGGCCGCAAGGTCGGCCACGTCAACACCTACGGCGACGACCTCGACGAGGTGCTGGACCGCGCCCGTCACGCCGCCGGCTACCTGCGAGGAACGATCGTTGAGTAACGCACCGCTGGTCGGCATCGTGATGGGCTCGGACTCGGACTGGCCCGTCATGGAGGCCGCCGCCACCGCGCTGGCCGAGTTCGAGATCCCCTACGAGGTCGACGTCGTCTCGGCCCACCGGATGCCGCACGAGATGATCGCGTACGGCGAGCAGGCCGCGGACCGCGGCCTCAAGGCGATCGTCGCGGGAGCGGGCGGCGCCGCCCACCTCCCCGGCATGCTCGCCTCGGTGACCCCCCTCCCGGTCATCGGCGTCCCCGTCCCGCTGAAGTACCTGGACGGCATGGACTCCCTCCTGTCCATCGTCCAGATGCCGGCCGGCGTCCCGGTCGCCACCGTCTCGGTCGGCGGCGCCCGCAACGCGGGCCTCCTCGCGGCCCGCGTCCTGGCCGCCCACGACCCGGCCCTGCTCGCCCGCATGCGGGAGTTCCAGCAGGAGCTGAACGCGCAGGCCACCGAGAAGGGCAAGCGCCTGCGCACCAAGGCCATGGGCACCGCGGACTCCTTCGGCTTCGGGAAGTAGACATGGACCACCTGGCTGCGGCCCGCGCACTGCTCGCCGACTTCCCCGTCGTCGACGGCCACAACGACCTCCCCTGGGCCCTGCGCGAGCAGGTCCGCTACGACCTCGACCGGCTGGACATCGGCGCCGACCAGTCCGCCCACCTGCACACGGACCTGGCCCGGATGAAGTCCGGCTGCGTCGGCGCGCAGTTCTGGTCGGTGTACGTACGCACCGACCTGACCGGGGACTCGGCGGTCAGCGCCACCCTCGAACAGATCGACGTCGTCGCCCAGCTGCTGGCCCGCTACCCCGACCACCTCGTCCGCGCGCTGAGCGCCGACGACATGGAGGCGGCCCGCAGGGACGGCGGCCGGATCGCCTCCCTGATGGGCGCCGAGGGCGGCCACTCGATCAACAACTCCCTCGCGACCCTGCGCGCCCTGCACACCCTGGGCGTCCGCTACATGACGCTCACCCACAACGACAACACCCCGTGGGCGGACTCGGCCACCGACGAGCCCGGCGTCGGCGGCCTCAGCGCCTTCGGCCGCGAGGTCGTCCGCGAGATGAACCGCGTCGGCATGCTGGTCGACCTCTCGCACGTCGCCGCCACCACCATGAGCGACGCCCTGGACACCTCCGAGGCGCCGGTCGTCTTCTCGCACTCCTCGGCCCGCGCGGTCTGCGACCACCCCCGCAACATCCCGGACGAGATCCTCTCCCGGCTGCCCGCCAACGGCGGCGTGGCGATGGCCACCTTCGTCCCCAAGTTCATCCTCCCCGAGGCGGTCTCCTGGACGCTGCGCGCGGACGAGAACATGCGCGCCCACGGCCTGCACCACCTCGACACCACCGCCGGGGGCATGAAGGTGCAGCGCGCCTTCGAGGCGGACAACCCCCGCCCGACCGCCACCGCCGCCACGGTCGCCGACCACCTCGACCACATGCGCGAGGTCGCCGGCATCGACCACATCGGCATCGGCGGCGACTACGACGGCACCGCCTTCACCCCGGCGGGCCTGGAGGACGTCGCGGGCTACCCCAACCTGATCGCCGAGCTGATCTCGCGCGGCTGGTCCACCCCGGACCTCGCCAAGCTGACCTGGCAGAACGCGGTACGGGTCCTGCGCGACGCCGAATCCGTCGCCCGCGACCTCCAGCCCCGCCGGGCCCCGTCCAACGCCACCCTGGAACAGCTCGACGGCTGACCGCAGAGGGAGGGCGGCTCCGGCCGCCCTCCCCTCGCCCCGTGGTCCCCGCCCGGCAGTGAATTCCGTCAGACGAATTCCGCCAGAATTACGGGCATTCCGGAAATGGGGCGGAGGATAAAATTCCTTGCCAGGAATGAAGCGGTTCGCCTACTCTCAGGCGCGGCGCGGGGAGCCCGCGTCCTGTGAGTTCTGGGGGATCACTCATTCATGAAGCGTAAATTGGCTTTCACCGGTGCCGTCACGGCCGGACTCATCATGCTGACGAGCGGCAGCGCGTGGGCCGGCACGAATATCGTCAACGTTTACACCACCGACTACCGCTCGGGCGGCGCGGGTTCCTTCGTCGCCAACGGTGACCTGACGCAGGTCTGCGACGCGCAGGAGGACGGCTTCGCGGCAGTGGCCTATCTGCGGCGTTCCACCGGTCCGCTCTGGAAGACGGTCGTCGCCGGGGGCTACGGCACGTGCAAGTCGGAATCCATCAACATTCCCGAGGGTGAGAAGCTGACGCTCACCATCTGTCTGCGGCGGGACGGAAAGGACTCCTACTGCCGCACCAAGGGCGGCGGGGTCGCCTAGGTCTCCGGGAAAGGATTCCGGTAAGAAAAAAGGGGTGCCCCGGCGGGCACCCCTTTTTTCGCGTCCGTTACTTGGGCAGGTTGCGCGCCATCACGATGCGCTGAACCTGGTTCGTGCCCTCGTAGATCTGGCAGATCTTCGCGTCGCGCATCATCCGCTCCACCGGGTAGTCCCGCGTGTAGCCGTAGCCGCCGAGGAGCTGGATGGCGTCCAGGGTGATCTCCATGGCCGCGTCCGAGGCGTAGCACTTGGCGGCGGCGCCGAAGAAGGTCAGGTCGGCGTCGACCCGCTCCGACTTGGCGGCTGCCGCGTAGGTCAGCTGGCGGGCCGCCTCCAGCTTCATGGCCATGTCGGCCAGCATGAACTGCACGCCCTGGAAGTCGCCGATCGGCTTGCCGAACTGCTTGCGCTCCTGGACGTAGCCCTTCGCGTAGTCCAGGGCGCCCTGGGCGATGCCGAGCGCCTGGGCCGCGATGGTGATGCGGGTGTGGTCCAGGGTCTTCATCGCGGTGGCGAAGCCGGTGCCCTCGGCGCCGATCATGCGGTCGGCGGGGATGCGGACGTTGTCGAGGTAGACCTCGCGGGTCGGCGAGCCCTTGATGCCGAGCTTCTTCTCCGGGGCGCCGAAGGAGACGCCCTCGTCGGACTTCTCGACGACGAAGGCCGAGATGCCCTTCGAGCGCTTCTCCGGGTCGGTGACGGCCATGACCGTGTAGTACTCGGACTCGCCCGCGTTGGTGATCCAGCGCTTCACGCCGTTGAGGACCCAGAAGTCGCCGTCGCGCACCGCGCGGGTCTTCATGCCGGCCGCGTCCGAGCCCGCGTCCGGCTCGGAGAGGCAGTACGAGAACATCGCCTCGCCCTTGGCGAGCGGGGCCAGGTACTTCTTCTTCAGCTCCTCGGAGCCGGAGAGGATCACCGGGAGCGAGCCGAGCTTGTTGACGGCGGGGATCAGGGAGGAGGAGGCGCAGACGCGGGCCACCTCCTCGATCACGATGACCGTGGCGAGGGCGTCCGCGCCCGCGCCGCCGTACGCCTCGGGGACGTGCACCGCCTGGAGGTCGGCGGCGATCAGCGCGTCCAGGGCCTCCTTCGGGAAGCGGGCGTTCTCGTCGACCTCGGCCGCGTGCGGGGCGATCTTCGCCTCGGCGAGCGCGCGCACGGTCTCCCGGAGCATGTCGTGCTCCTCGGACGTGCGGTACAGGTCGAAATCGGGCGAACCTGCCAAGGTCTCTCACTCCCAAAGGTGCTAACTACCGTTAAGTAACCTGATCGATAACCCTGATTTTAGGGGTTGCGGGCGATCAGGGATACGTGAGTTTGCCGACAGCGTCGGCTCGCGCTGAATGTGCCCCTACAGGCACCCGGATATGCTCGGGCGCGTTGTGCCGCGCGCAAGTACGGCGCTGTCCCGCCCGTTTCTCTAGGAGCACCACATGGCCCTCAGGATCACCGTGATCGGCACCGGCTACCTCGGCGCCACCCACGCAGCGGCCATGGCGGAGCTGGGGTTCGAGGTGCTCGGGCTCGACGTCGTGCCCGAGAAGATCGAGATGCTGTCGGCGGGCCGGGTGCCGATCTACGAGCCGGGCCTGGAGGAACTGCTGCACAAGCACGTGGAGGGGCTGCCGGGAGCCACCGGCCGGCTGCGCTTCACCATGGACTTCAAGGAGGCGGGGGAGTTCGGCGACGTGCACTTCGTGTGCACCAACACCCCGCAGAAGCACGGCGAGTACGCCTGCGACATGAGCTACGTGAACAGCGCCTTCACCTCCCTCGCCCCGCACCTGAGGAGCGACGCTCTGGTCGTCGGCAAGTCCACCGTGCCGGTGGGCTCCGCCGCGCGCCTGAAGGAGCTGCTGGCCGAGCTGGCGCCCGAGGGCGTCGAGCTGGCCTGGAACCCGGAGTTCCTGCGCGAGGGCTTCGCCGTCGAGGACACCCTGCACCCGGACCGCATCGTCGCCGGGGTGGAGAGCGAGCGCGCCGAGAAGATCCTGCGCGAGGTGTACGCGGGGCCGCTGGGCGAGGGCTCGCCCTTCGTGGTGACGGACTTCCCGACGGCGGAGCTGGTGAAGACGGCCGCCAACTCCTTCCTCGCGACCAAGATCTCCTTCATCAACGCGATGGCCGAGGTGTGCGAGGCCGCCGACGGCGACGTCGCGAAGCTGGCCGAGGCGATCGGGCACGACGAGCGGATCGGGAAGAAGTTCCTGCGGGCCGGCATCGGCTTCGGCGGCGGCTGCCTGCCCAAGGACATCCGGGCGTTCATGGCCCGCGCCGGTGAGCTGGGCGCCGACCAGGCGCTCACCTTCCTCCGCGAGGTCGACTCGATCAACATGCGCCGCCGCGGCCACATGGTCGAGCTGGCGCGCGAGGCGCTGGGGGAGGGCGGCTTCCTGGGCAGGCGGGTCGCGGTGCTCGGCGCCACCTTCAAGCCCGACTCGGACGACGTGCGGGACTCGCCCGCACTGAACGTGGCCGGTCAGATCCACCTCCAGGGCGGTCAGGTGACCGTCTACGACCCCAAGGGCATGGCCAACGCCCGGCGCGTCTTCCCGACCCTCGGGTACGCGGAGAGTGCCCTGGACGCGGTGCGCGGCGCGGACATCGTGCTGCACCTCACCGAGTGGGGCGAGTTCCGCGAGCTGGACCCGGCGGAGCTGGGCACGGCGGTCGCGCGGCGGCTGATCCTGGACGGCCGCAACGCCCTCGACGCCGCGAAGTGGCGCGAGGCGGGCTGGACGTTCCGCGCGATGGGCCGCCCCAGGGCCTGAGGGCGAAGCCCGCCGCTCAGCCGTCCATCTCCTCGATGCGGGCGGTGGAGGGGCCCCGGCGCTGCTGGGCCGCGCGGGCGGTGAACTCCGCGTCCCGCAGCACCCGCTGGAAGTTGCCCCAGGTGAGCCGGGCCAGGTCGGCCTCCGGCCAGCCCCGGCCGAGGAGTTCGGCGATCAGGAGCGGGTAGCAGGCGGTGTCCGCCAGCCCGGCGGGATGGCCGGCGCCCGTGTCGTACGTACCGGAGAGACCGACACAGTCCGCTCCCGCCAGGGCGCGCACGTGGTCGAGGTGGTCGGCGACGGCGGCGACCGAGGGGCCGGTGCGGTCGGCGGCGAGGGGCACCATGCACAGGCCGCCGTTGTCGCGCAGCGCGGACAGAATGTCGTCGGGCACGTTCGCCGGGTGGTCGGTCAGGGCGCTTGCCCCGGACCGGGTGAAGATCACCGGGGCCTTGGTGACACCAAGGGCGTCACGGGCCGTTTCGGCACCGGCGCCGCTGAGGTCGGCGAGCATGCCGATCCGGTTCATCTCCCGTACGACCTCCTGGCCGAACCGGGTGAGCCCGGTGGGCCGGGCCCAGGCCGTGCCGCTCAGGGTGACGCAGCGCACGCCCAGGGTGTGCAGGGAGCGCAGGGTGCCGAGCGAGTCGCCCAGCGCGGCGGCCTGGGCCGGGCCGAGCAGGGAGGCGATCCGGCGGCAGGACCGGGCGTCACCGACCTCGCCCGCGTTCAGCGCGAGGCGCAGGCCCTCGGGGTGGCTGCGGACCATGGCGAGGACGCGGTCGATCTGCTCCAGGGTGAGGGCGACCGGGCAGGGACCGCTGCCCGCTTCCGCCGCCGCTGCCGTCCCCTCGGCGGGGCCGGTTCCGGCTGCGGTGTCCTTCGCGGGGGTGTGCCGGGCCGCCGTGGTGTGCAGCGACCAGAACTGGGCACCGACGCCGCCCGCCCGCAGCCGGGGGATGTCGGTGTCGAGGCTGCTCTCGCCCAGTTCTATGTCGGACCAGGGGACGCTGCGCAGCGCCCAGGCGAGCCCGTTGTGCCCGTCGGCGACGGGGTGGACGGCGAGCAGGGCGCGGGCCTGTTCCAGCAGCGGCTCGGCGGCGGGCGCGGGCTCGGCGGCGGACAGGGGTTCGGTGCCGGCCGGGGCGGTGGCAGGGTCGGTGACCTGCTGCTCCGCCCGTGGCGTGCCGGGTGTCTCGCGGGCCGGCTGGCCCGCGACGGGGGAGGCTTGCGGGTCGTCCTGCAGCAATGCCATGAAAGGTGCTCCGGTTCCGCGACGGCAGTACGGCAACCGTGGCACGGGGGTGCCGGGGGTTCACGGCGGGTGTGGCATTCGGGGGACCCGGGTACGGCGATCCGGGCACGGCGGTGCGCCGACGTGCGACAGGGGCGCCCGCACGTGGCGGACGCCCCTGGGCGCATGTGCTCGGACGGGCCCGCGAGAGAGCCCGCGACCGTCCGTCCGGACCCCCTTCCGGGGCGCCCCGGACGGGCCCGACGGCGGCTCGGTCCGGGGGGGGCGCGGTCAGTCCCGGGCGCGCGGTCAGTCCGAGGTGACGGTGACCTTCTCGTCGTTCTGGATCTGCTTCACCAGCTGCTTCATCTTGGTCTTGTCCCACACCACGTTGCCGCCCCGGAAGCCCGACTTCGGCATGTTCATCGAGGTGCCGTCGCCGCCGCTGATCCCCTTCATCGCGAAGAACATCTCGGCCAGGTCGAACAGCCCCATGTCCTTGTCCACGATCAGCGTGTCCAGACCCGCCCCGAGCGTCGGGTAGAGCGAGAACGGGTTGAGGATCGTGCCCGGCGTCGCCGCCTGGCCGGCCAGCGCCGACAGGAACTTCTGCTGGTTCTTGGTGCGCGCCAGGTCGGACTCGGCGAAGGCGTACCGGGTGCGGACGAAGGCCAGGGCCTGCTCGCCGTTGAGGGTCTGCTTGCCGGCCTGGAAGTCGGCGCCGGACTTCTTGTCCTTGAACGCCTTGGGGATGTCCAGCTCGACGCCGCCCAGCGCGTCCACGATGTTCGCGAACCCGGCGAAGCCGATCTCCGCGTAGTGGTCGATGCGCAGGCCGGTGTTGTGCTCGACGGTGCGGACCAGCAGCTCGGGGCCGTCCTGGGCGTACGCGGCGTTCAGCTTCATGCGCTGGCCACGGCCCTCGTACCGCTTGCCGGACTCCGAGCCCACGAAGGACGGGATCTCCACGTCCGAGTCGCGCGGCAGCGAGACCATCGTGTTCCCGCTGGAGCAGGACGCCAGGATCATCATGGAGTCGGTGCGCTTGCCCTCGGCGGAGCCGGTGTGCAGCTTCTTCTTCTCCTCCGCGCTCATGCCCTCGCGGCTGTCGGAGCCGACGATCAGGTACGTCGTGCAGTCGCCCTCCTCCGGCCGGTCGATGACCTTGGAGAGGTCGACCTCGCGGCGGACCTTGGAGTCGGCCCAGAAGTAGGTGGCGACCGAGGTGATCGCGAGGACCGAGACGACGGTGATCGCGCCGACCTTGATGCGGCGTCCCCAGTTGGGGGCGGGGCGCGGGCCCCGGCCGCCGCCGGAACCGCCGGGCCCGCCCGGACCGCCGGAGCGGTTGCCGCCGCCGTAGACCTGGCCGGTGTTGTACCCGTCGTTGCGGCTGCCGCCCTGCTGGGCGCCGCCGTCCCAGACCGGGTAGTCGTCGTCGTAGCCCTGCGACTGCTGCGGCGGAACGCCGGGCGGCGGGGCGGTGGGGCGCTGGGGAGCGGGCCGGGAGGCCTGGCCGCGCTGCACATGCCGCATCACCCGGGGGCCCTCGGGCTGTGCTCCCGCGCTGCCTCGGCCGTACCGGTCGTTGCCGTCGTTTCGTGCACTGGGCCAGTCGCTCATGTCCTCAGTGTGCGGGCTGCGCCGGGGTGGCCAGAAGGCCGGGTGGGAAATCGGGGCCTGGCTGTTGCAGAGCTGATGCAATGTGCACGCGCATAAAGTAGAGGGCATGACAGATCAGGCCCAGGCCCCGGAAGAACCCATTCCGGGCAAGCCCACCTCCGCTTCCCGCACCACGCTGAGCCACATCATGACCGCTGCGGAAACGAATCTGCTCGGCACCGTGCACGGTGGCGTGATCATGAAACTGGTGGACGACGCGGCGGGTGCGGTGGCCGGCCGCCACTCCGGCGGGCCGGCCGTCACGGCCTCCATGGACGAGATGGTCTTCCTGGAGCCGGTGCAGGTGGGGGACCTGGTGCACGTCAAGGCGCAGTGCAACTGGACCGGCCGCTCCTCGATGGAGATCGGGGTACGGGTGCTGGCCGAGCGGTGGAACGAGTCGACGCCCGCCCAGCAGGTGGGCTCCGCGTACCTGGTGTTCGCCGCGGTCGACGCGGACGGCAAGACGCGCCCCGTACCGCCGGTGATACCTGAGACGGAGCGCGATCGGCGGCGCTACCAGGAGGCCCAGATCCGGCGCACGCACCGGCTGGCGCGGCGCCGGGCGATCAAGGAGCTGCGCGACCGCCGGGCCGCCGACGGACTCAACGACTGACCCCGGCGGCCCCGTCTCAGGGGCAGGTGACCTGGTCGCCCGTGACCGTGCCGAACTCGCCCTGGTAGGGGTCCTCCGCCCGGACCGGTGAGACCGCGCGGAAGTCCGCGCCCGCGGTGACCCGCATCAGGCTCCCCTGGCCGGGCACCGGCTTCAGCTCGCAGCCCGGCAGGGCCGCCGCCAGGGACTTGGCGGAGCGGTCCCAGCGGGGGTCGTAGGTGACCAGCGTGCGGGTCAGGTCCCGGCGGGCGCCGTTGCCAGGGGTGCCGGTGGTGCGGAACCCGGTGCCGCGCAGCCCCGTCTCCACCCGCCCCGCCAGCCCCGCGATCCGGGTGCCGTTGTCGACCTGCACACGGACCTGCTCCGGGGAGACGTCCACCGTGGTCGCCCGCGGCTTCTTCGGGCGCGGCACCGACAGCGGCCGGTCGTCCCGCAGCGCCTGGAAGAGCTTCTTCGCCTTGGCCTCGTCCCACTTCAGGGTGGACCCGATGCCCTTGACCGGGAAGCTCATCCGCCCGATCGGCACGGAGGTGAACTCCGAGGACGCCGGGGTGAAGCCCCGCATCGCCTGCGCCAGGGCGAACATCTCCGGGGTGCCGAACCCGCTGTCGGCCCGTACCGACCCCAGCAGGGTGCCCGCCACCTCGCGGAACTTCACCGGGTTCAGCAGCGCGCCGCTGTCCGTCACCTTGGCGATGAAGGCCGCCAGGAAGCGCTGCTGGCGCTGCATCCGGCCCAGGTCGGACGCCCCGTCGATGTGCCGCGAGCGTACGTACTGCAGGGCCTCGCCGCCGCCGAGGCGGTGGGTGCCCGGCGCGAGGTCGAGGCCGGTGTAGCTGTCCTTGAGCGGGGAGGTGGTGCAGATGTCGACGCCGCCGAGCACGTCCACCGTCTTCATGAAGCTGGTGAAGTCGACCTCCAGATAGTGGTCGATCTTGACGCCCGTCATGTGCTCCACGGTGCGGGTGGTGAGCGCCGGGCCGCCCTCCGCGTACGCCGCGTTCAGCTTGACCGGGTGCGACTTGTGGTGGTCGCCCGTCGTCTCGTCGGTGTGCTCGGGCATCTCCGCGTAACTGTCGCGGGGCAGGCTCACGACGCTGGCGCGGTTCCGGTCCTCGGAGACGTGCACGACCATGACCGTGTCGGTGCAGTGGCAGGGGGCGCCGCCGAGCCGGTACTTCTGCTTCTCCTCGGCCGTGATCTTGTCCCGGCCGTCGGTGCCGACCAGCAGGAAGTTCATGCCGTGCCCGGCCTCGGGCCTGTTCTTCATGTCCTTGAACGGGTCGACCCGGCTGATCTGGGTGTTCATGCTGGTCACCACCGCGTGGCCGATGCCGCCCGCGGCCAGCACCAGCACCGAGAGGGTGGTCGCGGCCCGCATTCCCCAGCGGGGCCGCTCGTCCGGCCTGCGACGCCGGTCGCCGGAGCGTCTCCCGCCGGAGCGCCGCTCCCGGGCGAGCTGCTCCCGTCGGCGGCTCTCTCGCGGGCGCGGGGCTGGCTGACGGGGTGGCACGGGCACGGGGGACACCTCCGCGAGGGCACAGGACGGGGATCGCGTGCACCGTATGCCCATACGATCTGCAGCCCGCGGCACCGCCACGGCCGCCGCGCGAGGGTGTCCCCCGTTCGCGGTAACGTGAGCCGATGTGAACGCCATCCCCGCCGCCGCCCCCGCGGTCTCCGTGATCATGCCGGTCCTCAATGAGGAGCGGCACCTGCGCAACTCGGTCCGCCACATCCTGGAGCAGGAGTACGACGGCGAGATGGAGGTGGTGATCGCGCTCGGCCCCTCCACGGACCGCACCGACGAGATCGCCGCCGAACTGGTCGCCGAGGACCCCCGGGTGCACACGGTGCCCAACCCCACCGGCCGCACCCCCGCCGCGCTGAACGCCGCGATCAAGGCCTCCCGCCACCCGATCGTCGTGCGCGTCGACGGCCACGGCATGCTCTCCGCCAACTACATCGCCACCGCCGTCCGCCTCCTGGAGGAGACCGGCGCGCAGAACGTCGGCGGCATCATGCACGCCGAGGGCGAGAACGCCTGGGAGGACGCGGTCGCCGCCGCGATGACCTCGAAGATCGGCGTCGGCAACGCCGCCTTCCACACCGGCGGCGAGGCCCAGCAGGCCGAGACCGTCTACCTGGGCGTCTTCCGCCGCGAGGCGCTGGAGCAGCAGGGCGGCTACAACGAGGAGTTCATCCGCGCCCAGGACTGGGAGCTGAACTTCCGCATCCGCGAGGCGGGCGGACTGATCTGGTTCTCGCCCGAACTGAAGGTCCAGTACCGGCCGCGCCCCTCGGTGAAGGCGCTCGCCAAGCAGTACAAGGACTACGGCCGCTGGCGGCACGTCGTCGCCCGCTACCACTCCGGCTCCATCAACCTGCGCTACCTCGCCCCGCCGACCGCGGTGTGCGCCATCGCCGCGGGCGTCGTGGTGGGCGCGTTCGTCACCCCGTGGGGCTTCGTCGTCCCGGCCGGCTACCTCGCCGCGATCACCGCGGGCTCCGTCCCGGCCGGCAAGGGGCTGTCCCTGAAGGCCCGCGCGCAGATCCCGGTGGCGCTGGCCACCATGCACATGTCCTGGGGGTACGGCTTCCTCACCTCGCCGAAGTCCCTCGCCAAGCGCGTCATCGCCAGCCGCCGCCCCGCGGTCCAGGGGCACGGCGCGGGCGTCTGAGCGGACGTACCCGGCTCGGGTGCGCACCGGGCGGGCGTCCGGTGCGCACCCGCACAGCGAGCAGGGCCCGGTCCGCGCCGGTGAAGGCGCGGGCCGGGCCCTGCTGTCGTACCGCCGGAATCAGTCCTTGCCGTTCCAGCGGTACGGCGCGTAGACGTCCATGCACGCCTTGGTGTCGTTGCCGGTGACGGCCTCGGCGCTGTCCGGCACGTCGCCCGCGGTGGGTGCGGCGGCCTTCGGGAAGGCGTTGCCGGTGCGCCAGTCGGAGCCGACGACCACGGTGACGCCCGAGGCGGCCGAGGACTTCTTGACGGCCGAGTCCGGAATGCCGAGCGCCTTGGCGACCGCCTGCGCGTCGCCCTCCAGTTCGGCACTGGGGAAGGTGACCGTGGTGTGCTCGGTGGCCGGGGGCTCCCGGTTGGCGGTGGCACGGGCGTAGCCCTTGCCGGTGAGGACGCCCGCGATGTCGGAGGCGCGGCCCTTGACGGGCCCCTTGGCGTCGGTACCGGTGCCGTTCTGCACGGTGACCGCCAGCTCGCCGGGGGCCGTCATCGGGGCCTTGGGCTTGGGGCCGGCGGGCTTCTTGGCCTGCTTTCCGTCGCCCTTGCCGTCGTTCTTGTCGCCGTTCTTGTCGAAGGGGATGTCGTCGCGGATCATCGTGAGGACCTTCGCGGCGTCCTTCTCGGCGACCACGTAGTGGTTGGCGTCCTGCGGGTCCTGGACGGTGGGCAGCGACGTCATGGTGATGCTGTCGGACGGGACGTCCTTGAGCTGCATCGCCAGGTTGAACAGCTTGGTCACCGACTTGATCTCGTCCGACACCGAGAGGGCCTTGGTGGCGGCCTCCGCCAGGTCGGTCAGCCGGCCGGTGTCGGTGAAGGCGTTCTGCGACTTGAGCTCGCGGAGCATCGAGTTCATGTACATGTGCTGCGCCTTGGCGCGGCCCTTGTCGCTCTCGAACGCGTGCCGGGTGCGCAGCCACTTCAGCGCGTCCTCGCCCTGGATCTTCTGGGTGCCCGCCGGGAGCTTGAGGTGCGAGCCGCCGCGGACGCCGGGCTTGGAACGGTCCCAGACGCCCTGCTTGAGGCACACGTCGACGCCGCCGACCGCGTCGGACATCTTCACCACACCGGAGAAGTCGATCATCATCCAGTGGTCGATGTAGATGCCGGTGAGCTGCTGCCAGGTGTCCAGCACGCAGCTCGGGCCGCCGCGGCCCAGTGCCTTGTTGATGATCCCGTTGGTCTTCGGGAACTTCTCACCGGTCTTGGCGTCACTGCACTCGGGGATGTTCACCCGGGTGTCGCGGGGGATGCTCACCACCGAGGCGTGCTTGCGGTCGGCGGAGACGTGCAGCAGCTTCTGCACGTCGGCCAGCGGCTTGCTGCCCACCGATTCCTTGCTGCCGCCGAGCGCCAGGTTCTCCTTCTCGTTACGGCTGTCGGAGCCGATGAGGAGGATGTTGAGCGGGGTCTGCCCGGCCGCGTTCGCCTCGGGCTTGGGCGGGCCCTCGTTGTTGCTGCGGTTGCCGCCCCGGAGGTTGGAGTCGAGGTGGCGGACGTAGAGATAGCCGGCGGCGGCCGTGCCGAGAATCAGCACGGCCAG
The DNA here is from genome assembly GCF_042874215.1 of Streptomyces sp. NPDC004111. NCBI lineage: Bacteria > Bacillati > Actinomycetota > Actinomycetes > Kitasatosporales > Streptomycetaceae > Streptomyces > Streptomyces sp. NPDC004111. The sequence continues at coordinate 493,402 of NZ_JBIAMU010000004.1, forward strand.
GGTTATCGCGGTCCAGCGCAGTATGCGTTTCTTCCTGCTCCGGCCCTCGCCGTCGCCGCTGCCGCGCCTGCGCCGCCGGGAGCCTCCCCTGCGGTGGCCGCCGCCGTCCCCGGCGGAGCCGGCCGCTCTGTCCGATGTGTCGGACTCCCCGTGCGCCCCGTCCTCGTAGAGACTCTCGTCCCAGCCGAGGCTGCGCGCCCGGGTTCCCTCCCCCTGCACACTGTTGCCCACCGGCCCCCCACCCACTCCCATTCAGATGTTTGTCAACGCGCGGTGACCGGCGGTCACTTGGCGCATACCGACTTGTCGGCGTTGGCCCGCTGGATGCCCTCGGGCGCCTTGACGGGTCCGCCGAGCGGCTGCCCCGCAGCCGTGAAGTCCTTGCCCAGCGTGAGCACCATCGGCTCCCGCTCGGCCGCCTGCTGCCCGGTCGGCTTCATCGCCGAGGAGGGCAGGCCCATCATCGCGGCGAGCGCACGCGCCTGGTCGGCCTGGTTCTCGCCGTACTCCAGGGTGGTCTTCGGGATGTCGGGCTTCGGCGAGTTGCCGCCGTTGGTCGCCAGCTTGGCGCCCTTGGTCAACTGGAGCCAGGACAGGGTCTCCTGGGCGGCGCCGCTGGGCCCGCCCCCGTTGAAGACATTGACCCGGACGTCCTCGGCGGCGGCCTTGGTGCCCTTCAGCAGGGCGTCCTGCTTGGCATTGGCCTGCGCCTTCTGTTCCTTCTCCTTCTTCTTCACCTCGGTCAACGAGGTGTCCGCGCGCATCATCGCGAAGAGCGGATCGGCCTTCTCGTTGTTGACGACGACGGTGGCCTTGCGGCCCACCGGCTCGTCCGGGTTGTCGAGCACCGGGAGCGTCGCGAAGGTGATGTTCTTCGGGTCGACCTTGGAGAGCTCCTCGGCCAGCGACTGGAGCTTGCCGATGCTGCCGATGCCCGAGTCGACGGTCAGCGCCTTGGTGGCCGCGTCCGCCAGGCTGTAGAGCTTGCCCGGGTTGGTCAGCGTCTCGCTGGACTTCATCTTGCGGATCATCGCGCCGAGGAACTGCTGCTGGGTCTCGATCCGGCTGAGGTCGGAGCCGCTGCCGAAGCTGTGCCGGGTCCGTACGAAGGCCAGCGCCTGCTCGCCCTCCAGGGTGTGCGTGCCCTTGGTGAGCTTGAGCTTGGAGTCCTTGTCGTTGATGTCCCTGGCGACACAGACGTCCACCCCGCCGACCGCGCTGGTCAGCGTCTTCACCGCGTTGAAGTCGACCATCATGAAGTGGTCGACGGTCAGCCCGGTGAGCTGCTTGACCGTGCGCATGGTGCAGCCGGGGTCACGGCCGGACTGGCCGAGGCTGGTGTTGAAACGGTCCTTCGCGCTGCCCGGGACGATCTTCTCCGAGCCGTCCTCCTGCTTGGTGGGGCAGTCCGGGATCGGCATCTTCAGGTCGCGCGGGATGGACAGCGCCGTGGCGTTGGTCCGGTCCTTGGAGACGTGGAAGAGGATCGTGGTGTCGGCGTGGCCGGGGCTGTCCTTGTCGCCGTAGCCCTCGTTGCCCTCGCCGACGCGCTTGTCGGTGCCGATCACCAGGATGTTGACGGCCTGGTCCTTCTTGAAGCCGCCCGAGCCGCCGGAGACGTCCACCGACTTCAGGTTGCCGTTGAAGTGCTCGTACAGCGCCCACGCGCCGACGCTGCCGGCCACCAGCACGACACCCAGGACGATGCCGGTCGCCTTCAGGGCCCGCTTGCGCGGCTTGGCCTGCTTGCGCTTGCGGCGGCCCGCCTGCTGCGCGCCGCCGCTGCCGTTGCCCCCCGGACGACCGTCCGGAGGTGACTGCCTGCGGCTCCGCTGGGGCGGCACCTCGCGCCTGGGCGACCCGGTCTCCCGGCTGCGCTGCTCGCGGACCTCCCGGCCGCGTCCGCGCGGTCCGCCCTGCGGGCGCCCGCCTCTGGGGGTCGGGGACCCTGCGGAATTATCCAGTCGCAGTTCGTAATGGCCGGTGTGCGGGTTGAGAACCCACTGGTCGGCGGGGTCGATCTCGTCCGCCCCGCCTCGGCTGTGCGCGTCCACGGTTGCCTGAGTCCTCCGTCGGTCCCACGCGAGGCGCCTCCCCCCAGGCGCTCGGTCATTCGGTCCAGTCGTGCGTGCGTGACCCGTTGAGCGGCTCGTTGCACTGGATCGCGTCACACTATCTGTCCAGATCAGGGACGAGCGACGGCAGTGACAAATTCCACGCCCCTTACAACCGGGCAATCCATCCAAAACGCAACGGGGCTCGCCCACGGTTTGGCAATCGCTTTACCCGCACATGCCCGTGGCGGCGTTTGTACCCGAGAAAGTCGGGGTCGGAGAGGGTGTGGCCGGGCCCTGGTCGTCGGGCTTGCGCGTGCCGTTCTTTCCGTCGGAACCGTCACCTCCGGTCTCCTCCGTCCCCCCGTCGGGCGTCCCTTCACCCGATCCGTCACCCGGTTCGGTGGACTTGGCGGGCGTCACCGTGACGGGGGTGTCCTCCCGCAGCTGCTTGAAGAGCGTCGCCGCCCGCGGCTGCACCAGCTCGTCGCGGTTGCTGTCGTACGTATAGGGGCGCCGCGGCACGGTCATGAACTGGATCTTGTCCGTCGGCACGTCCCGGGCACTGCTCACCAGGTCGTAGAGATCGCGCAGCGAGGCCAGACCGGGGTCCGTGGTCAGCGACTTGGTCGCCGCGTCCAGCACCGGGTAGAGCTTCGTCGGGTTCAGCAGGACGCCGGTGGACTGCATCTTGTTGACGAGCGAGGCGAGGAACTGCTGCTGGCGGTCCATCCGTTCGGTGTCGCTGCCGCCGCCGATGCTCTTGCGGGCACGTACGTAGCCCAGCGCCTGCTCGCCGTTGAGGGTCTGCGGGCCGGCCGGCAGCTTCAGGTGCGCGTCGCGGTCGTTGATGGGTTCCTTGAGGCAGACGTCGACGCCGTCGACCGCGTCCACCATGTCCTTGAAGCCCTGGAAGTCGACCACCATGTGGTGGTCCAGCCGGATACCGGTCATCTTCTCGACCGTCCGGATCGTGCAGGCCGTACCGCCCATCTCGAACGCCCAGTTGAACTGGGCGAACATCGCCCGGGTGCGCGTCCCGTCGGACTTCGTGCAGCTGGGGATGTCCACCATCAGGTCGCGCGGGATGGACACCGCGGTCGTGCTGCGGCGGTCGGCTGCCAGGTGCATCAGGATCGTGGTGTCCGAGCGCTGGGTGCCCTCGTCGCGGCCGTACTTGGCGTTGCCGCCGGCCCGCGAGTCGGAGCCGATCAGCAGGATGTTCTGGGCGTTCTGCGCGACCGGGGCCTGGGTGGGACGTTCCTTCTCCCAGGTGCGCAGCTCGGCGGCGGCGCTGGTGTCCGTGGTGATGTTGCCGTCCAGCTTCTGGTAGAACCACCAGCCGGTCCCGGCCGCCGCGAGCACCACCACCGCGGCCCCCGCGGCGGCCCAGCGGACCCAGTGCCGACGGGGCCGCGGCGCGACGGCGGGGGAGCCGTCGGCCTCGGGGGTTCCGTCGGCCTCGGGAGACTCCGTGTCCTTGGTGGTCCCGGCCGCCTCCGGGGACTCCGTGGCCCCCTCTGCCCCGGGGGACTCGGGTGGCCCGGCCGCTGCTGCCGACTCGTCCGGTTCGTGGGGCGTGCCAGCAGTCTCGGTCACGTCTGCGTCCATCCTTGTACGGAGTCGGCGGCACGCTGGGCCGTCGATCGCAGGAGTAGACGGCTGAAACCAGCGCTTGGTTGTGCGTGCAACCGATCATGTACCGGGGCCGCTCCCGGGTCCGCGAGGCCGCGCCCCGGTTCACCGGATGGGCGGCCCCGGCGGCGTACCTCCGTTACGACGCGCCGGGCAGGCCCGCCCGGTGCGTGACGCGCTCGCTCTCGACGCGTGCCGCGAGCCCCTCGGCGGACAGCTCACCGAGGTTGCGGCACAGCACGATCGAGCCACCGGCGGCCAGCGGGGCGTACAGACCGGAGGACAGTCCCTCCCACGTGTCGTACCCGAGCCCCGACAGCACCCGGGACCCGAGACCGAGCCCGAGCGCCGCCGCGTCCGCGCGCGCCCGCTCCACCAGTTCGGCCGCCGTCAGCTCCGTACCGTCGACGCTCAGTGCCACCTCGTCCGGGTCGACGGGGGCGAAGGGCGCGAACCGGTCGCCCTGGGAGGGGACTTCGACCGCGTAGTCGGCGAAGCCCTCCGGCGGCCGGGGGAACCGGCCGCCCAGCGGGCGCAGCGCCAGCGCGATGCGTTCGCCCCGCCCGGCCCGTGCCGCGTCGAGCGAGTCCGGCCCGCTGACCACGACGTCCGCGGCCTCCGGCTTTCCCCGTACGTCGGCCTCGACGCCCACCGAGGAGCAGGCCAGCAGCCAGACCGCGGTCTGCCAGTGCGCCGGCAGGTGCAGCGCGAGCCGGTCGCCGGGGCCCGCGGAGAGGTCGCCCTGGAGGAGATTGGCGGTCTTGGCCACCCAATTGGCGAAGGTGGCGACGGACAGTTCGACGCGCTCGCCCGTCGCGTCGTCGTAGAAGGTGACGAGGGGACGGCCCGGATCCGCGGCGAGCGCGGAACGCAGCAGGTCGGCAGGGGTGCGGTCGGTGGAGTTCATCCGAGGAGCGTACGCCCGGGGGGCCTTGGCCGCGGGCCGGCGGCCGTGCCGGGGGCCACCCGTCCGGCAGACAGGGCGTCAGTTCACCGATGGACAGATTTATATGACTATGTCCAAGATTTGGTGCATGCGTGCACTCGTTGGTTCCTCGATCGCTCTCGCCTGCGCGTCCGTACTCGCGCTCACCCTCGTCCTGCCCGACGGCGCTCCGGCCGGGGCGGGTTCCGACAACGCGGGCCGCGGCGGTGCGCAGGCCGCGGAGCTGCCGGGGTCCACCCGGTCCGTCCCGCTCGCCCCGCTGGGCGGGCGGAACGCGGACGGCCCGCGGCGCGCGCTGGCCGCCGCCGCCCCCGCGACGGCCGGCGCGGGCGCGGTGCTGGGCGTCAACTCCCGTGACGTGGCGCCCTTCTCGCTGGTCGGAGTCGTCTGGGACGACCCGCGCGCCGCGCTGCGCGGCCAGGTCCAGGTGCGTACGAGAGCCGTCGGCGGCCGGGTCTGGTCCGGCTGGCAGGACCTGGCGGCGGGCGACGCCGACCACGGCGCGGACCTCGCGTCGGCGGAGGCGAACACCGGCCGCACCCACGGCTCCACGGCCCCGCTGTGGGTCGGCCCCTCCGACGGGGTCGAGGCACGCGTGCTGCCCCGCGCCGCGCGCACCGGAGCGACGGGCGCGGTCTTCGGCGCCGCCCCCGGGGTGCCGGCGGCGCTGCCCCGCGGACTGCGGCTCGACCTCGTGGACCCGGGCGCCGAACCGCGCCGCGGCACCCTGCGCGCACCCGCCGCCGGCCTGGAGATCCCGGAGCTGGACGAGGCGCGGACCCGGGCCGAAGCGGAAGCGGAGTACGGCGCGGCCCGGCCGCACATCGGACCCCGCCCGCGGATCGTCACGCGCAAGGGCTGGGGCGCGGACGAGAAGCTGAAGGAGAAGGGCAACGTCTACACGAAGACGATCAAGGTCGCCTTCGTCCACCACAGCGCGTCCGGAAACGGGTACAGCTGTTCGCAGTCGGGCTCAGTACTGCGCAGTATCTACCGCTACCACGTGAAGAGCAGCGGCTGGCGTGATTTCGGCTACAACTTCGCCGTCGACAAGTGCGGCAACGTCTACGAAGGACGTGCCGGGGGTGTGGCCAAGCCGGTCCTGGGAGCGCACACTCTCGGTTTCAACACCAACAGCATGGGCATCGCCGTCCTCGGGACGTACACCCATTCCAATCCGCCCGCCGCGGCCGTGAACGCCGTCGCGAAACTCGCCGCCTGGAAGCTCGGACTGCACGGCGCCAACCCGAAGGCCACCACCCACCTCACCTCAGGGGGCAGCAACCTCTACAAGAAGGGCAGGGACGTCCGGCTCAACGTGATCTCGGGCCACCGGGACGGCTTCGCCACCGAGTGCCCCGGCGGGCACCTGTACCGGAAGCTCGGGACCGCCAGAGGGACCGCGGCCCGCCTCCAGGGACGCTGACGGGACCGCAACGTACACGCTGCGCCCCGCCGCTCACCGCGCGGGGCGCCGACCGGGACGTATCGAACAGTCTGCATACACTGGCCGCCCATCATCCGGCCGGCCCCAGCAGGAAGCAGAGACGACAAGGTGACTGAAGCGATCCTCCTGGTCGGGGGCAAGGGAACCCGGCTGCGGCCGCTCACGGTGAACACCCCCAAGCCCATGGTCCCCGCCGCCGGCGTGCCCTTCCTGACCCACCAGCTGGCCCGTGCGAGAGCCGCCGGAGTCGAACACATCGTCCTCGCCACCTCCTACCTCGCCGAGGTCTTCGAGCCGTACTTCGGCGACGGCTCCGCGCTCGGCCTGCACCTGGAGTACGTCACCGAGAAGGAGCCGCTGGGCACCGGCGGCGCCATCCGCAACGTCGCCTCCCGGCTGCACTCCGGCCCCGACGAGCCGGTCCTCATCTTCAACGGCGACATCCTCACCGGCCTGGACATCGAGGCCCTCGTCACCACCCACGAGACCTCCGGCGCCGACGTCTCCCTGCACCTCACCCGCGTCGAGGACCCGCGTGCCTTCGGCCTGGTCCCCACCGACGCCACCGGCCGGGTCACCGCCTTCCTGGAGAAGCCGCAGACCCCCGAGGAGATCGTCACCGACCAGATCAACGCCGGCGCGTACGTCTTCCGCCGCTCGGTCATCGACACCATCCCGGCGGGCCGCCCGGTCTCCGTCGAGCGCGAGACCTTCCCCGACCTGCTCTCCTCCGGCGCCCACCTCCAGGGCATGGTCGACTCCACCTACTGGCTGGACCTCGGCACCCCGCAGGCCTTCGTGCGCGGCTCCGCCGACCTGGTGCTGGGCCGTGCGCCGTCGCCTGCGGTGCCCGGCCGCTGCGGCGACCGCCTCGTCATGCCGGGTGCGGCCGTCGCCGCCGACGCGAAGCTCACCGGCGGTACGGCGGTGGGCGCCGACGCGGTGATCGGCGAGGGCGCCCGCATCGAGGGCAGCACGGTCCTCGCGGGCGCGGTGGTCGAGGCGGGCGCGGTCGTCACCGACTCGCTGGTCGGCGCGGGAGCCAGGATCGGCGCGCGCGCCGTGCTGACGGACGCGGTGATCGGCGACGGCGCGATCGTCGGCGCGGACAACGAACTGCGCGGCGGCGTACGGGTGTGGTGCGACGCGGTGCTCCCGGCGGCAGCGGTCCGCTTCTCCTCGGACCAGTAGGTCCCGTCGCTACAGGTGCGAGATCCGCCCCGGCGCCCGGCGCGGGCCGTGCCGGGGCGGGGTCGGCCCGGTGAGCAGGATCAGCCGCACGGCCCGGTGGCGCTGGCCCGCGTAGGGGGCCAGCAGCTCCAGCATGTCGGCGTCGGTGGCCCCGCGCCGGCCCGTCAGGGCGTACCCGACGATCCCCGGCAGGTGCAGATCGCCCACCGTCAGGGCGTCGGGGGCGCCGTTGCTGCGCTGCAGGGTCTCGGCGGAGGTCCAGGGCCCGATGCCGGGCACCGCCTCCAGCCGCGCCTTGGCCCTCTCGTAGGGCATGTGCGCCGCCTCCTCCAGCCGGGCCGCCACCCGCACCGCCCGCTGGACGGTGTCGGAGCGCTTGGCGTCGACGTTCGCCCGGTGCCACTCCCAGGAGGGGACGCGCGCCCAGGTCCGGGCGTCCGGCACGACGAACAGTCCGTCCGGCACACCGGGCCCCTCGGGCACCGGGGCGGGCTCCCCGAACTTGCGCACCAGATGCCGCCAGGAGCGGTAGGCCTCGGTGGTGGTGACCTTCTGTTCGAGGATCGAGGGGATCAACGACTCCAGCACGAGGCCGGTACGGCACAGCCGCAGCCAGGGGTGCTGGTGGGCGGCGCGGGCCACCACCGGGTGGTGCGCCACGAAGGGCTCCGGGTCGTCCAGGGCGCCGAGCAGCGCGGGGAGCCGGTCGAGCAGCCAGCCGGCGCCGGGCCCCCAGGCCTCCGCCTTCACGGACGCCGCGACGGGTTCGAAGGCCGCGGCCCCGCCCGTCACGCGCAGGGTGCCGGGCCCCTCGGGAGTACGGCTCACCCGCCACACGGCCCCGTCGGCCGCCACCCGGTACGTGGGATCACCGCCGCCACGCCGCAGCGGCCCCAGCACCCCCCGAACCCCAAATCGCCCAGCCACCCCAAAACCCTATCCGCCCCCGCCCCCCTACACGGCGGAGCCGCACACTCCTGCCCCCCGCCCGAGCCTTCTGGGCGGCGGGGCCGCCCTTCTCGCTCCCCGCCCCCCGCCCCCTTGGGCGGCGGGGCCGCCCCCCGGGGGCGGAACGGGCGGGCAAGGGGGCGGCCCCCGGCGGAGCCGAACACCCCGCCCCGGACGCCCCCACCGGACCCACCCCCGCCCAGCCCCGACAGCCCCGCACCCACCCCACCCAGCTCCAGCGGACCCACACCCGCACGCACCCCGCCCCCCCGGAGGGGCGACCCTCAGCGAACCACCAAGAAATCCTCCGCGTCCCGCCCCACCCTCCCCCCCGGATCAACCGCCGCCCGCCCCACCGCGACCGCCCCCATCGGATCCCACCCCGCCGGCAGCCCCAGCACCTCCCGCACCACGTCCCGGCAGAACATCGTCGACGACACCCACGCCGACCCGAGCCGCTCCCCGGCCAGCGCCACCAGGAAGTTCTGCACCCCGGCCCCCATCGCCACCACGAACATCTCCCGCTCCGCGGCATCCCGCCGGGCGTGCCCGTAGTCGTGCGCCCCGTCCATCACCAGACACGGCACCACCAGATAGGGGGCCCGCCGCAGCACGTCCCCCCGCCGCACCCGCTTCGCGATGGACTCCTCGGACTTCCCGTCCGCCCGCAGGTCCGCGATCCACGCGTCCCGCATCGCGTCGAGCAGCTCCACCCGGGCGGACTGCGACTCCAGCAGCACGAACCGCCACGGCGTCGTGTGGTGCGGCGCGGGCGCCGTCACCGCCGCCGCGACCGCCCGCCGCACCGCGCCCGGGTCGACGGGGTCGTCGGTGAACTCCCGCACCGTACGGCGCTGCGTCACCGCTTCCCGTACCGCCTCCGACGTCCCCAGCCGGAACATGTCGTCGGCCGCACCGCGCACCAGCGCCCGCGCCCCCACGTCCCCGGCGTCCGCGTCGGAGTCCGCACCCGTGTGCACCACGTGGGGCAGCCCCCGCACCACCGCCACCGGCAGCCCCGCCGCCTTGCCCTTCACGAGGTCACCGGCGGCGGCCAGTTCGTCGGCGGTGGCCACGATCGTGGCGCTCAGCGGATTGCCGTACGCGTCCGTGCCGCCCCGCAGGTCGTCCAGGACCCGCACCCCGGCCGCCCCGATCGCCACATCGGTCAGCCCGCTGCGCCACGGCCGCCCGAAGGTGTCGGTGACGACCACGCCGATCTCCACGCCCAGCGCGTCCCGTACGCCGTCCCGGATCGCCCGCGCCGAGGCGTCGGAGTCCTCGGGCAGCAGCAGCACGGTGCCCGCCGGGGTGTTGGAGGCGTCAACCCCGGCGGCGGCCATGACCAGGCCCTGCCGGTTCTCCACGATCCGCAGCGTGCCGCGCCGGGCGACGATGCGCACCGTCTCCGCGTCGATCGCCTCCTCGCGCGAGTCCGCGGCGACGATCCGCCCCTCCGCCTTGCTCACGATCTTCGAGGTGACCAGCAGCACGTCGCCGTCGGCCAGCGCGGGCTCCGCGTCCGCGATCAGCTTGGCGAGGTCGTCGCCCTGCCGTACCTCGGGCAGCCCGGGGACCGCCCACACCCGGTACGACGGCGGCCCCGCCGCCTCCCGCTGCGTACCCGCGACGCTCACGCCCGTACCTCCGAGGCCAGCTCCAGCGCGGCGCGCGCCATCGCGGCCGTCGCCGCCAGGTCCGTCATCATCAGCGGCACGGCCCGGCAGCGGATCCCCGCCTCCTCGACCGCCCCCACGGTGCCCGCGTCGACGGTGTCCACCAGCCAGCCGTCCAGCAGCCCGGACCCGTAGTGCCGCGCCACCGCCGCCGCCGTCGACTCGACGCCCACCGCGGCCAGCACCTTGTCGGCCATGCCCCGCACGGGGGCGTCGCCGACGATGGGGGAGAGGCCGACCACCGGCACCCCCGCGTCGGCGATGGCCTCGCGGATGCCAGGGACGGCGAGGATCGTGCCGACGCTCACCACCGGGTTGGACGGCGGGAAGAGGATGACGTCGGCCTCCGCGATGGCCTCCAGGACGCCGGGCGCCGGCTTCGACTGCTCCGCGCCGACCGGCACGATCGCCTGCGCGTCGACCGAGGCGCGCAGCTTCACCCAGTACTCCTGGAAGTGCACCGCCTTGCGCTCGCCGTCCACGTCGACCGCCACATGGGTCTCGACGCGGTCGTCGGACATCGGGATCAGCCGCACGCCCGGCTGCCACCGCTCGCACAGGGCCTCGGTGACCGCGCTCAGCGGGTAGCCCGCCCCCAGCATCTGGGTCCGCACGATGTGCGTGGCGAAGTCCCGGTCGCCGAGCCCGAACCACTCGGGCCCGACCCCGTAGGCCGCGAGTTCGGACTTGACCTGGAAGGTCTCCTCGGCCCTGCCCCAGCCCTGCTCCTCGTTGATGCCACCGCCGAGGGTGTACATCACCGTGTCGAGGTCGGGGCAGACCTTCAGCCCGAACAGATGAATGTCGTCACCGGTGTTGCCGATGACCGTGATGTCCGCGTCCGGTGCCGCCTCCTTCAGCCCACGAAGAAAACGAGCACCACCGATACCGCCTGCCAGAACCACAATGCGCATGCCCGAAGTCTGTCAGGCGCAGCCTGAATCCTTGAGGGGCGGTGGTCGGGCGACGGGCGGGCTCTGTCAGGCGCAGCCTGAATCCTTGAGGGGCGGTGGTCGGGCGACGGGCGGGCTCTGCCAGGAAGCGCGTCAGGAAGCGCCGACGTTCGGGCGGGCGGCCGGGGGAGCGGCCGGGGAGGCGGCCGACGCCACGGCTCCGGCCCCGTACATCGGCATCTCGGTCAGGCCCGGGAAGTAGACGTGCAGGCTGACGGCCGGTTCCAGGGAGTCGTTGACGACCTCGTGGACGTGGCCGGGGACGGACACGTACTGCGCGCCCGTGCCGAGCACCCGCGCACCCTTGTCGTGACGCTCCGTGAGCTCGCCCTGGAGGACGGTGAGGACGCCGGTCGACGTGCCGTGGTCGTGCGCGCCGCTGGCCTGGCCGGGCACCCAGCTCAGCAGCCACACCTCGTAGCCGGGGCCGGTGCTCAGCCGGTGGTACCAGCGGGTGGTGGCGTCGTACTGGACGAGCGGGGCCCAGCGCGCCCGGTCGGCCGCGATGGCGCGGGCGATTCCGGCGAATTCGGCCACGGTGGAGGGGTGCTCACGGGCGGGGGCCAGAAGGTGCGTGACCTCAAGGATGTCGCCGGCGATCTGGAGGTCGCTGTCGCTGTTCATGATGCGGGGGTTCCTCGGCAGGAGAGTGCTGGGGTGTCGCAGAACGGGTCGCGGGGTGAGCCGCGGAGTCGCGCGGTGGTGAACCGCGGAAACGGCACGCGGGGTGCGGCGTGCGAAGGGGGTCAGAGCTGGAGCGCGGGTGGCTTCAACAGCTGTGACAGCGGCAGCTGAGACAACAGCCCGCGGACATGCGGCGCACCGGGGCAGCGCTGCGGACCACACGAGTGTGGGTCCCGGAGAGCACTGCGGTCGCTGGCATGGAAACAAGGTGACGGGCATTGTCACCCGCTGTCAACTCGATCGCCGGTTTGGCCCTGATGTTTCACCTCTTCCGGTTACGTCGGCCGGAGAAAGGTTTGTGCACCCCCTGGCGTGGAGAAACCGCGCTTCATCGCGCTGCCGCCGTGCTCGCGCGCACCGTTGCCGTCCCGTGACCCGACTGTGATCCGAGTCGCTTCGCCGGGCGGACCGCAACAAGATCAATCCAAATCGCGTCTTCTTCCCTGTCCGGGGTACCCGTCGATCAGGCGGTGCCAAGTGTCACGGTTTTTGGCGATTTGAACACTTTCTGCCTAGCCTTGGTTCCGCAGAGTGAATAACGGGCCCAATAGCAGATCCCGGCTTGACTGCCGCGGAGCTACACACTTGTAATTTCACTCGTGTCGTTCGGCCGGATTCGTAACGGCAACATCACGGGGAAGCAAAAGACAGACGAGGGGCGCACATGACCGAGCTGTTCCAGCAACTGCTGGTCGAGGACGCGGACGAGGAACTCGGCTGGCAGGAGCGCGCACTGTGCGCCCAGACCGATCCCGAGTCCTTCTTTCCCGAGAAGGGCGGTTCCACGCGTGAGGCGAAGAAGGTGTGCCTCGCCTGTGAAGTCCGCTCCGAATGCCTTGAATACGCCCTCTCGAACGACGAACGCTTCGGAATCTGGGGCGGGCTGTCGGAACGTGAACGCCGCCGGCTGAAGAAGGCCGCCGTCTGAGCCACCCCGGGTCCGCGCACCACGCGCCCACCCCGCGGAGCTCGCACCACCACCCCAGCAAAACAGCACAAGCTCGTACACAAAAGACGGTCCGCCGCCTGCCCCTTCCCCGCAGGCGGCGGACCGTCCGTATGCGCAGCCGTTAGTGTGGGCCGCTGTCCAGCGAACGCACCCGACGCCCCAAGGGCACGCGCGTGCACCGCAGTCAGCTACACCAGCCTTCCGGGGCGCGACCCCCGGAGCATGGCCGGAGGGCCCGTACGTCGATGTCCGTCAGCCAATCAACGGCCCCGTACGCGGCCGCCGCCAACCCGCCCGAGTTCCCCCGGCACGTCGTCACCGCCGTACTCGTCTCCCACGACGGTGCGCGCTGGCTCCCCGACGTGCTCCAGGGGCTGCTCGGCCAGGAACGCCCCGTGCAGAACGCCGTCGCCGCCGACACCGGCAGCGCCGACGACTCCGCCCGCCTCGTCACCGAGGCGCTGGGCGACGAACGGGTCCTGCACCTCGCCCGCCGCACCGGCTTCGGCACGGCCGTCGAGGAGGCCGTCCGCACGGCCGGCGTCCTCACCCCCGAGGAACTGCCCTACCTGAAGAAGCCCAGCGGCTGGGACCCGGTCGGCAGGCAGTGGCGCGACGACGCCTACGACATGCCGGACCTGCCGCACGGCGAGCCCGTCCAGTGGCTGTGGCTGCTGCACGACGACAGCGCGCCCGCCCCCGACGCCCTCGCCGAACTGCTCAGGGTCGCCGACTCCGACCAGTACGCCGCGATCGTCGGCCCCAAGCTCCGCGGCTGGTACGACAAGAAGCAGCTCCTGGAAGTCGGCGTCTCCATCGCCAACAGCGGCCGCCGCTGGACCGGCCTGGACCGCCGCGAACAGGACCAGGGCCAGCACGACCAGGTCCGCTCCGTCCTCTCCGTCTCCAGCGCCGGCATGCTGATCCGCCGCGACGTCTGGGAGGAGCTCGGCGGCTTCGACCGCCGGCTGCCGCTGATGCGCGACGACGTCGACCTCTGCTGGCGCGCGCACACCGCCGGACACCACGTCCTGGTCGCCCCCGACGCCGTCCTGCGGCACGCCGAGGCCGCCGCCCGCGAGCGCCGCACCGTCGACTGCGCGGGCCGCAACGTCGCCAACCCGCACCGCGTCGACAAGGCCGGCGCCGTCTACACGATGCTCGTCAACGCGCGGGGCGCGGTACTGCCCTACGTACTGCTGCGGCTCGTCGTCGGCACCGTCCTCAGAACGCTCGCCTACCTCGTCGGCAAGGTGCCGGGACAGGCCGTCGACGAGGTCACCGGCCTGCTCGGCGTGCTGCTGCGGCCCGGCCGCGTCCTGGCCGCCCGCAAGGCACGCGGCAAGGGCACCGTCGAGGCGAGCGAACTGCGCCCGCTGTTCCCGCCGCCCGGCGCCACCGTCCGCGCCACCGTCGAACAGGTCGTCGGCTCCTTCGGCGGCAGCTCCGACGCCGACTCCGGCGGCTCCCGCCACGGCGCCGTCGAGAGCGGCCCCGGCGGCGACGACGCCGACTTCCTGGAGATCGAGCAGTTCGCCCGGGTCAAGAAGGTCGCCCGCAAACCGGGACCGGTCCTCTTCGCCCTGCTGCTGCTCGTCTCCCTGGTCGCCTGCCGCGGCCTGCTCACCGGCGGCTCCCTCGCGGGCGGCGCCCTGCTGCCGTCCCCCGAGGGCGCCTCCGACCTGTGGGCGCGCTTCGCCCACACCTGGCACCCCACCGGCACCGGCGGCACCCAGACCGCCCCGCCCTACCTGGCCCTCCTCGCCGGACTCGCGACCCTGCTCCTCGGCTCCACCCAGGCCGCCCTGACGCTGCTGCTGATCTGCTCCGTCCCGCTGGCCGGACTCACCGCGTACTTCGCCTCCCGGCCCCTGGTGGAGTCCCGGCTGCTGCGCGCCTGGGCGTCCGTCGCCTACGCCTTCCTGCCCGCCGTCACCGGCGCGCTGGCCGGCGGCCGCATCGGCACCGCCGTGCTCGCCGTGCTCCTCCCGCTGATCGCGCGCTGCGCGGTCTCCGCGAGCGGCGCCCTGGCCACCGGCCAGGCCCGCTCCAGCTGGCGCTCGGTGTGGTCGTACGCGCTGCTGCTGAGCATCGCGACCGCCTTCACCCCCGCCGTGTGGCCGCTCGCGGTCGTCCTCGGCCTCGGCGTCCTGGCGCTGCGGCGCGACGACCTGGTGGCGTACCTGCTGCGCTTCGTGGCCGCCGTCGGTACGCCCCTGCTGGTGCTCGCTCCCTGGTCGCTGTCGCTGCTGACCGACCCGGCGGCGCTGCTGCGCGAGGCGGGCGTGCCCTTCGGGGCCGGCTCGGCGAGCGCCCTGGACCTGCTCGGCATCAGCCCCGGCGGCCCCAAGACGGCCGGCGGACTGCTGCTCGTCGGCATCGTGCTGGCCGCCCTAGCCGCACTGCTGCGCGGCGAGCGCCAGTTCGCGATCCGCTCCGCCTGGGTCGTCGCCCTGCTCGCCCTCGTCCTCGCCGTACTGACCAACCGGGACGGCTGGGCCGGACCCGCGACGCTGGTCTATGGCCTCGCGCTGATCGCCGCCACCGTGCTCGGCGCGGACGGCGCGCGCGAGCGGGTCGCCTCGGAGAACTTCGGCTGGCGCCAGCCGGTCGCCGTCCTCATCGCCTTCGCGGCGGCCGTCGGCCCCGTACTGACCGCGGCCGGCTGGATGTTCACCGGCGCCGACGGCCCGCTCGGCCGGCGCGACCCCGTCCAGGTGCCCGCCTTCGTCGCGGAGGAGAGCACCACCCGCGACCAGCCCCGCACCCTGGTCCTCGGCAGCGGCTCGGCCGGCGAGGTCTCGTACTCGCTCGTCCGGGGCTCCGGCGGCCGGCTCGGCGACGCGGAACTGACCGCCGCCGCCGGTGACACCCCGCAGCTCGACAAGATCGTCTCCAACCTGGTCGCGGGCTCCGGCGCCGACCAGGCCGGCCAGCTCGGCGGATTCGCCGTCCGCTACGTCCTCGTACGCGACGGCGCACCCCGCGAGATGAGCCGCGTGCTCGACTCCACCCCCGGCCTGAGCAGGCTCAGCCAGCTCGACGGCAGCGCCCTGTGGCGAGTCGACCGCCAGGTCGCCCGGCTCATGATCGTGCCCCCGGGCGAGGGCGCCGACCCGCTGCCCGTCGCCTCCCAGGCCATCGAGGCGCACACGACCGTCCCGGCGGGCGGCGAGGGCCGCGTGCTGCGCCTGGCGGACACCGCCGCCCCCGGCTGGAAGGCCGTCCTCGACGGCCGCGAACTCACGAAGAAGACCGTCGACGGCTGGGCCCAGGGCTTCGACCTGCCCGCCGGCGGCGGCAAGCTGGACCTGACGTACGAGGCACCCGTCACCCGCACCGCCTGGCTGTGGACCCAGGGCGCGCTCGCGCTGCTCCTGGTCGTCCTCGCGCTGCCGGGCCGCCGCCGCGAGATCGACGACGACCTGCCCGACGAGGCCGCCCCGGACTTCCCCGCCGAGCCCGTCGAGGGCGAGGGCCGCCGGGCCCGCAGGCTGCGCGCCGCAGCCGAGGCGGAGGCCGAGCAGGAGGAGCCCGCGGCCCCGGTCGCGGACCCGTACGCCTCGCCCTACCCCGCCCCCGGCTTCGAGCCGGACTACGCCCAGGACACCGACGACCGCCAGGACACCTACGCGGCGGTGCCCCAGCAGGCGGCGTACGGCGAATGGGACGGCGCGACCTACGCGAACGCGGAGTACGGGCAGCAGAACTACGCGCAGGACCCGTACGCCCCCGCCCAGGACCCCTACCCGCAGGGCCAGGGCGGCGGCCGGCCCTACGGCGACCCGCAGCAGGGCTACGGCGAGGGCCAGTACGACCCCTACGGCTACCAGGCCCCCGCCCAGGCGCCGCAGGGCTACGACCCCTACGCGGGCGGCGGCTACGACGGACAGCCGGGGCAGCACGGGCAGCAGGCGCAGCCGGGCTACGACCCCGCGCGGCCCGCCCACGACCCCGAGCAGCAGCCGCCGTACGACCAGGACAACGGCCAGCAGCGCCCCGACGGGAGCAACCACCGATGAACCGCACCACCCTCTCCCTGATCGGCGCCGTCACCGCCCTCGCCGCCGTCACCGGCTTCGCCGTGCTCACCACGCCCGAGGCCGGCGCCGGGGCGGGCGACGCCGGGGCCACCCGCTCGGAGGCGGCCCGGCTGCCGGTGGAGCGCTCCAGCCTGCTGTGCCCCGCGCCCAGCACCTCCGACCTGGCGGAGACCACGTACACCTCCTTCACCCCGAAGACCGAGGGCACCCAGCAGGGCGGCGGCGCGGGCAAGGCCGGCGCGGGCCGGGCGCAGCTGCTGCCCGCCGGCGGCAAGGACGCCAAGAAGCCGGTCCTCTCCCTCACGGAACCGGGCAAGCCCGTCACGGCGACCGCGGAGGGCGCGGAGTCCCCGGCCCTGGTCGGCACCGCGGACGGCGCCCTCGCGCCCGGCTGGGCCGCCCAGCAGACCACCAAGGTCACCGCGGGAGGCTCCCGGGGCGTGCTCGGAATGCGCTGCTCCGCGCCGGACACCGACTTCTGGTTCCCCGGGGCGAGCACCGCCACCGCGCGCCAGGACTACGTCCACCTCACCAACCCGGACGACTCGGCGGCCGTCGCCGACGTCCGGCTCTACGGCCCGCAGGGGCTGCTGAAGTCCGACGCGGGGGAGGGCATCACCGTCCCGCCGCACTCCAGCGTGCCCGTACTGCTGTCCACCCTGTCGCCCACCCGGGTGCCGGACGCGACCGTGCACGTCACCACGCGTGCGGGCCGGGTCGCCGCCGCCGTGCAGGCCGTGGAGGACAAGGCGGGCAGCGACTGGCTGACCGTCTCCGCCGACCCGTCCGGCAGCGTGGTGATCCCGGGCATCCCGGCCGACGCCACGAACGTGCGCCTGGTGCTGTTCGCGACCGGCGACGACGACGCCGACCTCAAGGTCAAGCTGTCGCGCGCGAGCGGCTCCATCACTCCGTCCGGAGCCGAGTCGGTGCACGTCAAGTCCGGCATGACCACCACCCTCGACCTGCGCAACGTCAGCCAGGGCGAGGCGGGCGCCCTGATGCTCACCCCGTCCCAGGGCGGTCGCGGCGCCCCCGTGGTGGCCGCGGTGCGCATCGTGCGCGGCAAGGGCGACAAGCAGGAGGTCGCCTTCGTCCCGGCGACCGCCCCGGTCGGCGCGCGCTCCACGGCGGCCGACAACCGTTCCCAGGGCTCGGTCCTGTCACTGAGCGCACCGGGCGCGGCGGGCGAGGTGCGGGTGACCGCGTCGCCCGGCAGCGGCGGCGGGCAGAGCGTCGTCAAGACGTACAAGATCAACGCAGGTACGACCCAGTCGGTGACGGCCCCCGTGCCCACCGGCCTCAAGGGGAACTACGCGCTCAGCGTCGAGACGGTGTCGGGCGGCCCGGTGCACGCGTCGCGGATGCTCCAGTTCCAGGAGGGCGGCATCCCGATGTTCACCATCCAGACGCTGCCCGACGACAAGGGAACGGTCGTCGTACCGCGGGCGAAGAACGACCTGTCGGTACTGGACGACTGACGACCGGGGGCGGCGGCCGGGACTGCGGGACTGACGGTCTGAAACCGGCTGCCGGGGGCGGCGGTCCGCGCCGCAGGGCGGCATGTCCGGCCTCGCCCGGACGCGCCCGCAGCGCCCCGCGCGCGTGCGGGCGCTGCGGCGGGGGCGTGCGGGGTACGTCGTCGCCTCGTCGCCTCGTCGCCTCGTCGCGGCGGTACGGCACCCGGGCCCCGCGAGGCTCCGTGGCCCCGTACGTCCCGCTAGTCCTGCCCGTACCGGGGGTCGACCGACTCGGGGGTCAGCCCGAGCAGCTCCGCGACCTGCTCCACCACGACCTCGTGCACCAGCATCGCCCGCTCGTCGCGGCTCTTGGTGCGGATCTCCACGGGCCGCCGGTAGACCACCACGCGCGCCGGGCGGTCGCCCTCGGGCGGGATCACCCCACCGAGCGGCACCGGCTCGTCCGACCACTCCTCGGAGCCGTCCGCACCGCCCGTGCGGGGGACGTCGATCACCAGGAAGTCGACCTCGGCCAGCTGCGGCAGGCGCCGCTCCAGCCGTTCCACGGAGTCCTTCACGAGGTCGCCGAACACCTCCGCCCTGCTGGCCGAGAGCGGCACCTGCGGCGGGGCCACCGGGCCGCGCATGCCGCGGCCGTGGCGGTCGCGCCTGCGCGGCCGGGGTCCCGGGGGGTGCGGGTCGGCGGGCTGCGGGCCTGCGGAGTGCGGCCCGGGGGATCGGTACGGTCCGGAGCTGTCCATCACTGACGCAGCGTAGCCCTCCGGGGAGCGCGGCGAACCCGCTCCCGGCAGGCCCCGCCCACCGTCGGCCACCTGTCGCCGAATGATCATTTCAGCCAAGTCGGGGCTGGATATCGCCCTGTTAACGAGCATCACACCTGAGTCAGTTGGCGTCTTTGGCGACGTTCGTGACCGAAGTGCCGAGGGTGGTGGTTCGGCCGGCCGCGTCTCCACGCAGGTCAGACCGGCCGCCGCCGAGCCGCCCGCGGCAGCGGCCGTGGGGCGACACGGGGGAGTGACGTCGGGGGAGAGTCGTCGCGGCCCGTTCAAGAGTGCGGTACCGTCCAACGTCGTGAGCCCTGTACGTCGCTGTTCGCGCACCGCGTGCGGCCGCCCTGCTGTCGCGACACTGACGTACGTCTACGCGGACTCGACCGCAGTCCTCGGTCCGCTCGCCACCTACGCCGAGCCCCACTGCTACGACCTGTGCGCCGAGCACTCGGATCGGCTGACCGCCCCACGTGGCTGGGAGGTGGTCCGCCTCACCGATGCCTCCGCACCGGCCCGCCCCAGCGGTGACGACCTCGAAGCCCTGGCCAACGCCGTCCGCGAGGCCGCCAGGCCGCACGACGTGCCCGCGGACTCCGACGCCTCCAGCGCGCGCACCACGAATCCCGCCGCCCGGCGGGGCCATCTGAGGGTGCTCCGCTCGCCCGAGTAGCGGCGCCCGCCGGACAGCGTCCCCGAGGGGCCGGTTCCCGGCCGGTGACACCCCCTGCGAAGAGCGACGCTCTTCACACGGTCCGAACACGGTCCGAAGGGTCCGAAGAACCCCCGTACGGGTAGTTTGGTGGCCCCAACAGGACTTTCAGGAGGGGTGGCCGTGGCTGCTGATCTGTCGCAGATCGTCAAGGCGTACGACATTCGTGGAGTGGTCCCCGAGCAGTGGGACGAGCCCCTCGCGGAGCTGTTCGGAGCCGCCTTCGTACAGGTCACGGGTGCGGACGCGATCGCCGTCGGCCACGACATGCGCCCCTCCTCCCCGGGGCTGGCCCGCGCCTTCGGACGTGGTGCCGCCGCCCTCGGCGCGGACGTCACCGAGATCGGCCTCTGCTCGACGGACCAGCTGTACTACGCGTCGGGCGCGCTGGACCTGCCGGGCGCGATGTTCACCGCCTCGCACAACCCGGCCCAGTACAACGGCATCAAGCTGTGCCGCGCGGGCGCCGCCCCGATCGGCCAGGACACCGGCCTCGCGGAGATCCGGGCGCTGGTCGAGGAGTGGTCGCGGACCGGTGCCCCCGCCCCGGCGGCCACCCCGGGAACGCTGACGCGGCGCGACACGTTGACCGACTACGCGGCCCACCTGCTCTCCCTCGTCGACCTCTCCTCGATCCGCCCCCTGAAGGTCGTCGTCGACGCGGGCAACGGCATGGGCGGGCACACGGTGCCCACCGTGTTCGCCCCGCTGCCGGTCACCCTCGTCCCGATGTACTTCGAGCTCGACGGCACCTTCCCCAACCACGAGGCCAATCCGCTCGACCCGAAGAACCTCGTCGACCTCCAGGCCCGTGTGGTGGCCGAGGGCGCCGACCTCGGGCTGGCCTTCGACGGGGACGCCGACCGCTGCTTCGTGGTCGACGAGCGCGGCCGGGGCGTCTCCCCGTCCGCCGTCACGGCCCTGGTCGCCGCCCGTGAACTGGCCCGCAACGGCGGCAGCGGCACGATCATCCACAACCTGATCACCTCCTGGTCGGTCCCCGAGGTGGTCCGCGAACACGGCGGCACCCCGGTCCGCACCCGGGTCGGCCACTCCTTCATCAAGCAGGAGATGGCCAACTCCGGCGCGATCTTCGGCGGCGAGCACTCCGCGCACTACTACTTCAAGGACTTCTGGAACGCGGACACCGGCATGCTCGCCGCCCTCCACGTCCTCGCCGCGCTGGGCGGCCAGAAGGGCACCCTCTCCGCACTGGTCTCCTCCTACGACCGCTACGCGGGCTCCGGAGAGATCAACTCCACCGTCGCCGACCAGGCCGCCGGCACCGCCAAGGTCTCCGCCGCGTACGAGGGCCTCGACGGGGTCACCCTCGACCACCTCGACGGACTGACCGTCTCGTCCGCCGACTGGTGGTTCAACCTCCGCCCCTCGAACACGGAGCCGCTGCTGCGCCTCAACGTGGAGGCCCGCGACGAACCCACCATGCAAAAACTCCGAAACGAAGTCCTCACCCTCCTCCACCCCTAACCCCCCGCCGTCCCCTTGGGCGGCGGGGCCGCCCCCCGGGGGCGGAACGGGCGGGCAAGGGGGCGGCCCCCGGCGGAGCCGCACCCACCCGGCCTCGCTCGGCCCCCGCCCCCAACCGCTCCGGCGGAGCCGAACCCCCCGCCCCGGACGCCCCCGCCTGACCCGCACACCCCCGCCCCACACCCCCCTCACCCGCCCCCACCCCAGCGGTACGCTGACCAGGCCAGAACCAATACCCGTCCACCCTCCCGCGCCCCCGCGCGCACCCCCCGAAAGGACCCCCATGCCTCTCGAAGCCGGCCTCCTGGAGATCCTCGCCTGCCCGGCGTGCCACGCCCCCCTCACGGACGAGACTGCAGCCGCCACCCCGCAACTGACCTGCACCAGCAAGGACTGCGGCCTGGCCTACCCGGTACGCGACGGCATCCCCGTCCTCCTCGTGGACGAAGCCCGCCGCCCCTCCTGACCCAGCCCCACCGGCACCAGCCCCACCCCGCACCACCAGCCCCACCCAGCACCAGCACCCGCAGCCCCAGCACCCGCACCACCAGCCACCCCCCCCCCGGCCCAAGTCCCAATCCGCACCCGCGCCCCACCACCCGCGCAAGGCGATCGGAGGCTTCACCCCATGCTCGACGAGTCGCTGCTCGACGCTCCGGAAGCACTGGCCCGTGCCGACCACCGCGGCCTCCTCCGCGGCGCGGCCGAGGCCGGAGCCCGGGTACGCACCGCCGCCCGGTACGCCACCGAGGCCGGCCTCTCCGAGCTCAAGCCGGAGGGCCGCCCCCGCGCCGTCCTGATCGCCGGACCGGGCGCCGCCGCCGCGGGCGTCGCCGACCTGCTGGGCACCCTCGCCGGTGCCGCCTGCCCGGTGACCCGCCTGCACCCGACCGGGGTCGCCCCCGCCGCGGGCGCCCTGCGCTGGACACTGCCCGGCTGGGCCGGCTCCGTGGACCTCCTCCTGATCGTGACGACGGACGGCGCCGAACCCGGCCTCGCCCTCCTCGCCGAACAGGCCTACCGCCGCGGCTGCTCCGTCGTCGCGGTCGCCCCGGGACGCTCCCCGCTGAACGAGTCCGTCAACGGGGTGCACGGCATGGTCGTGCCGATGGCCACCGCCCCGTACGAGGAGTACGACCAGGGCACCGCCGCGGGCCCCGGCGCCCTGTGGGCACTGCTCACCCCGCTCCTGGTCCTCCTCGACCGCGTCGGCCTCCTCTCCGCGCCCACCGACACCCTGCAACTCGTCGCCGACCGCCTCGACCACACCGCCGAGCGCTGCGGCCCCGCCCTGGTGACGTACAGCAACCCGGCCAAGACCCTCGCCGCGGAACTCGCCGACTCCCTCCCGCTGGTGTGGACGGAAGGCACCGTCGCGGGCCCGGTCGGCCGCCGGTTCGCCACCGTGCTCGCCGAACTCTCCGGCCGCCCCGCCCTCGCCGCCGAGCTGCCCGAAGCGCTGCCCGCCCACGGCATGCTGCTCGCCGGCACCTACGCCGCCGGAGCCGACCCGGACGACTTCTTCCGCGACCGCGTCGACGAACCGCAGGCCCTGCGCGCCCGGGTGGTCCTGCTGCGCGACCGCCCCACCGGCGGCCTCTCCGCGGCACCCGCCGCCCGCGAACTGGCCCTCGGCCACGACACGGCCCTCAGCGAACTCGAACCCGAGGAAGGCAGCGAGCTGGAGAGCCTCGCCGAACTCCTCGCCGTCACCGACTTCGCCGCCGCGTACCTCTCCCTGGCCGCCTCGGCCGTTCCCCCTTCCTGACCCTTTCGCACCACCCCTCGGAAAACCACGCACTGCCCCGGCCCACCGGCGTCACCACCCCGGCGCCCCAGGGCCCCCGGACCGGAAAGAGCCACCATGGACCGCCTCGCCAACACCGTGCGCCCCTACGCCTGGGGTTCCGTGACCGCCATCCCGGAACTCCTCGGCACCGAGCCCACGGGCGAACCGCAGGCCGAGATGTGGATGGGCGCCCACCCCGGCGCACCCTCCCGCATCACCCGCGCGCAGCCGGGCCGGACCACGGAGCCCCAGCCGCTCTCCGACGTCATCGCGGCGTCCCCCGAGACGGAACTCGGCCAGGCGGCGGTGGAGAAGTTCGGCCCCCGGCTGCCGTTCCTCCTGAAGCTGCTCGCCGCCGGAGCACCGCTCTCGCTCCAGGTGCACCCGAACCTCGCCCAGGCGCAGGAGGGATACGCCGACGAGGAACGACGCCAGGTCCCGATCGACGCCCCGCACCGCAACTACAAGGACGCCAACCACAAGCCCGAACTGATCTGCGCGCTCACCGAGTTCAACGGTCTGTGCGGCTTCCGGGTTCCCGCCGAGACGGCCGACGTCCTCGAATCCCTCGGTGTCGACTCCCTCAAGCCGTACGTCGACCTGCTGCGCGCCCGCCCCGAGGAAGCGGCACTCCGCGAGGTCCTCACCGCCGTCCTGACCGCCGACCCCGCCGAGATGGCCGCCACGGTCACCGAGACCGCCGCGGCGGCCGGCCGCCTGGCCGCCGACCCGGACACCGCACCCCGCGCGGCGGCCTCGTACGCGATGTACGCCTCCCTCGCCCACCACTACCCGGGCGACCCCGGCGTCATCGCCGCGATGCTCTTCAACCACGTACAACTCCAGCCCGGCGAGGCCCTTTTCCTCGGCGCCGGAGTGCCGCACGCCTACCTCGACGGCCTGGGCGTGGAGATCATGTCCAACTCCGACAACGTGCTCCGCTGCGGTCTCACCCCCAAGCACGTCGACGTCCCCGAACTCCTGCGCATCGTCCGCTTCGAGGCCACCGACCCCGGCATCATGCGCCCCGAGGCGTCGCCCGAGGGCGAGGAGCTCTACCAGACCCCGATCGACGAGTTCCGGCTCTCCCGGTACGTCCTGGCGGAGGACGCGGCTCCGGTCACCCTTCCGGACGGCGCCCCGCAGATCCTGCTGTGCACCGCGGGCACGCCCCGCGCGGGTGACATCACCCTCGCTCCCGGCCGGTCCGTCTTCGTACCGGCGGGCGAAAAGGCCGAACTGTCCGGTCCGGGCGCCGTTTTCCGCGCCACTGTGGTGGTCTGACGCACCACGGCTCTCGTGCGCCGCGGCAAGCTGCAACAATGTGCGGCCGTACCCCGCGGCGCTCGGGCCGCAGCATCCAGGACATCCAGGAAGGACCCTGCACCCATGAGCGCGTCAGGCGGAACCAAGGCGATCGTGGCGGCACTCGCCGCCAACCTCGCGATCGCGGTGGCCAAGTTCGTGGCCTTCCTCTTCAGCGGCTCGTCCTCGATGCTCGCCGAGAGCGTCCACTCGGTCGCCGACTCCGGAAACCAGGGCCTGCTCCTCCTCGGCGGCAAGAAGGCCCAGCGCGAAGCCACCCCGCAGCACCCGTTCGGCTACGGCCGCGAGCGCTACATCTACGCCTTCCTCGTCTCCATCGTGCTCTTCACCGTCGGTGGCATGTTCGCCATCTACGAGGGCTACGAGAAGATCCACAACCCGCACGAGATCGAGGCCTGGTACTGGCCGGTCGGCGTCCTCGTCTTCGCGATCATCGCCGAGGGCTTCTCCTTCCGCACGGCGATCAAGGAGTCCAACCAGACCCGCGGCAACCAGTCCTGGAAGGACTTTATCCGCCGCGCCAAGGCCCCCGAGCTCCCCGTCGTTCTCCTGGAGGACTTCGGCGCCCTGGTCGGTCTGGTCCTCGCCCTCGGCGGCGTCGGCATGGCCCTGGCCACCGGCAACGGCGTCTGGGACGGCATCGGCACCCTCTGCATCGGCATCCTGCTGATCGTCATCGCGATCGTCCTGGCCGCCGAGACCAAGTCCCTGCTGCTGGGCGAGGCCGCGGGCACCGAGGCCGTCGACCAGATCAAGAACGCCATCGTCGACGGCGACACCGTCACCGGCATCATCCACATGCGCACGCTCCACCTCGGCCCCGAGGAACTCCTCGTCGCCGCCAAGATCGCCGTCCAGCACGACGACACGGCCGCCGAGGTGGCCGCCGCGATCAACGCCGCCGAGGAGCGCATCCGGGCCGCGGTCCCGATCGCCCGGGTCATCTACCTGGAGCCGGACATCTTCAACGAAGCCGCCGCAGCGGCGGGCGAGAACCCGGGCCGCCCCAAGGACGGACCCGCCACCGAGTCCGCCCACTGACCCGCGGGCCCGCACGGCCTCCACGCCGGCGGCGCCCGTACGTCCGACGCGGCTGTACGTCCGCCACGGCCACGCACCACCGAAGGCCCCCGCCCACCGGGCGGGGGCCTTCCGCACTCCCCGCCCACCTGCTCCCCTCGCGCCCTCTCCCTTCCCTTCCCTGCCCGTGACGGGCCCGGCGACACGCGGCCGGAAATCAGGACGCGATCACCGGGCACCCCACCCCGGACGGAAAAATTTTCAGCCCCGGCCCAGGGGCCGCGAACGAACCCCCGCCCCGCTCCCGACCAGCGACATGTCCCCTCCCCAGCCCCGCGCACCAGGGCCGGCCGGGCCGCGCGATGTCCCAATGGAAATGAATTGCCCATACCCGCCACGCCAATTCCGGCCAGGATCACACCCGGGGTGGGCTGGGGACCGCTGGGCCGATCGGTGTAGGTTCGTAACCTAGCCAGACGTCGCTGCTGATGGCGGTCGGGCGGTCCACGGACCGGCCGAGGGAGAGAGGGCCTCCGACGGACTGCGCTGCGAGTGCTCGGGCATTCGTGTGCCCGCCGCCGCAGATCAGCCGCAACCACCTCGAACCACCTCACGAGGAGCAGCACTTCATGACGACTGTCGCCACCGGCCAGGACTTCAAGGTCGCCGACCTCTCCCTCGCCGCTTTCGGCCGCAAGGAGATCACGCTCGCCGAGCACGAGATGCCCGGCCTGATGTCGATCCGCAAGGAGTACGCCGCCGCGCAGCCGCTGGCCGGCGCCCGTATCACCGGCTCCCTGCACATGACCGTGCAGACCGCCGTGCTCATCGAGACCCTGGTCGCCCTCGGCGCCGACGTCCGCTGGGCCTCCTGCAACATCTTCTCCACCCAGGACCACGCCGCCGCCGCCATCGCGGTCGGCCCCAACGGCACCCCCGAGGCCCCGCAGGGCGTCCCGGTCTTCGCCTGGAAGGGCGAGACGCTGGAGGAGTACTGGTGGTGCACGGAGCAGGCGCTGACCTGGCCGAACACCCCCACCGGCGGCCCGAACATGATCCTGGACGACGGTGGCGACGCCACCCTCCTCGTCCACAAGGGCGTCGAGTTCGAGAAGGCGGGTGCCGCCCCGGACCCGTCGACCGCGGACTCCGAGGAGTACGCCCACATCCTCACGCTCCTCAACCGCACCCTCGGTGAGAGCCCGCAGAAGTGGACCCAGCTCGCCTCGGAGATCCGCGGCGTGACCGAGGAGACCACCACCGGCGTCCACCGCCTGTACGAGATGCACCGGGACCAGACCCTCCTGTTCCCCGCGATCAACGTGAACGACGCCGTGACCAAGTCGAAGTTCGACAACAAGTACGGCTGCCGCCACTCGCTGATCGACGGCATCAACCGCGCCACCGACGTCCTCATCGGCGGCAAGGTCGCGGTCGTCTTCGGCTACGGCGACGTCGGCAAGGGTTGCGCGGAGTCGCTGCGCGGCCAGGGCGCCCGAGTGATCGTCACAGAGATCGACCCCATCTGCGCCCTCCAGGCCGCGATGGACGGTTACCAGGTCTCGACGCTGGACGACGTCGTCGGCATCGCCGACATCTTCGTCACCACGACGGGCAACAAGGACATCATCATGGCCTCCGACATGGCCAAGATGAAGCACCAGGCCATCGTGGGCAACATCGGTCACTTCGACAACGAGATCGACATGGCCGGTCTCGCGAAGATCGACGGCATCGTGAAGGACGAGGTGAAGCCGCAGGTCCACACGTGGACGTTCCCGGACGGCAAGGTCCTGATCGTCCTGTCCGAGGGCCGCCTGCTCAACCTGGGCAACGCGACGGGTCACCCGTCCTTCGTGATGTCGAACTCCTTCGCGGACCAGACGCTGGCCCAGATCGAGCTATTCACGAAGCCGGAGGAGTACCCGACCGACGTCTACGTGCTGCCCAAGCACCTGGACGAGAAGGTCGCCCGCCTCCACCTGGACGCGCTCGGCGTCAAGCTCACGACGCTCCGCAAGGAGCAGGCCGACTACATCGGCGTCAAGGTCGAGGGCCCGTACAAGCCGGACCACTACCGCTACTGAGCCACCGGCACCACGCCACCAGGCAGCAGCGGAAAGCTCCACCGACAGCTCCACCCGCGCCCAGTGACCGCAGCGGTATCGCTCCGGCTATCACCCGGCCCGGCCACCGGCTGTCACGCAGGCCCCCGGACCACGCTCCGGGGGCCTGCCCCGTGCCCGGCCCAGAAAGACCCGAGGACCCCATGCCCCGCGGCCGCTATTCGCTCCACGACACCCACGACCACACCCCTCTCGGCGAAGAACACTTCCACTGCGCCCCGGGCCCCTCCGGCTGGCGCTACGTCTCCCAGACCACCACCCCCTCCGGCGACCACGCCGGTTCCGTCGACCTCGCCCTCGACGACCTCGGCCGCCCCGTCCGACTCGAACTCCACGCGTCGAGCTGGCAGGTACGGGGCGCCGCCATCGACGGCGTCACCTGGGTCCGTACCGACCCGACCGGCGAACACGCCACCGAGGGCAATGTCCGCGCCCACGCCTTCACCGGCACCTCCCCGGCGTTCCTGATCGCCACCGCCCGGCTCCTGCGCCTCACCCCCGCTTCCCCCGCCACCCGCGTCCGCCTCGTCGCCTTCACCGACCCGGTCCTGGCACCACGCACGATCGACCAGTCCTGGTCCTTGCTGAAAAGCGAAGCACACGCCACTGACAACGGGCCGCTGCTGGTGGACGAGTACCAGGTCAACGCCCTGGACACCGGGGAGCAGCACCAGATCCACATCGCGGGCGACGTCGTCCTCTCGGCCCCGGGAATCGAGCTGGAAGCCCTGGAGACCCCACCATCGGTCTTCCCCACAGCCCCCGAAGACACCGCGTTCTGAAACCAAGCGCCCCGGAACCCACCACCACACCACCCGCCCCGAACGAAACCCACCCCACCCACCCGCGAAACCGCCCTCTCCTTCTCCCCAGCCGCACGCCCAACCGCAGCCGCACGCGACACCCACGCCCGGCACCAGGCACCCATCACGGGCCAGGGGGCCCGCGCCCGAGCGGCGGAGAGACCCCATCCGACAGCCGCAGCCGCAGCTGCAGCCGCACGCCGACGACAGCGCCCGGCACCGGGTGCCCGGCACAGGACCAGGCCCGCGCCTGAGCGTCGGAGACCCCATCCGGTCAGCCGTAGCTGCAGCCGTACGTCGGCGACTCCGCCCAGCACCGGGCGCCCAGCACGGCGCAGGGTCCGCGCCCGAGCAGCAGAGACCCATCCGGTCAGCGCAGCGGTACGAGCGCGAGCAGCCGTACGCCAACGACCGCGCCCGCCCCCCCCCAGGCGCCCGGCAAGCCCCAGGAACCCGCGCCCGACCAGGGGCGGCTCGCATTCGGTCAGCGCCGCCGCGGTCCTCCGCCCCGTACCTGCACAACGCAACCCTTCCGTCGCGGCCCACGCACGTATGAACAACGCAGCCGACAAAGGCAGCTATCCGACCCTGCCCCGAGGACCCGCTCCGGACCGCCCCTATGCAGGCGGAGCAAACCCCGTCGCCGGCGGCCTCTCCGCCTCCTGCCCGCCACTCACGCCCGCCACTGGGGGAGAAGACACGACTCCCGGACCACCACTCCCCGCCCCACCAGACGCATCCGCCCGCCCTGCCACCTCCGGAGGCCCCGGCGCGACAAACGCCGGACCCCCCGCCACCCCACCGACCCGCTCGCCCTGCCCCGCACCCGCAGCCCCGGAACCCCCGACAGCTCCCGAAGCCGAAGCCCAAGGGGAAGCGGAAGCCGAGGGCGCAGCCGCTGCCGCCGCCTGGAACGCCCGCCTGGAGTCCCGTGCCTGCCGCTCGTGGACCACAGCCGCCAGGTACGCGGCCGCAGGTACCCCGGGAGGCACCGGTACCCCGGTGAAGCCGGCCAGATCTCCGGCCAGCCGCCCGGCCATGGCCCCGCCGACCTGCGGATCCAGCTGCCGCATCCGCGTCAGGTACTGCCGTACCGCCAGCCACAGACCGTCCGGCACCCGCGACAGGTCCAGCCCGGCGAAGCGTCCGACGAGCCAGGGCGGCGGAGGCGGCACGGCGTCCGTCCGCCCGGTAGACACCCGCTCCCGCACCACGAGAGTCCCCGCGAACACGTCTCCGATCCGCCGGCCACGTTCGGACACCAGCGAAGCGACGCAGGCCATGACCCCGAGCGTCATCAAAATCTCGACGACCCCGACCGCACCTCGCACCAGCGCGTGCCGGAACCGGATCGGCCCTCCGTCGTCCCGCACCACCCGCAGTCCGCAGGCCAGCTTCCCGAGCGACCGCCCGCGTGTGATCGTCTCGACCGCGATCGGTGCCCCCACGAGCACCAGCAGGAACGAAGCCACCATCACGGCCGCCGCCGCAGCGGAGTCCAGCGAAGCGGTGGCCAGCGCCAAGCCCAGGGTGATGCCGATGTACGCGGCACCCACCACGGCAAGATCGATCAGAATCGCCAGGGCCCGGCTCGGCAACCGCGCCGGCCGCACTCCCAGCACGACCGCATCGCCCGTCACGAACTCACTCACCGGTGCCCACCTCTCGCAGCCCTTCCCCACCCCTGAATTCCTCAGTCTGCCAAGCTGACCCCCAGCGCGCGCAGTGCTGTGCCTTCCCGCCGGACCCGGAACCAGTGCCTGGAGCAGCAGCCGACCATGGACCTCGACGTCTTCGTGACCGCCCACCACGCCGAGTGGGACCGCCTCGACCAACTCCTGGGCCGGGGCCGCCGTCTCACCGGCGCCGAGATCGACGAACTGGTCACCCTCTACCAGCGCACCTCGACGCACCTCTCCCTGCTGCGGTCCACTACCCCGGACCCCACCCTCATAGCCCGCCTCACCCAACTCGTGGCCAGGGCACGCGCCTTCGTCACAGGCACCCGCCGTGCCTCCTGGCGCGACGCGGCCCGCTTCCTGACCTCGGGTTTCCCCGCCGCCGTCTACCAGTCGCGCCGCTGGTGGATCCCCACCGCCCTGCTCTCCATCGCCCTGGCCGCGGTGATCGGCTGGTGGATCTCCACCCACCCCGAGGTCCAGGCCTCCGTCGGAGCCCCCGCCGACCTCCGCGAGATGACCCGCCCCGGCGGCCAGTACGAGACGTACTACTCCAGCCACCCCGCAGCGTCATTCGCCGCCCAGGTCTGGACGAACAACGCGCAGGCCGCAGCAATGTGCCTCGTCCTGGGCGCGTTCCTGTGCGTCCCCGTCCTGTGGATCCTGTTCCTCAACATGCTCAACCTCGGCGTGGGCCTGGGCCTGATGTCCTCCGCCGGCCGCCTGGACACCTTCCTCGGCCTGCTTATCCCGCACGGCCTCCTGGAACTCACCGCCGTCTTCGTCGCCGCCGGTACGGGCCTTCGCCTCGGCTGGACCCTCATCGACCCGGGCCCGCGCACCCGCAGAGCCGCCATGGCACAGGAGAGCAGAGCCGCCCTGGGCATGGCCCTGGGCCTCGCACTCGTCCTCTTCGTCTCCGGCGTCATCGAAGGCTTCGTCACCCCCTCGGGCCTCCCCACCTGGGCCCGCATCACCATCGGCATCGCGGCGGAGATCGCCTTCCTGTTGTACGTCTACGTCTGCGGCGGTCGAGCGTCCCGAGCAGGCGAACGGGGCGACGTGGAGCTCGCCGACCGCAACACCGAGCTGCCCACCGCCGCGTGATGTGCAAAGCACCCCCGTGACCTGCTAATCTCCTCAGCACCCCCGAAAAACCATTGACTTGGTTCGAAGGGGGAGGTAGATTCGAACGGTTGCCTTGAGTTGGACAAGCTCGACGGCAGCCAGCTAGAGTCTCCCTCGCTCTCCTGGAATATCAATTCCACCGAGAGCCCCCCGATTCCCTTTCAGAATCACCCAAGCCGATTAGCTCGGCCGAAATGCTTCTGATAGAGTCGGAATCGCCGGAAAGGGAAAACGCGAAAGCGAAGAACCTGGAAAGCACCGAGGAAATCGGCACCGGAAACGGTCTGATAGAGTCGGAAACGCAACAACACAAAAGAAACACCGAACGAAAACGTCCGGAGGAAAGCCCGCAGGGGTGAGTACGAAGGAAGCGTCCGTTCCTTGAGAACTCAACAGCGTGCCAAAAGTCAACGCCAGATATGTTGATACCCCGGCCACTTCGGTGGTTGGTGGTTCCTTTGAAAAGACCCACACGGCCCTCCGGGGTGCGGGTGGGCAGCACTAGCGAGGACGCAGTGAACAACCGGCCTTATTCCGGCCGTGGTTGTTCCGCTCTTCCGATGTGTTTCACCCGATCACGGGTAAACATTCACGGAGAGTTTGATCCTGGCTCAGGACGAACGCTGGCGGCGTGCTTAACACATGCAAGTCGAACGATGAACCCGCTTCGGT
>NZ_JBIAMU010000005.1:0-213459 GCF_042874215.1 Streptomyces sp. NPDC004111
TGGGCGGCGGGGCCGCCCCCCGGGGGGCGGGACGGGCGGGCAAGGGGGCGGCCCCCGGCGGAGCCGAACCCTCCGGCCCCGCCCGGCCCCGGCCCGCTGCTCCGTACCGGAGTGGCCGCTGCGCGGGGCCTCACCCCACCCCGCCCCTTCCCGAAACCGGGGCTCCGCCCCGGGCCCCGGGTGGCGGGCCCGCCGAGGGAGAGTGCGCACGCGCGGGAGGAGTGGGGTTGCTCGCGCAGTTCCCCGCGCCCCTGAAGGGCGCGTCACGCTCGCGCCCGCGCGGCGGCAGCCGCACATCGGCACAGTCCCGCGCCCCTGAAGGGGTACTCCTGCATCGGACCCGCGCGGCGGTAGCCGCACATAGGTGCAGCCCCGTGCCCCCGACGGAGGCTCGTCCGTTCGGACGAGTGAGCGGGGGGCGTCACTCTTCCGGGGTGTTCCGCGCATCAAGGGCTTACCGGCCCATCAGGGCGGTTCTATGCTGTCAGCCCGCAAATTTCCCCGACGTGTCGTCCGCCAAAGCGCCTGACGCGTACGGGAGTTCGCAAGAATCGAGGCCGTTCGTGGCCCATTCCGCAGTTCCCCGGCAGGAGCCGGCCCCGGAGCCGAGTGCGGCCCCGGAGCCCAGTGCGGTGTCGTCCGGTGAACGGACCCCCGTCGATCCCTCGCTGAGCGAGGCGACCCGGCTGCTGTGCACCGGCGCGTACGTCCACCACGCCTTTCGCACCAAGGTCATCGAGCAGCTGTACGTCCACGAGGAGCGCTTCGCCGCCCCGTCGTACGGCATCGACGCGGTCCGCGTCCTGGCGCACGCGCTGCGCGCCCGGCGGATCGAACTCGCCTGGGCCGTCGGGATGCTGGCGCTGTGGGTGCTGGCCACCAAGCTCACCGAGGGCATGTTCCTGATGCTGCTCGCCCCGTGCGTGCTGCTGGCCCTCGCCCCGTTCGTCCGGGGGACCGGCAAGCAGGCGAACGGGACGCGCCGCGCGCTCGCCCTGCTGGTGCGCTGGTACGGCCGGGCGGTGCTGGCCTTCCTGCTGCTGACGTTCCTCTCCCGGGGCTTCGCCGGCGGCGACCCGTACGAGGGCGAGACCAGCGGGCTGGACGAGGTGCTCGGGTGGTTCCAGCTGGTGATCGACCTGATTCTGCCCGGCGGCAGCGACAGCGGCACCTTCTCCGCGCTCGAACCCGGCCTGGCCTGGCTGACGTTGGGCGCCTTCGCGCTGAACACGGCGGCGGTCGGCGCCCAGCGCGCCCAGTTCGCCCGGATCATGGACCGCGAACTGTCCGTGCGCGGCTTCGGCGACCTGCGCGGCGACCCGGCGGAGGAGTTCGCGGGCAGCAGGTTCGAGCGGCTCGGCAAGCGGATCGCCGTCGAGCAGCAGTCACCGCTGATCATGTACGGGGCCGCCGAGCCGTTCCGGGGCGCCGGACTGCCCTTCCAGACCTGGGAACTGGCGGTCGAGCTGAAGCCGCGCGAGGACACCGACCAGGTGCCGATCGACAACCGCACCATCCTGGACCGCATCCGCCCCCTGGTGGAGGCCCTGCGCAAGCCGTCCGCGCACGACACCCCGGAGCGGTCCGGCGCGGTGCGCGACCGGCTGCGCGAACTCGTCGTCGACGAGTGCGTGTTCCTGCCGGTGGCCGGTCTCGGCGCGCGCTCCCACGCCCCGTACGGCGACGACCACTTCCGCCGGCACCTCGCGAGCGCGGTCGAGGAGGGCGGCGAGACCCGCAGGCACTTCCTGCGCATCCGGGTCGGCGGCTGGAACGAGGAGGTCGTGGTCACGGTCTTCGTACGGGTGCACACCCAGGGCGGGATGCTGATGCTGGAGATCGCCCCGCACGTGCTGCTGCCGGTACTGCCCGCCTTCGCGGAGGCGGGCAGGCAGGCGCACCGGTTCCGCCGCAACACCTGGTTCGGCAAGGCCGCCTGGGCCCTCGCGCACACCCCCGCCGTGCCGTTCCGGTCGGTGGCCGCACTGGCCGGCGGTCTGGTCGGCACCTGGCAGGTGCTCGCGGGCGGCCACCGCGGGGCGCTGCCCGAGGGGCCCGAGGAGTCGGTGCGCGAACTCGGCTCGGACACCGGCGTCTCGCTCTTCCAGGGCATGGACGCCACCCGCTATCTGAAGAGCATCCAGGACCGGGTGGCGGGCGGCGTCCGGGCGGCGCTGTACGAGGCGGGCTGGCAGACCGGCGAGTTCGAACAGAAGGTCATCAACATCGGCGAGGGCGGCGTGCTCATCGGCTCGGTGAGCAACAGCGCGGTGGGCATCGGCAAGGGCGCCAGGGCCGCCACCACCAACGCGGGACCGCTGCCCGGCGGCCCGCACACCGGAGGGCCGGCCCCGGCGGGGTCCGGCCGGGGAGGAAACAGTCATGCCAGGTCCTGAACACCCCGGGGCACCCGACCCGGGCCCGGAACCGTCCGTACGGATCGGGAACGTCGACCGCAGCGCCGTCTCGATCGGCGCCCACAGCCGGGCGCGGACGCACAACGAGGAGGCGGTCGCCCCGCGCGACCCGGCGCAGGAACGGCTGCTGGCCGAGGTCCGCAACCTGCGGGCCGACCTCGCGCGCTGCCTCCGCACCGAGACGGTCGAGGTGCTCGACGCCGAACTCGTGGGCACCGAGGCCGAGATCACCACCACCGGGGCGGCCGGACCGCCCCGGCTGGCCCGGCTGCGCGCCGCACTGACCACGGCCGAGGGCGTCACCGCCATGCTCGCCTCGGCGGCTGCCGTGGGTCAGGCGGTCGGCCTGCTGGCGGGGGGCTGAGGTGTGAACAGCGGGGGCGGGGAGGGCCCGGGGTTCTGGAACGAGGAGACGCAGAGCTGGGAGACGGAGCTGCCGGGGCGCCCGCCCGACCGCCCGCCGGAGCCCCCGGCAGCGCGCCCCGCGGGAGTTCCGCCCGGAGCGCCGCCGGTGCCGCCGCCCGGGGTGCCCGGCAGGCGCCCGCCGGAGCCGCCACCGGGCCGCCCACCCGAGCGCCCGCCCGAACACCGGTCCCCGGCCCGGGATTCGTACTCGTCCTCGTACTCGTCCTCGTCCGAAGGGCTCGGGCCGCACTGGTCGTACGAGGTCACCCGGACCGCGTTCGCCGTGCCGGGGAGCGGCGGAGCGGCCGGGACCGGGCAACCGGCCCAGGAGGAGACCCGGGGTGCGGCTCCGGGCGGGGCCGCGGGGAGAGCCCGGCTGCGGGTCACCCCGGCCGGTGCGGGGCTGGTGGCCCTCGCGCTGGTGGTCGGGGCGGGGACCGCCTGGCTGGTGCAGCGGACCGTCTTCGAGGAGCGGGCGACCGGCCCGGCGGGCGTGGTGGCCACGGACAGCAGGTCCCGGGGCGCGGGGGAGCAGGGGAAGCCGGGACCGTCCGGTCCGGCGTCGGACGGCTCGTCGCCGGGTGCGTCGCCGAGCGCGTCGCCACCGGGTGAATCGGACCAGGGCGAGGGACCGTCCGCTTCCGCCTCCGTCGTGGCCTCGCCCGAGGTCCCCGACGGGTACGTGGTCACCCGGGACGGGGCCGGGATCGAACTGGCCGTACCGCGGGGATGGCGGCGGGAGCAGGGCAACGGGGACAGCGTCTTCTACCGGCACCCGGTGTCGGGGCGCGCGCAGTACCTCCAGTTCTGGGCGATCAGCGAGGTGGGGCTCACCTCGCGGGACCTGCTCGACATCACCGTGCGCAACCGCTCCACGAGTCCCGGGTACCAACTGGTCTCGCTCGGCGCGGTGCCGGGAGCCCGCCACCCGGAGACCGAGGAACTGGTCTTCGAGTACGAGAGCGGGGAGGCCGGGCGGCGGCTGCGCCTGGTGGAGTGGGTGTTCCGGGCCCGGGACGGGCAGCAGTACGCGTTCCTGGCGGCGGCGGAACCCGGGGCGTGGCCGCAGCAACGGCTCATGCTGGGCCACGTGGTGGACTTCTTCGCCCTGCCGGGGGCAGACGCCCAGTGAGGGGCGGTCGCCGGTGACCTCCGGGGACGGGCCCGCCCGCCCGTACCCCGGAAGCTCAGAAGTTGATCAAATGGTGGCCGTCCGGGCGGAAATTTCCGCACGCTGGGATTTCGCGTACGCGAATTTCCGCCTCCGTACGCGCGGGACGATCCACGTACCCGTACGCACCACGTTTGGAGCCCCCCACATGGCAGGTCTTTTCAGCAGCAGGCCCGACACCCCGCTCGTCCCGCTGAGCGACCGCGAGGTCTTCGTCGAGGCACTCCGCGCCGCCCTGGCGAGCACCGACGACACCGAGCGCCCCGGCCTGGAGCGTGCGCTGGCGATCGTCGAGGCCACCGCGAGCCCGGACCCCGCGGTGCTGCGCGGACGCTGGGCGCTGGAGCGCATCGAGGCCGCCGGGTTCGGGAGCGACCCCCAGTCCGTCTCGGCGGTGAAGGCGCTGCGTGAGGCGGAGCCGAGCCTCAGCCTCCGCCAGGCGGTCGCCCTCTCCAAGGAGGCGGTGGCCGTCTCGGCGCGCTGATCCGGCCACACGGCGTCCGCCCGCCGTTACCGCCCGCCACCCCCGCCGCCACGTCGATATCGGGCCCGATCAGGCCTTTTGTCCTTGCTGTAAGTGACTCATGGCACTTTCGGTTACCTAATCGGCATGGTTTTCGAGCCGCGGGGGAGGGGTCCTGCCGCCAGTTCCACTGGCAGGGAACAAATCGGTAACGGAAGGCGAAAACGACGTGTCGGCTGAAAAGACCATCCATGTGGGCGGGGTGTGGCAGGCAGCCATGTCCGGCGCCACGCGCGACATCCTCGACCCGGCGGACGCCAAGGCGTTCGCCGCGGTCGCCGAGGGTGGAGCCGAAGACGTCGACGCCGCCGTGGCCGCCGCGCACCGCGCGTTCGACGGCGGCCGGGGCGCCTGGCCGCAGACCCCCACGGCGGACCGCGCCGACCTGCTGCGCCGGGTCGCCGACCTCCTCCAGCGCGACCGCGAGGACCTGGGCCGGCTGGAGGCGCGGGACGCGGGCAAGACCGTGGAGGAGGGCCGCGTCGACATCGACTGCGTCACCAGCGCCTTCCGGTACTTCGCCGATCTGGTGATGAACGAGAGCGGCGGCCGGGTCGTGGACGCGGGCTCGCCCGAGATCCACAGCGTGATCGTGCACGAGCCGGTCGGCGTCTGCGCCCTGATCACCCCCTGGAACTACCCGCTCCTCCAGGCCAGTTGGAAGATCGCCCCGGCCCTCGCCGCGGGCAACACCTTCGTGATCAAGCCCAGCGAGATCACCCCCATGACGACCGTCGCGCTGATCGCCCTGCTCGTCGAGGCCGGGCTGCCCGAAGGCGTCGCCAACGTTGTCACCGGCCCCGGCGCCACCGTGGGCGCCCGGATGTCCGAGCACCCCGACGTCGACCTGGTCTCCTTCACCGGCGGCCTGCTCAGCGGTACGAAGGTGATGCAGGCGGCGGCCGAGACGGTCAAGAAGGTGGCGCTGGAGCTCGGCGGCAAGAACCCCAACGTGGTGTTCGCCGACGCCTGCGCCACCGAGGAGGGCTTCGACACCGCCGTCGACCAGGCGCTGAACGCCGCCTTCATCCACAGCGGCCAGGTCTGCTCGGCGGGCTCGCGCCTGATCGTCGAGGAGTCCGTCCGCGAGCGGTTCGTCGCCGAACTCGCCCGCCGCGCCGACCGGATCAGGATCGGACGCGGCACGGACAAGGACGTGGAGTGCGGTCCGCTGGTCTCCGCCCAGCAGCTGGAGAAGACCGAGTACTACGTCGCCGCCGCCCTGGAGGAGGGTGCCGTGCTGCGCGCGGGCGGCGAACGGCCCACTGGCTCCGGGTACGAGGGCTACTTCTACCGCCCCACCGTCCTCGACCAGTGCCACCGCGAGATGCGCGTCGTGCGCGAGGAGACCTTCGGGCCGATCCTCACCGTCGAGACGTTCACCACCGAGGACGAGGCCGTCGCCCTCGCCAACGACACCGAGTACGGCCTGGCCGGCGGGGTCTGGTCGGCGGACGCGGGCCGCGCCCGCCGGGTCGCGGCCAAGCTGCGGCACGGCACGGTCTGGATCAACGACTTCCACCCGTACCTGCCGCAGGCGGAGTGGGGCGGCTTCGGCAAGTCGGGCATCGGCCGCGAACTGGGCCCCACGGGCCTCGCCGAGTACCGCGAGTCCAAGCACATCTACCAGAACCTCAACCCCCAACCCGTCCGCTGGTTCCAAAACTGACCCCCCGTCAGTCACCCTGACACCAGCCCCCCTCGGGCGGCGGGCCCGCCCTTTCCCACTCCACCCCACCCCCGCCCGCCCCCTTGGGCGGCGGGGCCGCCCCCGGGGGCGGAACGGGCGGGCAAGGGGGCGGCCCCCGGCGGAGCCGCACCCCCGCTCCCGGACGCCCCCGCCCCCGTACCCCCCCCAACGCGACCCGCCCCGCACGGCCCCGCGCAACCCACACCCCCCACCCATTACGCGCCAGCACCTTCCCGTTCACGAACAGGAGCAGCACCCCATGCCCGACCACGTACACGAGCACGAGTACGAGTACGACTACGTAGTAGTCGGCGGCGGAACCGCCGGTTCCGTCATCGCCTCCCGCCTCACCGAGGACCCCACCCTCCGCGTGGCCGTCATCGAGGGCGGCCCCTCCGACGTGGACCGCCCCGAAGTCCTCACCCTGCGCCGCTGGATGGGCCTCCTCGGCGGCGAGCTGGACTACGACTACCCCACCACCGAGCAGCCCCGCGGCAACTCCCACATCCGCCACAGCCGCGCCCGCGTGCTCGGCGGCTGCTCCTCGCACAACACCCTCATCGCCTTCAAGCCGCTCCCGTCCGACTGGGACGAGTGGGAGGCGGGCGGCGCCGAGGGCTGGGGCGCGTCGGCCATGGACCCGTACTTCGCCAAGCTCCGCAACAACATCGTCCCGGTCGACGAGAAGGACCGGAACGCCATCGCCCGCGACTTCGTCGACGCCGCGCAGTCGGCCCTGGGCGTCCCGCGCGTCGAGGGCTTCAACAAGAAGCCCTTCGAGGACGGCGTCGGCTTCTTCGACCTCGCCTACCACCCGGAGAACAACAAGCGTTCCTCCGCCTCGGTGGCGTACCTGCACCCGTTCCTCGACCGCCCCAACCTGCACATCATGCTGGAGACCTGGGCGCACAGGCTCGACCTCGAAGGCACCCGCGCCCGCGGCGTCCACGTCCGTACGAAGGACGGCGAAGAGATCCTGGTCCGCGCCACCCGCGAAGTCCTGGTCTGCGCGGGCGCGGTGGACACCCCCCGCCTCCTCATGCACTCCGGCATAGGCCCCGCCGCCGACCTCGAAGCGCTCGGCATACCCGTCGCCGTCGACCTGCCCGGCGTCGGCGAGAACCTGCTCGACCACCCCGAGTCGGTCATCGTCTGGGAGACGAACGGACCGATCCCCGAGAACTCGGCGATGGACTCCGACGCGGGCCTGTTCGTGAAGCGGGACCCCGGGCACGCGGGCCCCGACCTGATGTTCCACTTCTACCAAATCCCGTTCACCGACAACCCGGAGCGGCTCGGCTACCGGCGCCCCGAGCACGGCGTGTCGATGACCCCGAACATCCCCAAGCCGCGCAGCCGCGGCCGGCTCTACCTCACCAGCGCCGACCCGGCGGTCAAGCCCGCCCTCGACTTCCGGTACTTCACCGACGAGGACGACCACGACGGCCGCACCCTCGTCGACGGCATCCGGATCGCCCGCGAGATCGCCAAGGCGGAGCCGCTGGCCGGCTGGCTCAAGCGCGAGGTCTGCCCCGGCCCGGAGGTCACCTCCGACGAGGACATCAGCGAGTACGCCCGCAAGGTGGCGCACACCGTGTACCACCCGGCCGGCACCTGCAAGATGGGCGCCGCGAGCGACGAACTGGCCGTCGTCACACCGGACTTGAAGATCAAGGGACTGGACGGCATCCGCATCGCGGACGCCTCCGTCTTCCCCACGATGCCTGCCGTCAACCCGATGATCGGGGTTCTGATGGTCGGAGAGAAGTGCGCAGAGCTGCTCGCCACGACGACGGGCAGCCAACCGACCGTCCCCGGAGGTGCCGCGTAATGAGTACGTCGACCGTTGTGAATCCCGATTCCGAGCCGAGCGAGCCGCCGACGCCGTCCGAGCCGGTGTTCTCCGTCAAGAACCTGTGGAAGGTCTTCGGCCCCAAGGCCGAGCGGATCCCCGCGGGCGTCGCCGCCGACAAGGAACTCGCCGGGCTGTCCGTCGCCGAGCTGCGCGAGCGCACCGGCTGCACCGCCGCCGTCCGTGACGTCTCCTTCGACGTCCGCAAGGGCGAGGTCTTCGTCGTCATGGGCCTCTCCGGCTCCGGCAAGTCCACTCTGGTCCGCTGTCTGACCCGGCTGATCGAGCCGACCTCCGGCACCCTGGCCATCGACGGCGAGGACGTCCTGGCCATGGACAAGTCCCGGCTGCGCGAACTGCGCAGGCACCGCGCCGCGATGGTCTTCCAGCACTTCGGGCTGCTCCCGCACCGCAGCGTCCTCGACAACGTCGCGTACGGCCTGGAAGTGCAGGGCATGGGCAGGGCGGAGCGCCGCGCGAAGGCCGCCGAGGTCGTCGCCAAGGTGGGCCTCGACGGACTGGAGGACCGCCGCCCCGGCCAGCTCTCCGGCGGCCAGCAGCAGCGCGTCGGTCTCGCCCGCGCACTCGCCGTGGACCCCGAGGTCCTGCTGTTCGACGAGCCGTTCAGCGCGCTGGACCCGCTCATCCGCCGCGACATGCAGGAGGAAGTGATCCGCCTGCACCGCGAGGAGGGCCGCACGATGGTCTTCATCACCCACGACCTCAGTGAGGCGCTGCGCCTCGGCGACCGCATCGCGCTGATGCGCGACGGCGAGATCGTCCAGCTGGGCACCCCCGAGGAGATCGTGGGCTCGCCGGCCAACGAGTACGTCCGTGACTTCGTCCGCGACGTGCCGCGCGAGCAGGTCCTCACGGTCGCCTCGGCGATGCGTGCCCCCGAGGCGGGCGACGCGGAGTCCGGTCCCGCGGTCGCGCCGGACGCGGTCGTCTCCGAGGCCATCGAGGCCCTGGTGCGCACC
The DNA here is from genome assembly GCF_042874215.1 of Streptomyces sp. NPDC004111. NCBI lineage: Bacteria > Bacillati > Actinomycetota > Actinomycetes > Kitasatosporales > Streptomycetaceae > Streptomyces > Streptomyces sp. NPDC004111. The sequence continues at coordinate 9,039 of NZ_JBIAMU010000005.1, forward strand.
GGCGAGCCGAAGGCCCGCGTGATGCGCGGCGGCAAGCTCCTCGGCATAGTCGACCGGGCCTGCCTCCTCAACGTGGTGGCCGGCACGGCCCCCGCCCCGGCGGTGACCGCCTGATGAGGTACGCCAGTACACGCCCCACCCCCACCCCCCACCCCCGTACGCCCCGCGTCGCGCACGCCGGCGAGGTGGTGCCCGCATGAGCACCGCAACGGCAACCACCACCGCCCCCAGCTCCCGTGCGAGCGACGCGAGTTGGCGCACCCGGCTGACCGCCCGCCCCGCGCTCCTCAAACTCGCCGCCCTCCTCGTCCTCGCCGCCGTCCTGATCCCGGTCGCCCACTCCCGCTGGGCGTCCGGCACCTGGCCCGCGGCCCTGACCGTCGACCTCTCCGAGCCGCTGGCCAAGGTCAGCGACTGGATCATCGACAACCGCGACGGCCACCCCCTCTTCCTCTACTTCTTCGGCCACGTCTCCAACGCCGTGGTCCTCGCCGTCCGCGCCGTCTACCTGGTCCTGCTGGCCCTCGGCTGGGCCGGCACCACCGCCCTGGCCGCCCTCGTGGCCTGGCGCGCGGCCGGCGTGAAGCTCGCCGCCGGCACCGTCGCCGCCCTCGCCACCTGCGGACTCCTCGGCATGTGGGTGCCGACCATGCAGACGCTGGCCCTGATGGTGGTGGCCGTCGGCGCGTCCGTGGTGCTCGGTGCCCTGCTCGGCCTCGCCGCCGGTCTCTCCGACCGCACCTTCCGCATCCTGCGCCCGGTGCTCGACACCATGCAGGTGCTCCCGGCGTTCGCGTACCTGCTGCCCGTCGTGCTGGTCTTCGGCATCGGCGTCCCGGCCGCGGTCCTGGCGACCGTCGTGTACGCGGCCCCGCCCATGGCCCGCCTCACGGCACTCGGCCTGCGGGGCGCAGACAAGGGCGTACTGGAGGCCGTGGAGTCCCTCGGCGCGACCGCACCCCAGCGTCTGCTGACGGCGCGCCTGCCGCTCGCCCGCAAGCAGCTCCTGCTCGGCCTCAACCAGACGATCATGATGGCGCTCTCGATGGCCGTCATCGCCTCCGTGATCGGCGCGGCCGGCCTCGGCGACCGCGTCTACCAGGCCCTCGCCTCGGTCGACGTCGGCCAGGCGCTCGCGGCCGGACTCCCCATCGTGCTGATGGCGATCGTGCTCGACCGGGTGACCGCCGCCGCGGGCGCGGGCGACCGCGAGCCGGGCCGCTCCTGGCTCCCGGCGGCGCTCGGCGCACTCGCCGTCGCGGCCGTCGCCGTCGCCACCCGCCTCTCCGACAGCCTCCTCTGGCCGTCCTCCTGGTCGATCGAGATCGCCCCGACGGTCAACAAGGCCGTCGCCTGGATGACCGACCACCTCTACTCCGGCGTCCCGGTGGTCGGCGGCACCGCCGACTGGGCGGCCCGCTTCACCACCTGGATCCTGGACCCGGTCCGCTCGGGCCTCCAGTCCCTGCCCTGGTACGCGGTCCTCCTCCTGGTCGCCGCGCTCGCCTGGCTGATCGGCACCTGGAAGTCCGCCCTGACGGCAGTCCTGGCGATGGCCGCGATCGGCGTCCTCGGCGTCTGGAAGCCGTCCATGGACACGCTCTCCCAGGTGCTCGCGGCCGTCGCGGTCACCCTGCTGCTCGGCTTCGCGGTCGGCATCGCCGCCGCCCGCAGCACCCGGCTGGAGCGGATCCTGCGGCCCGTCCTGGACGTCATGCAGACGATGCCGCAGTTCGTCTACCTGATCCCCGTCGTCGCCCTCTTCGGCGTCGGCCGGGCCCCGGCAGCGGCGGCGGCCGTCGTCTACGCGCTGCCCGCCGTCGTACGCATCACCACCCAGGGCCTCCAGCAGGTCAGCCCCGCCGCCCTGGAATCGGCCCGCTCGCTCGGCGCCACCAGCGGCCAGCAGCTCCGCCAGGTGCAACTCCCGCTCGCCCGTCCCTCGTTGCTGCTCGCGGTCAACCAGGGCGTCGTCCTGGTGCTCGCCGTGGTCATCATCGGCGGCCTGGTGGGCGGTGGCGCCCTCGGCTACGACGTCGTCTTCGGCCTCGCCCAGGGCGACCTGGCGACAGGTCTGGTGGCCGGTGCGGCGATCGTCTGCCTCGGCCTGATGCTCGACCGCGTGACGCAACCGTCCCGCGCGGCCCGGAAGGAGGACGCGTGAATCCTCACCGTCGTACCACGCTCAAGGCAGCCACGGCACTCGGCGCGGCAGCCCTCCTCCTCACCGGCTGCGGTGCGGCCGACATGACGCAGCAGGCGTCCCCGTACGCGGACGCGGCCGGCGCGAAGACGGTCACGCTCTCCGTCCAGTCGTGGGTCGGCGCCCAGGCCGACGTCGCCGTCGCCAAGCTCATCCTGGAACGCGAACTCGGCTACCGGGTGGACACCGTCCAGGTCGACGAGGTCCCCGCCTGGGACGCCCTCAGCCAGGGCCGGGTCGACATGATCATGGAGGACTGGGGTCACCCGGACCAGGAGGCCCGTTACGTCAAGGACAAGAAGACCATCGTCCCGGCGGGCGAGGTCGGCGTCATCGGCCACATCGGCTGGTGGGTCCCGAAGTACTTCGCGGACAAGCACCCCGACGTCACGGACTGGAAGAACCTCAACAAGTACGCCGACGAGTTCAAGACGGCCGAGAGCGGCGGCAAGGGCCAACTCCTCGACGGCTCCCCGTCGTACGTCACCAACGACAAGGCCCTGGTCAACAACCTCAAGCTGAACTACCAGGTCGTCTTCTCCGGCTCCGAGGCCGCGCAGATCACCCAGATCCAGCGCTTCGCCAAGGAGAAGAAGCCCTTCCTCACCTACTGGTACAAGCCGCAGTGGCTGTTCGAGCAGGTGCCGATGGTCGAGGTGAAGCTGCCCAAGTACACGGACGAGTGCGCGGCGAAGGCCCCCGAGGCCATCGACTGCGAGTACCCGACCACCCCGCTGATGAAGTTCATGAACGCCAGGTTCGCCAAGAAGGGCGGCAAGGCGGCGGATTTCCTCAAGAACTTCAAGTGGGACGCGAAGCAGCAGAACGCGGTGTCACTGATGATCGCCGACCAGAAGATGTCGCCGGAGGCGGCGGCGGAGAAGTGGGTCGCCGACAACGAGTCCGTGTGGAAGGGCTGGCTGCCGAAGTAACCCTCCGGCCGCCGTCCGGTACCTGAGAGGCAGGAGACGTTCTCGCACGAGAGCGCCTCCTGCCTTTCGGTGTCCCGGGGGCAGGCCCGCAGACCTCGGCGGCAGCCGGTCACTCCTCCGAGGCAGCTTCCACGGCCCAGAGATCGGCCACGTCGGTGACGGTCACGGACAGATCCACCCACTGGTTGAGCACCGCGAGATCCGTGCAGGCAGTGACGCGGGCACGGTCGTCATCGGTGAGGGGCACCTGACGGAGGTCGAGGATCCGAAGGACGCTCTCGGCCTTGCCGACGGCTTCCCCGACGGCCTTTCCTTCGGCTTTTCCCTCGGCCTTTCCTTCGGCCTTCCCCTCCAGGTACGCCGTCTCGCGGTACGTGCCACGCCCGGGGAAGTAGGTGACCACGCTCATCATTTTCCTCCACGTAGCTCTGGCCGGGCTGTCACCGAGGCCGATCTCCAGCAGTTCCGAGTAGTACTCGGCGGACTCGCTGTCCGCCGAGCCGAGGGCGATAGCCAGCGCTTCCAGTATGGGCGTAGGGTCGGCTGCTTTGCCATGTGTCATTGCCGCGAAGGTGGCCAGGGCAAGATCCTGTGCAGCTTCGTCACTGTCCGTGATTGTCGGAACGTTGTCCGGGCCGAGGACGAGGGGGTGTGTGGTCTGGGCCGTCCACCCTTCGATACCCATCCGGAACGGCTCGCCGGCCCATTTCGAGGTAGCCGAATCCTGGCAGACGACCAGGAGGAGGGCCGGACAGCCGTACTTGGCGTTGAGGTAGGCCAGGTAGTAGGCCCAGCTGGATGCTTTCTCGGGCTTCTTCCCGCCTTGTGCCTCGATGGCGAGCAGGAATGTCGGACCACTACAGGACGTGATCCTCAGCACGCTGTCCACGCGTCTTTCCAGCGGCCGAATCTCGGTGGCGTCGGCCGACAGAACTTCGATGGACGCCTGCTCCGGCAGAGGTACGCCGAGCAGGCTGAAGACCGGCGTCAGCAGCTCCGGCCGCTCCTGGAAGATCCGGTGCGATGCCTCGTGGGGTGAGGAAACCATGGTCGGAACCTAGGGGTGCGGGGCCGGGGCGTCCGGCCGATGGCGGAAGGGCACTCGTTCGGGCGACCTGGTCACGCGGCAGCGGCCAGTTCGCACCACACGTACTTGCCGCCGCCCCGCTCCTCACCCGTCCGTCGGGGCTCCGGTGACGTCCAGGACCGTGCCGTACAGGCGGGACACCTTCAGGCGCAGGACGACGCGCCGCTCGGCGACCACCTCGGTGAAGAAGGCGGCCTCGTCGTCCACCGGTACGCCGCCCGCCGCCGCCATGGCGAGCAGTTCGCGCCCCACGGCGTCGCCCGGTTCGGTGGTGGGCTCGGACACCTCCACCTCGCCCTCGGCCACCGCGTAGGCCCATACGTCGCGGGCTACGTGCAGGGCTGCGTGCGGGTCGGCGCGCAGGTGGCGGGGCTTGAGGCGGTCGCGGGTGCTGGATATCCGGATCATGCGCTCCGCCGGGTCCCAGTGGTAGAGCACGGTGGCGAGGTGCGGGTGTCCGGTGCGGCGGACGCTCGCGAGGACGGCGAACTGCTGCTCGCGGAGGATGGTGTCGAGTTCGGCGTCGGTGAGGGGGCGGGGTGCGGGGCCGGGCATGGTGGACTCCTTCGGGTGGGGAGGTGCGTGATTCCCGGGCAGGTGAGGGGAGTTGAGGTCAGGCGGCCGGTGTCATGGCGTGTGCGGCGGGCGGCTCGGGGACGGGTGCGGGCGTCGTTGCCGGGGTGGGGCGGCGCAGCAGGACGGCCGCCGTCAGCAGCGCCAGCACCAGCAGGCCCGCCCCGGTGGCGAAGGCGAGGTGGTATCCGCCGGTGAGGGCCTCGGCCCTGGTGGCGCCGTGGCGGGCGAGGGAGTCGGTGCGGGCTGCCGCGAGGGTGGACAGTACGGCGACGCCCAGCGCCGCGCCGACCTGCTGGGTCGTGTTGAACAGGCCGGACGCCAGCCCCGCGTCCCGCTCGCCGGCAGCGGACATGGCGAGCTGGGTGAGCGCGGGAAGCACGAGGCCGAATCCGGCGGCGAGCAGCATCACCGGCAGCAGGTCCCGTACGTAGTCGGGGTGCGCGGGCACCCGGGACAGCAGGGCCAGCATGGCGAGCAGCAGCACCAGTCCGGCGCGCAGCACGGCCCGCTCGCCGAACCGGCCGATCAGGCGGGGTGAGACCAGGAGCGAGACGGCGCCGATGGCTACGGCGGCGGGCAGCATCGCCAGGCCGGTGCGGGCGGCACCGTAGCCGGCGACGTTCTGGAGATGCAGCGCGACGAGCACCTGGAAGGCGAACAGGGCGGCGACCGCGAGGAGTTGTACGAGATTGGCGCCGGCCACCGCGCGCACCTTCAGCAGGGCGGGCGGCAGCAGCGGGGTGCGGGCGCGGGGCTGGCGCAGGAAGAAGGCGGTGAGGAGTGCGGCGCCGGTCAGTGCCGGGGCCAGGGTGAGCGGTGAGGACCAGCCGTGCTCGGGCACTCCGACGATGCCGTAGAGGCCGGCCATCAGGCCGCTGGTGATCAGCACGGCGCTCCAGGCGTCTGCCCCTGCGCGCAGGCCGATTCCGCGGTCGGCGGGGAGCGCGGGGCCCGCCAGCGCGAGGACCGCCACGCCGACGGGCAGGTTGATCAGGAAGGTCCAGCGCCAGTCGAGGGCGTCGGTGAGCACTCCGCCGAGCACCTGGCCGAGGGAGGCTCCGGCCGCGCCGGTGAAGCTGAACACGGCGATGGCGCGGGCCCGTTCGCGGCCGGCGGGGAAGAGCGAGACGAGGATGCCGAGGCCCACGGCCGCCGTCATGGCGCTGCCGACGCCCTGGAGGAAGCGGGCGGCCAGCAGGGCGGCGGGTGAGGTGGCGAGACCGGCGAGGAGCGAGGCGGCGGTGAAGACCGCGGTGCCGGCGGCGAACATCCGCTTGCGGCCGAGGAGGTCGCCGAGCCGCCCGGCGAGGAGCAGGAGGCTGCCGAAGGCGACGAGGTAGGCGTTGACGACCCAACTCAGCCCGCCGGGGCCGAAGTCGAGGTCGCGCTGGATGGCCGGCATGGCCACGGTGACGACGGAACCGTCCAGGACGATCATGAGCGTGCTCGCGGCGATGGTGGCCAGGGCGACGCGGGGAGTCGAAGGCATGGTTGGGACCGTAGCAGATAGTTTCGTTGCAGACTATCTATTACGGCAGGACCTTGGCGTACCCTGAGGCCATGACCGCGATGTCCCCGCCCCCGCGCCGCACCCAGCCGGACCTCTCCTATCTCCTGGACCACACCGGTCACGTCCTGCGTGCCCGGATGGCGTCCGCCCTGGCGGAGATCGGGCTCACCGCCCGTATGCACTGCGTGCTCGTGCACGCCCTGGAGGAGGAGCGCACGCAGGCCCGGCTCGCGGAGATCGGGGACATGGACAAGACCACGATGGTGGTCACCGTCGACGCCCTGGAACAGGCCGGCCTCGCCGAACGCCGCCCGTCCAGCACCGACCGCAGGGCCCGCATCATCGCCGTCACGGAGAAGGGCGCCCGGGTCGCCGAGGAGAGCCGGCGCATCGTGGACGGCGTGCACGAGAGTGCCCTCGCCTCCTTCCCGGAGGGTGACCGCGAGACCTTCCTGGCTCTCCTCACCCACCTCGCCGAGGGGGACCTGAACGCGCCACCGGCCACAACGGCCCCCTCGGCCCGCCGTGCCCGGCAGCGCAACTAGGTCCGTGCCCAGGGGCCGGGTGGCGCAAGTCCCCGTCTAGCGGCGCGCGTTGAGGCAGAAGCCGGGGCGCGGCGAGCCGACCGTGTACTCCGCCTGCAGCAGATAGTCCGTGGGGCCGCAGGACGGCCGGTCCGTCACCCGGTACTCCGCCTGCGCGGAACCGCAGTCCACCTTCTCCAGCTGCTGCTCCGGCCACTTCGCCTCGTTGCGCACGCAGTCGCCCACCGACAGCGTCACCGGCCCGTCGTCCTTCGCCAGCAGGCCCACCACCATCAGCGTCGGAATCGCCAGTGCCACCAGGGCGAACGGGGTGAGGATCAGCATCGCGGGCGCCCGGTGCAGCACCCTGCGGCCCGGGTCGAGCGGGGGCCGCACCGCTCCGTGCGGTTCGGGCAGCCGTAGCAGGGCGGCGCGGGCGCCGAGGACGTTCAGCAGGACGACGAACGGCGTCACGAACAGCGACAGCAGCCCCCACCACCCGGTCACCAGCGTGCTGGAGGTCAGCTGCCGGTACACGGCGAGGCCGCAGGTGCGGCAGTAGACGCCCCGGCGCGTCACCGTCCGCATGATCACGACCATGCCCTGGTGGGAGCGGACGGTCACCGGCGTCGCCGGCTGCGCCCCGCAGACCTCGCACCCGGGCCGCGGAACGGTCCCGCCCGGGTGCCCGTAGGGGCCGGGCTGTCCGTACGGTGCGGGCTGTGCGTACGGCCCCGGCCCGCCCGGCTGTCCGTACGGCGGCGATCCGTACGGGCCCTGCTGCTGCGGGGCGTTCGGGTGCGGGTACGGCTGCGGATGCGTCATGGCGTGGTTCCCCCGTGCTTCGACGAAACCAGCACCCTAACCGGAGCCTGCGACACCGTATTGCCCCGCCCGTCGCCGCCTTCCCGGGCGGGGGGAAACGGCGGGCGATAGCCTGCCAAGCCGTTCCCCGTACAGGCCGTCTGCCCCCGCCCGCCCCCCGAAGGAGCGCCCGTGTCCCGCCACCGCGAGTGGAAGTTCCGTGCCGTCACCACGCTCCAGCGGCGGGTGGTCAACCCGCTCGCCCGCGCCAACCCCCGGCAGACCCTGCTGGAGACCACCGGCCGCACCAGCGGCCTGCCCCGGCGGACCCCCCTCGGGGGCCGCCTGGTCGGAGGGGACTTCTGGTTCGTCTCCGAGTACGGCGAGAAGGCGCAGTACATCCGCAACATCCTCGCCGACCCGCGCGTCCGCGTCCGGCTGAAGGGTCGCTGGTACGAGGGCGTCGCCCACCTCGTCCGGGACGACGACCCGCGTGCCCGTCTCAGGCTGCTCCCCCGTTCCAACAGCACCGTCGTGCGGGCCGTCGGCACCAACCTGCTCACCGTGCGGGTGGAACTGAAGAAGGGGGCTTAACTCCCCTGTGAGCAGAGGGGATTGACGGGTCCGGTCAGTGCTTGACCGAGCCCGCCGTGTAGTGGCCCGGCACCATCCGGGTCGAGACCGCGAAGCGGTTCCACACGTTGATCGTGTTGATCGCGGCGATCAGGTGCGCCAGCTCCACCTCGTCGAAGTGCTTCGCGGCCTTCCCGTACACCTCGTCCGGCACGAAGCCGTCGGTGAGGACCGTGATCGCCTCGGTCAGCTCGATCGCGGCGATCTCCTTCGCCGTGTAGAAGTGCTGCGACTCCTCCCACGCGGAGAGCTGGATGATCCGCTCCACGCTCTCGCCCGCCGCCAGCGCGTCCTTGGTGTGCATGTCCAGGCAGAACGCGCAGTGGTTGAGCTGCGAGGCGCGGATCTTCACCAGTTCCGCCACCACCGGGTCCAGGTGCTTACGGGTGGCCTTCTCCAGCTGGAGCATCGCCTTGAAGACCTCGGGCGCGTGCTCGGACCAGTTCATGCGGGGGGTGTGCTCGGGGACGGTGGTCCTGGTGGTGTTCTCGTTCGTCGTCATGCCTCCACGTTAGATCCGGTGCGGCCCGCCGGTATGGTCCATTCCCGTGACGGATTCCTGGGCCAATTTCAGAGCCGAAGTGGGCGCCGACCTGCATCTCGACCTCGCCGCGGCCCGGGGCGGCGGCACCGGGGCCGGGCTGCGCACCGGGCTGCGGGACGCGCTGCGCGAAGCCGCCCGTACCGGCCGTCTCGCCCCCGGCACCCGGTTGCCCTCCTCCCGCACCCTCGCCGCCGACCTCGGCATCGCCCGCAACACCGTCGCCGACGCCTACGCGGAACTCGTCGCCGAGGGCTGGCTCACCGCCCGCCAGGGCTCCGGCACCCGGATCGCCGAGCGGGCCACCGCGCCCGGCCGCAGGCCCGCACCCCCGCAGGGCCCCCGCAGGCCCGCCGCCCGACCCGCCGCCCGACCCGTCCTCAGCCTGTTCCCCGGCGCCCCCGAGCTGTCCTCCTTCCCGCGCGCCGAATGGCTCAAGGCGTACCGCAAGGCACTCAACGCCGCCCCGTACGAGGCCTTCGGGTACAGCGACCCGCGCGGCCGGCCCGAGCTGCGCACCGTCCTCGCCGAGTACCTCGCCCGCGCCCGCGGCGTGCACGCCGACCCCGAGCGCATCGTGGTCCGCTCCGGCTACGTGCACGCGCTGGGCTTCCTCGCCGGGGCGCTGCGCCGCCGCGCCCCGGCCACCAGGGCCGTCGCCGTCGAGTCGTACGGACTGAGCTTCCACCGGGACTGCTTCCGCGCGGCCGGACTGCGCACCCCGCCCCTCGGACTCGACGAACTCGGCTCCCGGACCGATGAGCTGAACGGCATGGGCGGGGTCGGGGCGGTGCTGCTGACCGCCGCCCACCAGTTCCCGACCGGCGTCGTGCTGCACCCCGAGCGGCGGGCCGCGGCCGTCGACTGGGCGCGGCGCACCGGCGCGCTGGTCCTGGAGGACGACTACGACGGCGAGTTCCGCTACGACCGCCAGCCGGTCGGCGCGCTCCAGGGCCTCGACCCCGACCGGGTCGTCTACCTCGGCACCGCCAGCAAGAGCCTCGCGCCGGGGCTGCGGATGTCCTGGGCGGTGCTGCCCGCCGAACTGGTCGACCTGCTGTCCCCGTTCGACAACACCACCAGCACGCTCGAACAGCTCGCCCTCGCCGAGTTCATCGCCTCGGGGGCGTACGACCGCCATGTGCGGGCCATGCGGCTGCGCTACCGGCGCCGCCGCGACGAACTGGTGGCCGCGCTCGCCGAGCGCGCCCCGGACGTACGGGTCTCCGGCATCGCCGCGGGCCTGCACGTCATCCTCGAACTCCCGCCCGGCACCGAGCAGTCGGTGATCCGGGCCGCGCACTGGCAGGGTCTCGCCCTGGAGGGCCTGTCCGCGTACCGGCACCCGGAGGCGCCCGGCGAGGGCAGGGACGGACTGATGGTCGGCTACGCGCGGCCGACGGACAGCGCGTGGGCGCCGACGCTGGAGGCGCTGCTCAGGTCGCTGCCCTGACGGGCGGAGGGGCGGGTGCGCCCGCGGGCATGGGACTGCCCCGGTCCCGTACGGCGCCGTACGGGACCGGGGCAGCGGAGGTGCGGTCCGGCCGGACCGCGCTCCGTCAGTGGTGGCTCGGTGTGCCGGGCCGGCGCGGGCTCACCAGCGCGCCTCCTCGGTCAGCAGCCTGCCGCTCCGGGTGGCGGCCAGCAGGCGCCGTACGGCGGAGGACGCGGCGGCCAGGATCAGCCGTCGGCCGCCCCGCCGCCACGCCAGCAGCGCGTTGAGGAAGCCGGAGTCGCAGAACGTCACCCGCGAGGCGTCGACCACCAGCCTGGTGTGGCCGAAGGAGGCCGCCGAGGCGAGCAGAGCGCCCAGCGGGGCGGCCGAGAAGTAGTCGATCTCCCCCTGGACGGAGACCTGGAGCGTGGCGCCCTCGGCGCGACAGGAGGCGATCACCGGTGGTGACTGCGGACGTGGGGTGCCGCGGCCCACGGGGCCGCGCCGGGTGCGGAACGGGTTCGAGGTCGACGTCGGCAGTATGTGAGAGGGGCTTGCAGTGGTGTTCACGCCGTCTGCAACGAGCCCGCGCCCCCTCGGGCACTGCCGCCGCCCGTTGATCACCCGGCCGCGCGAACCTCGGCGAACCCACGAGGTGACCCGGGCGGAACCGGGGAGAAGCAGGCGCCCCGGCCGGACGGGGGAGACCGGCCGGGGCAGTTTGGGGAGGCGGAGTGAAAATTCCGCGCATATATGAATGATAAACCATCCGCGGGGCAGTCGCGTCCACCGGGCAAACCACCCCACTTGGTGCACCGGCCCGCCGCCCGCCCGCTCCGGAGTTCCTCTGCGCCGGACGGCCCTCTATGGTGACGACGGTCCAGAGCACGACGAAGAGCGACGCGGGGGAGAGGCCGGGCATGGCACGGCGCAAACTGAGGTCCAGCACGGTGGTGCTCGGCGGCATGGGAATGCTCGCCCTGTCCCTGTCCGCCTGTGGTTCCGAACCGGACAGGCGGTGCGTGGACCCGGTCACCCAGGAAGAGCTGCCCAGCTACGAGTGCGAGGACGACGACGATGACGGCGGCGGCAGCAGCGGAAGCAGCGCCAGCCACAGCGGCGTCTACTACTACGGCGGCTCCGTGAGCAACCGCCGCGTCTCCGGCGGCAGCTTCGACAAGCAGGCCGTCGACCGCGGCGGCTTCGGCTGCTCGGGCTCCGGCGGCGGCTGAGCCGGCCTCCGGTGCGCGCGCACCGACTCGTACGCGTCACGGCCTCGTACGCGTAAAGGCAGAGCAGTGAAGCAGTACGGACGAACGGTGCCCGACGGATCATGAAGCGCCACACCATCGACCCCCGCCCCGACTGGCAGCGGATCGTCGAGGAACAGGGGGTCATCTACCCGCTGACCCGCTACCCCGACGACTCCCTGCGCCCGTACTGGGACGAGAGCGCGTACTACTCCTTCACCCTGCCCGAGGTCGAGGCGCTCGAAGAGGTCGTCGAGGAACTGCACGGGATGTGCCTGGCCGCCGCCGAGCACATCGTGGCCCACGACCGCTTCGCCGACCTCGGCATCACCGACCCCAAGCTGGCCCGGCTGATCGGCGAGTCGTGGCGGCGCCGGGCCGAACTCCCCTCCCTGTACGGGCGGTTCGACCTGCGCTACGACGGCAGCGGCCCGGCCAAGATGCTGGAGTACAACGCGGACACCCCGACCTCCCTGGTGGAGGCGGCCAGCCCGCAGTGGTTCTGGATGGAGGAGCTGTTCCCCGGCGCCGACCAGTGGAACTCGCTCCACGAGCGTCTCGTCGACGCCTGGAAGCGGCAGGCCGCCCTGCTGCCGCCGGGCCCGCTGCACTTCGCGCACTCCGAGGGCGACGAACTCGGCGAGGACCTCATGACGGTCGCCTACCTGCGCGAGACCGCCGAACAGGCCGGTATCCGCACCGAGGCGATCTCCGTCGAGCAGATCGGCTGGGACCGGCTCTCGCGCCGCTTCGTCGACGAGAAGCTCCGCTTCATCCGCAGCTGCTTCAAGCTCTACCCGTGGGAGTGGCTGGCCACCGACCGGTTCGGCCCGCACGTGCTGTCCACCCTCGACAACGGCGGCGGCACCGGCACCACCTGCTGGATCGAGCCCGCCTGGAAGATGCTCCTGTCCAACAAGGCGCTCCTGGCCATCCTCTGGGAGCTCTACCCCGGCCACCCCAACCTGCTCGCCGCCTACCTCGACGGCCCCCGAGAACTCGCCGAGGAGAAGGGGTACGTGGCGAAGCCGCTGCTGGGGAGGGAAGGCGCCGGGGTCACCGTCCACGAGCCCGGCACCCCGCCGCCCGCCCCCGCCGAGGAGGCCGTCTGCTACCAGGAGCTGGCCCCGCTGCCCGACTTCGACGGCAACCGCACCGTGCTCGGCGCCTGGGTCGTCGAGGACGAGGCGGCCGGGCTCGGCATCAGGGAGTCGTCCGGCCTGGTCACCGACGAGTACGCGCGCTTCCTGCCGCACGTCATCCGGTGAGACGCAGCTGAGACGCAGCGTCCGGTGAGGCGCCGCCCACCGGCCCGGTTGCCGGTGGGCGGCCCCCGCCGCTAGCTGCCCAGCACGGCCCTCAGCTGGTCCAGGCCCCAGTCCAGGTCCTCCTTGCCGATCACCAGCGGCGGCGCGATCCGGATCGTCGAACCGTGGGTGTCCTTGACCAGGACGCCCCGCTCCATCAGCTGCTCCGAGATCTGCCGGCCGGTGCCGATCGACGGGTCGATGTCGATCCCGGCCCACAGGCCGCGCCCGCGCACCGCCTGCACCGCACCCTCACCGACCAGCAGGTTCAGCTCCCGGTGCAGATGCTCGCCCAGCTCGGTGGCCCGCTGCTGGAACTCGCCGCCGCGCAGCATCGCGATCACTTCGAGCGCGACCGCGCAGGCCAGCGGGTTCCCGCCGAAGGTGGACCCGTGCTCGCCCGGCCGGAAGACGCCCAGCACGTCCGTGGAGGCGACCACCGCGGACACCGGCACCACCCCGCCGCCGAGCGCCTTGCCGAGCACGTACACATCGGGGACGACGTCCTCGTGCTCGCACGCGAAGGTCTTTCCGGTGCGGCCCAGCCCGGACTGGATCTCGTCCGCGACGAACAGCACGTTCCGCTCGCGGGTCAGCTCCCGCACGCCCGCCAGATAGCCGGGCGGCGGGACCAGCACACCCGCCTCGCCCTGGATGGGCTCCAGCAGCACGGCGACGGTCTCGTCCGTCATGGCCCGCTCCAGGGCGGCCAGGTCGCCGTACGGGACGATGTCGAACCCGGGGGTGTAGGGGCCGAAGTCGGCACGCGCCTCCGGGTCCGTGGAGAAGCTGACGATGGTCGTCGTACGCCCGTGGAAGTTGTCGGACGCGACGATGACGCGGGCCCGCCCGTCCGGCACCCCCTTCACCCGGTAGCCCCACTTGCGGGCGGTCTTCACCGCGGTCTCCACCGCCTCCGCACCGGTGTTCATCGGCAGCACCATCTCCTTGCCGCACAGCTCGGCGAGCTGGGCGCAGAAGTCGGCGAACCGGTCGTGGTGGAAGGCCCGGGAGGTGAGCGTCACCCGCTCCAGCTGCGCCTTGGCGGCGTCGATCAGGCGCCGGTTGCCATGGCCGAAATTGAGCGCCGAGTAACCGGCGAGCATGTCCAGATAGCGGCGACCCTCCACGTCGGTCATCCAGGCGCCCTCGGCCTCGGCGACGACGACCGGCAGGGGGTGGTAGTTGTGCGCGCTGTGCGCCTCGGCCGAGGCGAGGGCGGCAGCGGTGTCCGTGGTGATCTCCGAGGTGGTGGCATCCGTTGTCGACACGGGAACTCCGATCGTCGGTACAAGGCGTCCGGTGAGAGGCGCGGACGGCGCCCCTTTCTATCGTCGGTCACGCGGACGGCGCGGAAACCTTGCCGCCGAAGGTACGGATCCGGCCGACCGGCCGGGGGTGCCCGCGATCCGCCGTGGGTTCCCGGGGCGCGGCGAGGAGGAGGCCGGGTACCTGAGAGAATGGGGGCATGGCCTCTCGACCCCGTGTGCTTTCCGGTATCCAGCCCACCGCAGGCTCGTTCCACCTCGGCAACTACCTCGGCGCCGTGCGCCAGTGGGTGGCCCTCCAGGAGACGCACGACGCCTTCTACATGGTCGTGGACCTGCACGCCATCACCGTGCCGCAGGACCCCGCCGCGCTGCGTGCCAACACCCGCATCGCCGCCGCCCAGCTGCTGGCCGCCGGGCTCGACCCGGACCGCTGCACCCTGTTCGTGCAGAGCCACGTGCCCGAGCACGCCCAGCTCGCCTGGGTGATGAACTGCCTCACCGGCTTCGGCGAGGCGTCCCGGATGACCCAGTTCAAGGACAAGTCCGCCAAGCAGGGCTCCGACCGCACCACCGTCGGCCTCTTCACGTACCCCGTCCTCCAGGTCGCCGACATCCTGCTCTACCAGGCGAACCAGGTCCCGGTCGGCGAGGACCAGCGCCAGCACGTCGAGCTGACCCGCGACCTCGCGGAGCGCTTCAACGGCCGCCTCGGCCAGACCTTCACCGTCCCGGAGCCGTACATCCTCAAGGAGACGGCGAAGATCTACGACCTCCAGGACCCCACGGTCAAGATGAGCAAGTCGGCGTCCACGCCGAAGGGTCTGGTCAACCTGCTCGACGACCCCAAGGCCACCGCCAAGAAGATCAAGAGCGCGGTCACCGACACCGACACCGTGATCCGGTTCGACATGGAGCACAAGCCCGGCGTCTCCAACCTCCTCACGATCGCCTCGACCCTCACCGGCAGGAGCATCGCCGAGCTGGAGACCGCGTACGAGGGCAAGATGTACGGCGCGCTCAAGACCGACCTCGCCGAGATCGTGGTCGACTTCGTCACGCCGTTCCGTACCCGCTTCCAGGAATACCTGGACGACCCGGAGACGCTGGACCAGATCCTCGCCAAGGGCGCCGAGAAGGCCTGTGCGGTCGCCGCCGAGACCCTCGCCCAGGCCTACGACCGGATCGGCTTCCTGCCCGCGAAGCACTGACCCGGCCCGCCCGCGGAGGTGGTGGGCGCGGTCACACGGGCCCCGGACCTTGGACTCTGGCCCCGGGGGCCCTGCGCCCGCCACACTGCACCTGGACAGCATCACTCACCGACCCGTACCGACGACGGAGGAGAACGACGTGGGGACCGTAACGCTCGGCGTTTCGATCGCGGTCCCGGAGCCGTACGGCAGCCTGCTCCAGGAGCGGCGCGCGGCCTTCGGGGACCCTGCCGCACACGGCATCCCCACCCATGTCACCCTGCTGCCGCCGACCGAGATCGACGCGGCGGCGCTGCCCGCGGTGGAGGCCCACCTCGCCGCGCTCGCCGACTCGGTGCGGCCCTTCCCGATGCGGCTCTCCGGCACCGGCACCTTCCGCCCGCTGTCGCCGGTCGTCTTCGTGAAGGTCGTCGAGGGCGCCTCGGCCTGCGCCTGGCTCCAGAAGCGGGTCCGCGACGCCTCAGGACCGCTGGTGCGCGAGCTCCAGTTCCCGTACCACCCGCACGTCACCGTCGCGCACGGGATCAGCGAGGAGGGCATGGACCGGGCGTACGAGGAACTGTCCTCGTACGCCGCCGAGTGGTCCTGCGTCTCCTTCGCCCTGTACGAGCAGGGCGCCGACGGGGTGTGGCGCAAGCTGTGCGACTACGTCTTCGGCGGCGGCACCGAGGGCGACGTACCGCCCCAGGGCCTGCCCCAGGGCACCCCCGCCCTCAACTAGCGCCGCCGCCCGGCGGACACCCCGCCGGGGACTACACCGGCAGCCGCCGGAACAGCGGGCGCGGCACGTGCCGCAGGGCCGACATGACCGCCCGCAGCGCCCCCGGCACCCACACCACCTCCGACCGGCGGCGCAGCCCCGTCTCGATGGCCAGGGCCACCGCCTCCGGCGTCGTCGCGAGCGGAGCCTCCGCCATCCCCTGAGTCATCCGCGTCCGTACGAAGCCCGGCCTGACCACCATCACGTGCACCCCCGTGCCGTGCAGCGCGTCGCCCAGACCCTGGGTGAACGCGTCCAGGCCCGCCTTGCTGGACCCGTAGATGAAGTTCGCCCGGCGGGCCCGCTCGCCCGCCACCGACGACAGCACCACCAACGAGCCGTGGCCCTGGCTCTGGAGGGCGTTCGCGCAGACCAGGCCCGCCGAGACGGCCCCCGTGTAGTTCGTCTGGGCGACCCGCACCGCCGCCATCGGCTCCGCCTCGTCACGGGCCTGGTCGCCGAGCAGCCCGAACGCCACCAGCACCATGTCGATGTCGCCCTCGGTGAACACCTTGCCGAGCACCTCCTCGTGCGAGGCGCTGTCCAGGGCGTCGAAGGCGACCGTGCGCACGTCCGCGCCCAGCTCCCGCAGCTGCCCGGCCGCCGTGTCCAGCGCGGGCGACGGGCGGCCGGCCAGCCACACCGTACGGGTGCGGCGGGCGATCAGCCGGCGGGCGGTCGCCAGGGCGATCTCGGACGTACCGCCGAGGACGAGCAGGGACTGCGGGGCGCCGAAGGCATCCTTCACGGGGGGCTCCTCTGATCCTTTAGTTGATCCGGTGGGCAGGCCCGGGGCGGGCCGGCCCCGGGGAGGGGGAACGACTACAGGCCGAGACGGCGCGACAGGTCCGAGGTGAAGACCCCGCGCGGGTCCAGCTCGGCCCGCAGGGCACGGAACCGGTCCAGCCGCGGGTACATCGCGGCGAGCACCGCCGGGCGCACCCGGGAGTCCTTGGCCAGGTAGATCCGGCCCGCCGCGCCCGCCACCTCCTCGTCCAGCTCGTCGAGGAAGGGGCCCAGCCGCGGCATCCGCGCCGGGATGTCCAGCGCCAGCGTCCAGCCCGCCACCGGGAAGGACAGCCAGCCCGGGTCGCCCTCGCCGAACCGCTTCAGCACCGCCAGGAAGGACGGGCAGCCGCGCCGCGAGATCCGGCCCACGATCCGCCGCAGCGCCTCCTCCTGCCCGTACGGCACGACGAACTGGTACTGCACGAAACCGCTGCGGCCGTAGATCCGGTTCCAGTGCGGAACGCCGTCCAGCGGGTGGAAGAAGGTGGAGATCCGCTGCAGCTCGCCGACCCGCGAGCGCGGCGCCCGCCGGAACCACAGCTCGTTGAACAGCCCCACCGACCGCCTGCCGAGCAGCCCCTCGGGAACGAAGGCGGGCGCGGCGGGCAGCTGCGAGGGCCGGAAGACGAGGGGGTGCCTGCGGGCCCGCGGCGGCAGCACGTCCAGCGGGGCGTGGTCGCCCCGGGTGAGCACGGAACGGCCCAGCGCACGGCCCTTGGCCAGCAGATCGATCCAGGCCACCGAGTAGCGGTAGAGGTGGTCGGTCCCGGTCAGCCGGTCCATCAGGTCGTCGAGGTCGGCGGCCCGCTCGGTGTCGACGGACATCAGCGAGGTCTCCACCGGCAGCAGCCGCACCGTCGCCGACAGGATCACCCCCGTCAGCCCCATCCCGCCGGCCGTCGCGTCGAACAGGTCGGTGCCCGGCAGCACCGTCCGCACCTCCCCGTCCGCGCCCAGCAGTTCCAGCGAGGTCACGTGCCGGGAGAAGCCGCCCGAACCGTGGTGGTTCTTGCCGTGGATGTCCGCACCGATCGCGCCGCCCACCGTCACGTACCGGGTGCCGGGCGTCACCGGCACGAACCAGCCCAGCGGCAACAGCACCTCCATCAGCCGGTGCAGGCTCACCCCCGCGTCGCACACCACCACGCCCGCGTCCGCGTCGACCGACCGGATCCGGTCCAGGCCCGTCATGTCGAGGACCGCGCCCCCGGCGTTCTGCGCCGCGTCGCCGTACGCCCGGCCCAGACCGCGGGCGATTCCGCCGCGCGCCCCGCAGCCGCGCACCGCCGCGGCGGCCTGCTCGTAGGTACGGGGACGGACCACCAGGGCGGTCGTCGGGGCGGTGCGGCCCCAGCCGGTGACGGAACGGAAGGGATCGTCGAGGAGCTCGGCGCTCCCGGGTGCGGAGGTCTCAGACATGGGCGCGACGGTATCGCCCAAAGCGCACACCTATGCCCAACTAAGCGCCGTTTCGGCGGAACGGGTGGTTAATCGAGTGTCAAGGTGAAATGTCATGCATATTTGCTTCCCGCAGACACAAGGTCACCCCTGAAGTGCGCCCGGCCGGGCCACCGAAGTGCGCCCCGCCGGGCCACGCCCACCGAATCCAAGGGGTGACGGATGCGAGAAGTGGACACACGCCTGCTGGCCGCGATGCGCGACTGCGGCACGGACCCCCGGGTGGCCGCCGCCGCCCGCACGCTTTCCCGCACCGGCGAGCACGGCGCCCTGTGGCTGGCGGCCGGGCTCCTGGGCGCGGCCACCGACCGCGACCGCCGCGCCGCCTGGCTGCGCGGCACCGCACTGATCGCCACCGCCCACGCGGTCAGCCTGGGCATCAAGTACACCGTCCGCCGCCCCCGCCCCCGGCTCACCGGCCACCGCCCCCTGGTGACCACCACCGGCCGCCACTCCTTCCCCAGCTCCCACGCCACCTCGGCCGCCGCCGCCGTGGTCGCCCTCGGCGCACTGGGCCCCGCGGGCCGCCGGGTGCTGCCGCCACTGGCCGCCGCGATGTGCGTCTCGCGCCTGGTCGTCGGCGTGCACTACCCGAGCGACGTCGCCGCCGGCGCCCTGCTCGGCGGACTCACCGCACGACTCGGCACCAAGTGGCTGACCTCCGCGACCGGGCCCGCCGGCCCCCGCCGCACCCCGGCACCGGCCGCGAAGGGAGCATGAGGTGTCGGACCGCACCGTCATCCCCCTGCTGGAGAAACAGCAGGACCGCCGTGCCGCCGCCCTCCCGCCGCAGCGCCGCGCCCTGCGCCCGCTCGGCCTGCCGCTCCGCCTCCCGCTGGGCCTGCTGCGCACCGCCCGCCCCCGGCAGTGGATCAAGAACAGCCTCGTGGTGGCCGCGCCCGCCGCCGCCGGCGAACTCCTCTCCCGCCAGGCCGCCCTCCAACTGCTCCTGGTCTTCGCCCTGTTCACCGCCGCCGCGTCCGCCGTCTACCTGATCAACGACGCCCTGGACGCCGAGGCCGACCGCGCCCACCCCGTCAAGTGCCGCCGCCCGGTCGCCGCCGGACAGGTCCCGGTCCCCGTCGCACACGCCGCCGGCGCCCTCCTCGCCGTACTCGCACCGGCCCTCGCCGCCCTCCTGTGCAACCCGCTCACCGCCGCCCTGCTCACCGGGTACGTCGTCATGCAACTGGCGTACTGCCTGCGCCTCAAGCACGTGCTCGTGCTCGACCTGGTCGTCGTCACCGCCGGCTTCCTGATGCGGGCGATGATCGGCGGAGTGGCCCTGGACATCCCGCTCTCCCGCTGGTTCCTGATCACCACCGGCTTCGGCGCCCTGTTCATGGTCGGCGCCAAGCGCTACTCCGAAGCCGTACAACTGGCCGACAGCCCGCACCGCGGCGAGACCCGCGCCCTGCTCAGCCACTACACGACCGGCTATCTGCGCTTCGTCTGGCAACTGGCCGCCGGCGGCGCCGTACTCGGCTACTGCCTCTGGGCCCTGGAACACGGCGGCCCCCACACCGCCCTGCTGCCCTGGCGCGAACTCTCCATGGTCGCCTTCGTCGTCGGAGTCCTGCGCTACGCGGTCTTCGCCGACCGGGGCATCGCGGGCGCCCCCGAGGACGTCGTCCTGCGCGACCGCGGCCTGCTGCTCATCGCGGTGGTGTGGACGGCGCTGTACGGACTGTCGGTCGCCGGAGTCTGAGACGAGCGACCCGCCGGATCCGGGGTACCCGCACGACGTCTTTCCGTACACACCGGCAGGCAGCTTTCGTACACACCGGCAGGCAGGTAGACAAAAAGCATGGACTGGCTGAAAAACCTCCCGCTCATCGGGCCGCTGTTCACCCGCCTGACGCACACCCACGCCTGGCGCACGTACGAGACCCTCGACCGGGTGCACTGGAGCAGGCTCGCCGCGGCCATCACGTTCATCAGCTTCCTGGCGCTCTTCCCGCTGATCACGGTGGCCGCCGCGGTCGGCGCCGCCTTCCTCGACCAGCAGCAGATCGACGACCTCAAGGGAAAGATCGCCGAGCAGGTCCCCGGCATCTCCGACCAGCTCGACATCGACGCACTGATCGCCAACGCGGGCACCGTCGGCCTCGTCGCCGGCGCCCTGCTGCTGTTCACCGGCATCGGCTGGGTCGGCTCCATGCGCGAATGCCTGCGCGCCGTCTGGGAACTGGACGACGTCGACGAGGGCAACCCGATCCTGCGCAAGGCCAAGGACGGAGTCGTCCTGCTCGGCCTCGGCGGCGCCTCCCTCGGCTCCATGCTCGCCTCGACCGTCGGCTCCACCGCGGTCGGCTGGAGCGCCCGCGCCCTCGACATCCCGGAGTCCGGCGCGGGCGGCGTCCTGCTGCGCGCTGCCGCCCTGCTGGTCGCCGTCGGCGCCGACTTCCTGCTCCTGCTGTACGTCCTGACGCTGCTGCCGGGCGTCCAGCCCGAGCGGCGCCGGCTGATCACCGCGGCCCTCATCGGCGCGGTCGGCTTCGAACTGCTGAAGCTGCTGCTCGGCGGCTACATGAGCGGCGTCGCCTCCAAGAGCATGTACGGGGCGTTCGGCGTCCCCGTCGCCCTGCTCCTGTGGATCAACTTCACGGCCAAACTCACGCTGTGCTGCGCCGCCTGGACGGCGGCGCCGCACGCGTCCGACACCCCCGCCGACGAGGGCACCGACCCCGCGGGGGTCAGCGGCGGGGCAGCCGACGGGCCAGGGCCGGCAGCGGCCACCTCCGGTTGACCAGGAACACCGCACCGGCCAGCAGCACCAGCGCCCCGCCCGCCACCGCGAGCGCGATCCCGGCCCCGCTCGACCCCTCCTCCACGGCGGCCGTCCGCACCGGTACCGCGCTCTTCTTCGCGGCCGGCGGGGCGTTCTTGCCGGAGCTGGTGTCCACCGAACGCGGCGCGACCAGCTCACCGACCGGCTTCACCTTCCCCGACGCCTGGAACCCCCAGTCCAGCAGCTGGGCGGTCTCCTTGTAGACGGCCTGGGACTCGCCGGACTGCGGGTTCATCACGGTGACCAGCAGCACCCGGTCACCGCGCTGGGCGACCCCGGTGAAGGTGGCCCCGGCGTGCGTGGTGTTGCCGTTCTTCACCCCCGCGATGCCCGGGTAGGGGGTCACCCCGTTCTCACCCGTCATCAGCCGGTTGGTGCTCTGGATCTCGAAGGTCTCCCGCTTGCCGCCGGGCCCCACCTCGCCCGGGAACTGGGCGCGCGCCGTCGACGCGTACTCCCGGAAGTCCTTCTTCTGCATCCCGGAGCGGGCGATCAGAGTGAGGTCGTACGCGCTGGAGACCTGGCGCGGGGCGTCGTAGCCGTCCGGCGAGACGACGAAGGTGTCCACGGCCTGCAGCTCGCGGGCGTGCGCGTTCATGTCGGCGACCGTCTTGGCCAGGCCGCCGTTCATCGCGGTCAGCACGTGCACGGCGTCGTTGCCCGACTTCAGGAACACCCCGAGCCACAGATCGTGCACCTTGTACGTCAGGTTCTCCTTGACGCCCACCTCACTGCTGCCCGCGCCCATGCCCTCCAGGTCCTTCGGCTTCACCTTGTAGACCTGGTCCTTGGGCAGCCGGGGCAGCACGGTGTCGGCGAACAGCATTTTCAGCGTGGACGCGGGCGCGAGCCGCCAGTGCGCGTTGTGCGCGGCCAGCACCTCACCGCTCTCCGCGTCCGCCACGATCCACGACCGGGCCGACAACTCCTTGGGCAGCACCGGCACCCCGGGGGCGAGACGCACCTGCGTCCCCGCCTTGCCGAGAAGCTCCCCGCCGACCGACGACATGGCGGCGGGCGGCTTGGGCTTGTCGTCCGACTTGGGGTCCTTGTCGGCGGCACCGGCGGCCGGAGCGACGAGCAGCGCGGGCAGCAGGGCGGCTGAGACGACCGCGAGCGCGGTCCTTTTCACGGCAGACACGGACGTGAACGTACAGTGCCCCGCCGCACTTGCGGCCACCGCGTGCCTGACCCGCCGTGACAGCCGCCGGGACAGCCCAAGGCCGGCGGTCCCCGCAGGTCCGGCCTGTGCCGCTCGTCGGGTCGGCGTCGGCGCCGGACCCGGCACCTGGAGCTGGTTCATCTGCAACCCATTTCGCACGAAGACAACCATGTGAGTGAAGGCCCGGCGGAAGACGGCCGGGCCGCTGTGGGAGACCCGAGGGTCGGGGTATGAGCCCTCTTCTCTCTCCCGTGGAAAAAACCAAGTGGGACACCGTGCGGGCGGCTGTCTACGCCAGACAGTCCAAGGCGCGGTCCGACTCCTCCGAGACGTCCTCGGAGGCACAGATCTCGGCAGGCGAAGCGCTGGCCGCTTCCCGGCAGTGGGAGGTCACGCACCGGTTCCGGGACGTCGGCCGCTCCGGCTGGGACCCCGGGGCCGCCCGTCCCGGGCTGGAGGGGCTCATGGACGCGGTGCGGGCCGGAGAAGTGGACGTCGTGGTGGCCAACGAGCTGTCCCGGCTGACCCGGCAGGGCGCCCACGACGCGCTCCTGATCGACCAGGAACTGCGAAAGCACGGCGTCCGGTTCGTCTCCGTGCTCGAACCGTTCCTCGACACGAGCACCCCCACCGGAACGGCGGTCTTCTCGCTGATCGCCGCACTCGCCCAACAGGAGTCGGACATCAAGGCCGAACGGCTCAAGGGCGCGAAAGACGTGATCAGGGCCGTGGGCGGCCGTCACTCCAGCGCTCCGCCCTACGGAATGCGCGGACGGCGCGAGCGGATCGGCGACCTCGTCGTCACGGTCCTCGAACCGGACGGGGACCGCCCCGCCCACGTGGCGGCAGTGGAACGCATGGTCGCCGAAGCGTTCGCCGGCCGCTCGGACAACTCCATCGCCGCGGCTCTGGAAGCGGACGGCGTACCTGCCCCCGGAGCCGCGTCGAAGCGGACCGCCGAGCGGCGCGCGGTAGGG
The DNA here is from genome assembly GCF_042874215.1 of Streptomyces sp. NPDC004111. Lineage (NCBI taxonomy): Bacteria > Bacillati > Actinomycetota > Actinomycetes > Kitasatosporales > Streptomycetaceae > Streptomyces > Streptomyces sp. NPDC004111. Next base: position 32,257 of record NZ_JBIAMU010000005.1, read on the forward strand.
GCGGACGAGAACGGCGGTACCCCGGTGGGAACTCCCGTCCGGTGGCGCGCCCAGACGGTCCGCGGGATCCTCGGTCACCCCGCCATCGGCGGCTTCGCGGTCGAGCGGGTACCTCGCGGCCCCCGGGGAACCCTGGTCCATGCGATCGCCAGGGACGGAGCCGGTGCACCGCTCGCACCGCACACCGGCATCATCACGGGCGGCCAGTGGCTGGAACTCCAGGAGCGGCGCAGGGAACGGGCCAGGCCGGAGCGCGGGGCGGGCGGGAGCACCGTTCCCCAACTGCTCAGCGGCTGGCGGTTCTTCCGCTGCGGCGTCTGCGGCGGGCCCGTGGGACAGACCCCGGGCGCGTACATGTGCGCCAACCCCAGGGGACACGGCGGACTGGCCATCAAGCGCGCCACCGCGGACGACCACGTGGCGCGGCAGGTCTGGGCCCGGCTGTCCGCGGCCGGCGCGGGTGGCGAAGCGGACCGGGAATGGCTCGCCGCTGCCGCCGCGCGCCACTCCGAGCGGCACGGCCCGGCCGGGACCGAGGAGGCCCGGCACGAGGCGCGGGCGCAGTGGGAGCACGTGCGTGCGTCGATCGGGGGACTCCAGGAGGACCGCAGGACGGGGCTCTACCGGGGCGGCGAGGAACTGGCCGTGTGGCGCACGACCATGGAGCGGTACCGGGAGTTCGAGAACAGGTGCCGGGCCACCCTCGCGGAGCTGGAAAGCCGTGCTGCCGCCGGTGTCCGGCTTCCCGGTGCCTGGCTCACCCCGCTGCGGGGGAGCGTGGACCCGCTCGGCCCGGACACTCCCTGGGCCGGGTGGGACGTGTACGAGCGGCGCCGTTTCCTCGGCCTCTTCCTGGACGGCGTGACGGTAGGTCCGGGCCGGGACCGCCGGACGCACGCGTACATTCCCGTCCAGGAGCGGATCACCCTGGAATGGTGCGGGCCCGCCTCGGGGACCGAGGGGACGTACCGGACTCCGGAGCGCGGGGCCACGCGGTGACAGCGAGGAGTGCGCCCGGGACCGGTGCCGGTACGCGGACCCGAACCCCGGCACGGAGCCACGTCGGCCCCGGTCACATACTGGTAGGAAATCCCCCGCCGGCTCCGAAGGACGACCGATGAAACTCACGCGCCGCACCTCCTGGTTCCTCACAGCGTTCGGGGTGTGGTCCTGGGTGATCTGGATCACTTTCGTCAAGAACCTCATCAAGGACGGGAGCGGACTCGCCTTCGACGACGCCGGGGACCCGACCGGCTACTTCTGGGTCCATCTGCTGCTCGCCGTGACGTCCTTTCTCCTGGGGACGGGCATCGGCCTCATCGGGTTCCGCTCGGTGCGCGCGCTCAAGCGCGAACAGGCGTGAGGGTCCGGGGGTTTCGCGCCGCCGGAGGGCTGACCGCCGGGGCGGGGTTCGCGCTGCTGGCGGGGTGTTCGTCGTACGGCGAGATGGACTACGTGAACGACTACGCGTCGCACGAGCCACTGCGGGCCGTCGGATATCCGAGTACGGGAAGTCTGGAAATGGTCCAGCGGGTGGTCTGGCGGCTCGCCGACGGTGACGTCGAGGGGCTGGCCGCGCTCGCCGCCGAGGACCTGCCCGTGGAGGGCGGGAGCACGGACTTCGCGGACATGGCCAGGAAGACCGCCCGCAACTGGGTCGACACCTTCGGCGAGGCCGCCCGGGGCGACGTCACGGCGGACTTCTACGGCGAGGGGTCGGTGCGCCAGAGCGTGATCCTCTACTTCGGGAAGAGCGGCCGGACCAAGGAGATCAGCGTCCGGATCGGCTCCGCCCAGAAGTGGGGCGTGAACCTGACCGAGCCCGACCCCGAGGAGGCCGCGGCGGCCCCGACCGGTGCGCCGCGCGTGCCGGGCGGCTCCGGCTCGGGCAAGGGGGAGGAGGGCGGCTGACCGCCCGGCCCGCGCGGCGCGCCCCGTCCCGCCGTGCGCCACGTTTCGCCCGTTTCCACCCTGGTCACGGCCCGGCCGTCCCGCCTCGGTACGTTGAGGCATCCGCCCGGCCGGGGCGGCCGAAGGGGGTTTCGTGGTGGCCTTGTTCGTGCTGGTGGTCCTCGGTGTGCTCGGCCTCCTCGGGGCCGTCCACCGGTACGTGTGGAAACGACTGGTGCGGGACACCACGGCCCCCGGCCCCCGTGGCCGCCGGCTGCGCAGGATCGGCGCGGCGGCGGCGGTCGTGCTGCCGCTGCTCTCCCTGGGGGCGGTGACCTCCGGGCGGCTCGGCGCCCCCTTCTGGCTCCAGCAGGTGCTGGCCTGGCCGGGTTTCCTCTGGCTGGCCGTCCTCCTCTATCTGACCCTGGCCCTCTTCGTGGGCGAGGCGGTACGGCCGCTGCTCCTGCGCCGCCGCCGGGCTGCCCCGGGGGCGGCGGCGGTGGTGGTGGCGGCGGAGCCGGGTTCCGGCCCGGGGGCCAGTACGAGTCCCAGTCCGAGTCCCAGTCCGAGTCCGAGTCCCCGTCCCGTGCTCGTGTCCGGGGGCGATGGGAGCGATGGGGGAGACGGGGGAGTTGGGAGCGACGGGGGCGTGGAGACCGCGGAGGGGGGAGGGGGCGGGGCGGCGGCCGTGCGGGTTTCGGGGCCGGTCGGGGACAGGCCCGTCCCGGCCGTCTCCCGGCGGCTCTTCGTCTCCCGGATCGTCGGTGCCACCGCCACCGCCGCCGCCCTGGGCACCGTCGCGTACGGCGCGCACAACGTCCTCTCCGGGCCCCGGCTCCAGCGCGTCACCGTCCCGCTCGCCCGGCTCCCGCGCTCCGCCCACGGCTTCCGCATCGCCGTGGTCAGCGACATCCACCTCGGGCCGATCCTCGGCCGCGCCCACACCCAGCGCATCGTCGACACCATCAACGCCGCCCAGCCCGACCTGATCGCCGTCGTCGGCGACCTGGTCGACGGGAGCGTGGCGGACCTCGGGCGGGCCGCCGAGCCGCTGGCCGGGCTGCGTTCCCCGCACGGCACCTTCTTCGTGACCGGCAACCACGAGTACTACGCGGGCGCCGCCCCCTGGCTCGCCCACATCCGTGAGCTGGGCCTGCACCCGCTGGAGAACGCCCGGGTGGAGATCCCCGGCTTCGACCTGGCCGGGGTCAACGACGTCGGCGGCGAGGCCTTCGGGCACGGCCCGGACTTCGCCGCCGCCCTGGGCGACCGCGACCGCTCCCGCGCCTCCGTGCTGCTCGCCCACCAGCCGGTGCAGATCCACGAGGCGGTGCGGCACGGCGTCGGGCTCCAGCTCTCCGGCCACACCCACGGCGGCCAGCTCTGGCCCGGCAACCTGATCGCCGGGCTGGCGAACCCGACGGTGGCGGGTCTGGAGCGCTACGGCGACACCCAGCTGTACGTCTCCCGCGGCGCCGGTGCCTGGGGTCCGCCGGTACGGGTCGGGGCCCCGTCCGACATCACCCTCGTGCAGCTCGCGTCGCGGAACGCTTGACTCCGGCAAAGCGGGGCACTGCCACTTCTTTCACACGGGCCACTTCGGAAATTTGGCCCTTCCTCAGCCACAATTCGTGTGATTAGGTAAATGAATCGTGGGGTGGGCGTGTAGGTCTTCCGCTGTGCCCCTGGGTGGGGTAGCGCGAGGAGATCAACTCACATGCGGTCGATGGGATCCGTCCGTCTGCGCATCGTCGTCTCGGTGGCCGTCGTGGCAGCAGCGGCAGTCGGGGGGTGGCAGCTGCTGCCCTCGGGGGACGACGAGGTCACGGCCATCAGCGTCGGTACGACGGACAAGGTGACCTCGCTCGATCCGGCCTGGGCGTACGACGCGGGCTCCTGGGCGCTGTACAGCAACCTCTACCAGTCGCTGCTGTCCTTCAAGCCGGGCTCGCCCGAGGTCAGCCCGGACGCGGCCAAGAGCTGCGGGTTCGTGGGCCACAAGCTGACCACGTACCAGTGCGAGCTGCGCGACGACCTGACCTTCTCGAACGGGAACAGGATCACCGCCGAGGACGTCAAGTTCAGCTTCGACCGCATCCTGCGCAACAAGCCGGAGGAGGGCCCCCGTTCGCTCTTCGCCTCGCTGAAGTCGGTCACCGTCGACGGCCACAAGATCACCTTCAACCTGCGCAGCGGCGACGCCACCTTCCCCTTCAAGATCGCCTCCGGCGCGGGCGCCATCGTCGACCGCACGAAGTACCCGGCGCAGGGCGAGCGCCAGGACACCGGGGTGGACGGCTCGGGGCCGTACCTCATGGGCTCGTACGAGAAGGACAAGGTCGCGCACCTCGTCCCCAACCCCCGCTACAAGGGCACCGTGGCGAAGGCCGGCAAGCCGGTCGACGTGCGGTACTACGAGGTGTCCGAGGACCTCCAGAAGGCGTGGGAGGCCAAGGAGGTCGACGTCACGCACCGGAAGCTGCCGCCCAAGATGCTCTCCAAGCTCGCGGTCGGCGACCCGAACGTCCGGGTCAGCGAGGTCGAGGCGTCCGCCACCCGCAACATGGTCTTCAACGTCCGCAAGAACTCGCCGTTCGCGTCGGCGTCGGTCCGCCGGGCCGCCTCGTACCTGGTCAACCGGCCGCAGCTGGTCCGCGACGTGTACTTCAACACCGTCGAGCCGCTCTACGACGCCATCCCCAAGGGCATCACCGGCCACAGCACCCCCTTCTTCGACGCCAACGCCAAGCCCGATCCGCAGCGGGCGAAGGCCGAGCTGCTGAACGCGGGCGTCGAGCTCCCGGTGAAGTTCACGCTCGCGTACGCCAACAACGGCGCGACGAAGCCGGAGGCGGAGACCCTGAAGGCGCAGCTGGAGAAGGACGGGCTGTTCTCCGTCCAGCTGATCAAGAAGGACGTCTGGCAGGAGTTCCAGAAGGGGTACAAGGCCGGCGAGTACGACGCGTACAACGTCGGCTGGGTGGCCGACTTCCCGGACCCGGACAACTACAGCCAGCCCCTCGTCGGCAAGGACAACTCCAACGCCAACGCATACGTCAACCCGCGGATCGAAGCCCTGATCGTGCGCACCCAGGGCGCCTCCGAGCGCACCGACGCGGTGGAGGACTTCAAGCAGATGCAGAAGATCGTCGCCGAGGACGTACCGCTGGTGCCGCTGTGGCAGAGCAAGGACTACGTGCTCAGCAACGGCCGGATCAGCGGGGTCGAGTACCTCTCGGACGGCACCGGCATCTGGCGGCTGTGGGAGCTGGGCCGCCTGTAGCCGTGCGGGGCATGGGAGCCGCGATGGGCGGGTACGACCCCTCCCGTACGGAAGCGGGGGGAGAGTGCCCACGAGCGAGGAGTTGCGGAAGTGATTCGAAAGCTGCAGGCCGTCGCGCTGGACTGTGCCGATGCGGTACGGCTCGCGGAGTTCTACGCGGAGCTGCTCGGCGGCCGTGTCGTGCAGGACCCCGGGGAGCCGGACTGGGTCGAGGTGCACGGGTTCGAGGGGACGCCGCTGGCCTGCCAGCGGGTGGACGGCTACCAGCCGCCCGAGTGGCCGGGGCAGGGCCGCCCGCAGCAGCTGCACCTCGACTTCGACGTGGACGACCTCGAAGGCGAGGAGAAGCGGGCGCTCGCGCTCGGGGCGACCGTGCTGGAGCGCACGGACCAGGTGCGGCCGGAAGCCAACTGGCGGGTCTACGCGGACCCGGCCGGGCACCCGTTCTGCCTCTGCCTGCACTGACCGGCCCCGGCCCGCACCCGGACGTACGCGCCGGGGCCGTCCGGCCGGACCCCTCGGTTGCCGCGTCCCGGCCGGTCGGATAGGAAGCCTGCATGCTCAAAGGCAACAAGGTCGGGCTGCGGGCCCGCCACCAGGAAGACATACCGGTCCTGCACTCCGAGCTGTACGACGACGTGGTCAACGGGTCGCGGGCCGAGTCCGCGCCCTGGCGCCCGCTCACGCCCGGCACGAAGGACCCGCGCCTCGCGGTGGACGACTCCCGGGAGGGACTGGTCCAGTTCTCCGTGGTGGAGCTGGAGGGCAACACGCTGGTCGGCATGGCGACGCTGTGGGGCATCGACACCCACAGCCGCTCCGCGCACATCGGCATGGGCCTGCGGCCCGCCGCGCGCGGCAAGGGGTACGGGACGGACGTGGTCGGCGTGCTGTGCCACTACGGGTTCGTGGCGCGCGGGATGCACCGGCTCCAGATCGAGACGCTGGCGGACAACGCGGCGATGCTGGCGGCGGCCGAGCGCAACGGGTTCGTCCGGGAGGGCGTGCTGCGGTCCTCGGCCTGGGTGATGGGCGAGTTCCTGGACGAGGTGCTGCTCGGGCTGCTGGCGGAGGAGTGGAAGCCGACCCTGAAGTGGTGACCGGCGCCCGGTGACGACGGGACGCGCGGCGGCGGGGGCTCGGGCGGGTGCCGCGGAGGTGTCCGCGGGTTCGGGCGGGTGGCGCGAAGGCGGCGGCGGGTTCGGGCGGGTGCCGTGGAAGTCCCAGGGGCTCGGGCCGGGTGTTCCGGGGGGCGTCGGCCGGGCCCGGTGGGGGCTTTGGGAAGAGTCCAAGGGTCCGCGTGGGAGTGTCCCTTGACCCCCTCGGGGCGTGCTGGTTCCTTCGGGAGACCGTCCAGCCGTCCCGGAGGAATCATGCGTCTCTCCCGTCGCACGCTGCTGACCGCCGCCCCCGCCGCCGCGGGCATCGCCGCCCTGGGGGCCACCCCCGCCGGGGCCGCTCCCGGCGCCGTACCCGCCGCCCCCGCCGCCCGTGCCGGGGCCGCCGCCGAGGCCCTGGCACGGCTGCTGCCCCGGCACCACCGCCAGGTCACCTTCCGCACCGTCCCCCGCAAGGACGGTGCGGACGTCTTCCGGGTGACCGGCCGCACCGGCCGCATCCTCGTCGAGGGCAGCACCCCGGCCGTTCAGCTCACCGGGTTCCACACCTACCTGCGCACGGTCGCGCACGCGCACCTGTCCTGGAACGGCGAGCAGACCGCGCTGCTGCCCGCCCGGCTGCCCGCCGTACCCGCCCCGCTCACCAGAGCGGCGAACGTCGCCCACCGGTTCGCACTCAACGACACCAACGACGGCTACACCGGCCCGTACCACGACTGGGACTACTGGGAGCGCGAGCTGGACCTGCTCGCCCTGCACGGCTACAACGAGGTCCTCGTCTACCTCGGCGCGGACTCCGTCTACCAGCGGACGTTCCGTCAGCACGGCTACACCGAGGCGGAGCTGGCCGAGTGGATCCCGGGCCCCGCCCACCAGCCCTGGTGGCTGCTGCAGAACATGTCCGGCTTCGGCGGCCCGGTCTCCGCCCGTCTCCTGGCCGCCCGTGCCCGGCTCGGCCGGCGGATCGCGGACCGGCTGCGCGAGCTGGGCATGACCCCGGTGTTCCCCGGCTACTTCGGCACCGTCCCGCCCGGGTTCGCCGACCGCCACCCCGGTGCCCACCTGGTCCCGCAGGGCGACTGGGTGGGGTTCGCGCGGCCGGACTGGCTGGACCCGCGCGGGAAGGAGTTCCGGGCGGTCGCGGCGACCTTCTACCGGGTGCAGGAGGAGCTGTTCGGCGCCAGCACCATGTACAAGATCGACCTGTTGCACGAGGGCGGCCGGCCGGGCGACGTCCCCGTCGGCGAGGCCGCCAGGGCGGTCGAGACGGCCCTGCGCACCGCCCACCCGGGCGCGATCTGGAACATCCTCGGCTGGCAGACCAACCCGCGCCGGGAGATCGTCGACGCCGTCGACCGCAGCCGGATGCTCATCGTCGACGGCCTCTCCGACCGCTTCCCGAACGTCACCGACCGCGAGCAGTCCTGGGGCTCCACCCCGTACGCCTTCGGCTCCATCTGGAACTTCGGCGGCCATACGACGATGGGCGCCAACACCCCCGACTGGGCGCGCCTCTACGACCAGTGGCGCACCAGGCCCGGCAGCGCGCTGGCCGGCATCGCGCTGATGCCGGAGGCCGCCGACAACAACCCGGCCGCCTTCGCCCTCTTCTCCGACCTGGCCTGGACCGAGGGCCCGCTCTCCCTGGAGAAGTGGTTCCGCGACTGGTCCGTGCAGCGGTACGGAGCCCCGGACGCGCACGCCGCCGAAGCCTGGGACGTACTGCGCCGCACCGCTTATGGCACCACCCGCGCCGACTCCTGGGCGGAGGGCCACGACGGGCTGTTCGGCGCCCGCCCCTCCCTCACCGCGACCTCCGCCGCCTCCTGGTCGCCCGGCGGGTTCCGCTACGACCCCGAGGAGTTCGCCCTCGCGCTGCCCGCGCTGCTGGCCGTACCGCACCGGCTGCGGCAGTCCTCCGCGTACCGCTACGACCTGATGGACGTCACCCGGCAGACCCTCTCGCACCGCTCGCGGGTGCTGCTGCCCCGCATCAGGGCGGCGTACGAGGCCGGGGACCGGGTGCTGTTCGGACGGCTCACCGGCGAGTGGGCCGAGGCGATGCGGCTGCTGGAGCGGACGGTGTCCACCGACCCCCGCCATCTGGTCGGCCGGTGGATCGCCGACGCCCGCTCGTGGGGCGCCGACCGGGCGGAGAAGGACCGGCTGGCCCGGGACGCGCTGTCGCTGCTCACCGTCTGGGGCCACCGCTCCGGCGCCGACGAGGGCGGGCTGCGCGACTACGCCAACCGCGAGTGGGCGGGGCTGGTCGGCGGCCTCTACGCGCTGCGCTGGCAGACCTACTTCGCCGAGCTGGCGGCGGCCCTCGCCGAGGGGAGGGACCCGCGGGCCGTCGACTGGTACGCGCTGGAGGAGCGCTGGGTGCGGACGCATCCGCCGTACCGCACGACCCCCACCGGTGACATCGTCGCCATCGCCCGGGAGGTCCACCGCACCCGGTGACGGGACATGCCGAGGGCCCGCCCCCGTACACGGAGTACGGGGGCGGGCCCTCGGCGGCGGACCGGGAAGGTCAGTAGCGACGCGTGATCAGCGCGCGCTTCACTTCCTGGATCGCCTTGGTGACCTCGATGCCGCGCGGACAGGCGTCCGTGCAGTTGAACGTGGTGCGGCAGCGCCACACACCGTCCTTGTCGTTGAGGATTTCGAGCCGCTGCTCGCCGCCCTCGTCACGGCTGTCGAAGATGAAGCGGTGCGCGTTGACGATCGCCGCCGGGCCGAAGTACTGGCCGTCGTTCCAGAACACCGGGCACGAGGACGTGCACGCGGCGCACAGGATGCACTTGGTGGTGTCGTCGAAGCGCTCGCGGTCCTCGGGGGACTGCAGGCGCTCGCGGGTCGGCTCGTTGCCCTTGGTGATCAGGAAGGGCATCACGTCGCGGTAGGCCTGGAAGAACGGGTCCATGTCCACGACCAGGTCCTTGAGGACCGTCAGGCCCTTGATGGCCTCGACCGTGATCGGCTTCTGCGGGTTGATGTCCTTGATCAGCGTCTTGCAGGCGAGCCTGTTCTTGCCGTTGATCCGCATGGCGTCCGAACCGCAGATGCCGTGCGCGCAGGAGCGGCGGAACGTCAGCGTGCCGTCCTGGTCCCACTTGATCTTGTGAAGGGCGTCGAGCACGCGCTCCTTCGGGTCGATCTCCACCTCGAAGTCCTGCCACTGGGCGTCCTCGGACACCTCGGGGTTGAAGCGGCGGATCCGGAAGGTGACCGTGATGTACGGAGAGTCGGCGAAGCCCGCCTCGGGCTTGCCCGCGGCCTCCGCCTTGTCCATCGTCGGGGTAGCCATCAGTACTTACGCTCCATCGGCTGGTAGCGGGTCTGGACGACCGGCTTGTAGTCGAGCCGGATCGACTCGGTGCCGTCGGCCGCGACCTCGCGGTACGCCATGGTGTGGCGCATGAAGTTGACGTCGTCGCGGGTCGGGAAGTCCTCGCGGTAGTGACCGCCGCGGGACTCCTTGCGCGCCAGCGCGGACACCGCCATGACCTCGGCCAGGTCGAGCAGGTTGCCCAGCTCGATGGCCTCCAGCAGGTCGGTGTTGAAGCGCTTGCCCTTGTCCTGGACGGACACGTTCTTGTAGCGCTCGCGCAGCTCGGCGACCTTCTCGACCGCCGTCTTGATCGTCTGCTCGGTGCGGAACACCATCACGTTGGCGTCCATCGTCTCCTGGAGCTCCTGGCGGAGCGCGGCCACGCGCTCGGTGCCGGTGGAGTTCCGCAGCCGCTCGACCTGCTCCACGACCTGCGAGGCGGGGTCCTCGGGCAGCTCGACGAAGTCGCTCTTGTGGCTGTACTCGGCAGCCGCGATGCCCGCACGACGTCCGAAGACGTTGATGTCGAGCAGCGAGTTGGTGCCGAGGCGGTTGGCGCCGTGCACGGAGACGCAGGCGACCTCACCGGCGGCGTACAGGCCCGGGACGACGGTGGTGTTGTCCGAGAGGACCTCGCCCGCGACGTTCGTCGGGATGCCGCCCATGGCGTAGTGCGCGGTCGGCTGGATCGGGATCGGGTCCGTGTAGGGCTCGATGCCGAGGTACGTGCGCGCGAACTCGGTGATGTCCGGGAGCTTGGCGTCGAGCTGCTCCGGCGGGAGGTGCGTGAGGTCGAGGTAGACGTGGTCGCCCTCGGGACCGCAGCCGCGGCCCTCACGGATCTCGGTGTAGATGGAGCGGGAGACGACGTCACGGGACGCGAGGTCCTTCATGACCGGCGCGTACTTCTCCATGAAGCGCTCGCCGTCCTTGTTGCGGAGGATGCCGCCCTCACCGCGGGCGCCCTCCGTCAGCAGGATGCCCATGCGCCAGATGCCCGTCGGGTGGAACTGGAAGAACTCCATGTCCTCCAGCGGCAGCCCGCGGCGGTAGCACGCGGCCTGGCCGTCACCGGTCAGGGTGTGCGCGTTGGAGGTCACCTTGAAGAACTTGCCGGTGCCGCCCGAGGCGTAGATGACCGACTTGGCCTGGAAGACGTGGATCTCGCCGGTGGCCAGCTCGTACGCGACGACGCCCGCGGACTTCTTTACGCCGTCCTCCTCCACGATGAGCTGATCGAGGACGTAGAACTCGTTGAAGAACTCCACGCCCTCCTTGATGCAGTTCTGGTAGAGGGTCTGGAGGATCATGTGGCCGGTGCGGTCGCCCGAGTAGCAGGCGCGGCGGACGGGGGCCTCGCCGTGGTTGCGGGAGTGACCGCCGAAACGGCGCTGGTCGATCTCACCCTTGGGCGTGCGGCCGAACGGCAGGCCCATCTTCTCCAGGTCGAGGACCGCGTCGATGGCCTCCTTCGCCAGGATCTCGGCGGCGTCCTGGTCGACCAGGTAGTCGCCGCCCTTGATCGTGTCGAAGGTGTGCCACTCCCAGTTGTCCTCCTCCACGTTCGCCAGCGCGGCGGCCATGCCGCCCTGCGCGGCGCCCGTGTGGGACCGGGTGGGGTACAGCTTCGTCAGCACGGCGGTGCGGCTGCGCTTGGTCGACTCGATGGCCGCGCGCATGCCCGCGCCACCGGCGCCGACGATGACGGTGTCGTACTTGTGAATCTTCATCTTGGTTGCCTCAGCCCCGGGCCTAGCGGATGTTCGGGTCGAAGGTGAAGATCACCAGCGTGCCCAGAAGGACGGTGAACACCGTGGCGGTGTACAGCAGGTTCTTCAGCCAGAAGCGCGTGCCCGGCTTCTCCGCGTAGTCGTTGATGACGGTACGCAGGCCGTTGGCGCCGTGCAGCATGGCCAGCCACAGCATGATCAGGTCCCAGGCCTGCCAGAACGGCGAGGCCCAGCGGCCGGCCACGAAGGCGAAGCCGATCTTGCTGACGCCGCCGTCGAGCACCAGCTGGATCAGCAGGTGGCCGATGACCAGGACGACGAGCACGACGCCGGACAGGCGCATGAACAGCCAGCCGTACAGCTCGAAGTTCGTGCGGGTCGAGCGGGGCGTCTTCGAGGTGCGCTTGCGCGGCGGCTCGATGACCGGCGCCGGGTTGTCGACGTCGTAGAGCGACACGCCCTCGACGGGGCCGACGCCTGCGGAAGAGGTCTCAGTGGACATGGTCTTGACTCAGCTCCCGAAGACTTCGCGTACGGCGTGACCGAGCACGGGGTACAGGGCGCCCACCATCAGCACGATCCAGATGCCCAGCACGGTCCAGAGCATCTGCTTCTGGTAGCGGGGGCCCTTGGACCAGAAGTCCACGGCGATGACCCGAAGGCCGTTCAGCGCGTGGAACAGGATGGCGGCGACAAGGCCGTACTCGAGGCAGGCCACGAGCGGGGTCTTGTAGGTGGCCACGACATCGTCGTACGCCTCGGGAGAGACGCGGACGAGAGCGGTGTCGAGGACGTGTACGAACAGGAAGAAGAAGATGAGGACGCCGGTGACTCGATGAGCCACCCAGGACCACATGCCTTCCCGGCCGCGATACAGCGTTCCAGCCGGCACGGAAATACCCTCCGGGAGCGGGGATTGGGGTCGGCCGGCTCGGTATGTCGGTCTGACCCGGCCGGGTACGGTCCACCGGCCCCGGTCATCGTAGCGACGACTTGTCGGTTCCCTCGCGCGGGGGCCTCCGGTGTGATCAAACAGGCAATCAAACAGCCACGGACGGGCTACTGGAAGCCCGCCCCGGGTCCGGCCGCCGCGCCCACCGCCCTGCCGAGCCGGCCCCGGGCGAGTCCGCGCAGCTCATCGGCGGCGACCGCGCGCTCCTCGTCGGGCTCGTTGCCCAGCCGGTGGCGGATTCCGGCGAGGATCTGGTCCAGCCGCTCGGACTCCGCGAAGGCGTCCAGACAGATCACGAAAGCGTGACCAAAACGACTCTCGTACGCGGCGTGGGCGGCCCGCAGCGCGGTGAGTGCGGCCTGCGGCGTGTCCGCGCGCGGTCCGGGCGAGTCCTCGGCGGCCAGCGCGGCGGCGACCTCGGCGACGGAGAGGTCGTACGAGGCCTCGTCGGCGGCGGCGAGCAGGGCCTCCGGGTCCGGGTAGGGGCGGTGCGCGGCGAGCCGCTCGGCCCAGCGGCGGCTGTGGCAGCAGGTGAGCAGGGCGGCCTCGACCAGGTGCGCCGGGGCCGCGTTGAACCGGTCCAGGGCGGTCGGGGGCGACAGATGACCGGAAGGTGACGGCAGGCGATCGGAAGGTGACGCCGGGCTGCCGGTCCGGGGCGACTGTCGGTCACGGCCGCTCGTTGTCAGGGAGGCGGAGGGGTGCAGCGTGCTTCCTTTGTTTGAGTGGAGGACCGGGTGGGGCCGGACGGCAGGCCCGTAAACGCTATCGAGCGGAGGATGGAAGTGTCCGACGGATGCACGAATTTCATCCGAACGGGAGGGTTTATGCGCGAGTGGTAGACGGCTTTTTGACTAAGAACTCGTACTTTCGGGCTAGTTGAGTGCAGTTTGCGAGATACGCGAAAGTTGGGCACGGATGAGTAATTCCCGAGGGACGCAGGGGCCGGGGAAACGGCGGGCCCCCAGGCAGCGGCCGGCGGTGTCGCGCGGCGTGCTGGTGACCGGCGCGGTCGTCGCCCTCGCCGCCGCGACCACCGTGACGGTCGCCGCCTGGCCGGACTCCGGGGACCGGCCGCAGGCCGCGCCGTCCGTCACCGCACCGACCGCCGCCACCCGCTCCGGCGGCGACCCGCACGCCGACGGCGACTCCAAGCCGCCCGCCGTCACGCCCAGCGCCGCGCCGACCCGCCCGGTGACCGGGCCGCCGCGCACCATCCCGTTCGTCCGCGAGGTGAGCGCCCCCGCCCGCGGCGCGGGCACCGGCTGGCGGCCCGCCGCCGGCACCCGGGTCGTCGTCGCCGCGGGCAGCGAGGCCGCCCTCGCCGACGAGGGCCGGCTGCTCGCGGGCGAGCTGAAGAAGGAGTACGCGCAGGGCGTGCCGGCCGGGGCCGGTGACGTGGAGCTGGCGATGGGCCCGGCCGGGAAGCCCGAGTCGTACACCGTGACCGTCCGCGACGGCCGGGTGCGGATCACCGGCGGCGACGAGGCCGGGGTCTTCTACGGCACCCGCACCCTCAAGCAGGCGGTCCGCTCCGGCGGCGGCCTCGCGGACGGGGTGCTCCGGGACGCGCCCGCCAAGCCGCGCCGCGGGTTCGCCCTCGACACCGCCCGCAAGCACTTCGACGCCGCCTGGATCGAGGACCGCATCCGCGAGATGGGCGACCTCAAGCTGAACGAGTTCGGCCTGCACTTCTCCGACGACCAGGGCTTCCGGATCGCCTCCGCCTCGCACCCCGAGGTCGTCTCCAAGGACCACCTCACCCAGGCCGAGGTCCGCCGGATCGTCGCCCTCGCCGCCTCCCGGCACATCCGCGTGGTCCCCGAGATCGACTCGCCGGGACACCTGGGCTCGGTCATCGCCGCCCACCCCGGCCTCCAGCTGCGCAGCGTCTCGGGCAGGGCCTCGCGCGGCGCCGTGGACATCGCGAACCCGAAGTCCGCGCGGATCGTGGACGAGCTGCTCACCGAGTACGCGAAGCTCTTCCCCGGCTCGTACTGGCACCTGGGCGGCGACGAGTACCGGGCCCTGACGGTGAGCGACCCGGAGGCCACCTACCCCCGGCTGGCCGCCGAGGCCAAGCGGAAGTACGGGCCCCGGGCCCGGGTGCAGGACCTGGCCACCGGCTGGCTGAACGACCGGGCCAGGACGGTGGCGGCACACGGCAAGACCGACGTCCGGGCCTGGAACGACGGGTACTTCCGGGGCGGCGTGGTGGACGCGCCCAAGACCCGCGAGGTCGCCTACTGGACGGGCAAGGAGATCGGCGCCCGCACCCCCGAGGAGTACCTGCGCGAGGGCCGCAAGGTGCTCAACGTGAACGACGAGTACCTCTACTACGTGCTCGGCGAGCCCAACACCTTCCAGTACCCGACCGGACGGCGCATCTACGACGAGTGGACGCCGCGGGTGCTGCGGCACAGCGAGACCGTCCCGGCGCGCTACGACGCGCAGATCACCGGCGGCCAGCTCGCGGTGTGGTGCGACTACCACGACGCGCAGAGCCGGGCGCAGGTCGCCGCGGGGGTGCGGCTGCCGCTGCGCGCGGTGGCGCAGAAGCTGTGGGACCCGCGCAAGCCGGCCATGAAGTGGGAGGGCTTCCGGAAGCTGGCCGACGACGTGGAGTGACGAACCCGGAACTCTGCGGACCGGCCGACCGGTATGTACCCGGAACGGATCGGGACGGATCGGGGCGGAGTGCGATTCGGGCCGGGGGTGGGGTGTGATTCGGACCGCATCCCCGGCCTGGGCACCATGACTCCCCGTCATGTGGGCACAATGTGCCAGGACTGTGGTGGATACGTGCGCAACTGGCTGATCGGGCTCGGTCCGGGTGAGGCTTGAGCCTCTTGAGGTCAACGCGTGGGGGGAGTGGAGCAAATGGGTTTCTGGGGTTACTTCGTCGTGGGGAAGAACACCGGGCCGCTCTCGGAGTTGGAAGCATTGGCCGAGGTCAGGGACGACCTCGCGCTCTACGACGAGCGTGCGGGTGGCTGGCAGGTGTGGGAGCGGCCGAGCGAGCCGGAGGTCGGTGACATGGGTGCGCTGGCGCGCGGCGTGTGCCGGGACACCGGGGCGCCCGCGCTGTTCGCGTTCGTGATGGGCAGTGACTGCGTGGTCGTGGAGGCCGCGGCTCCGGAGGGCGGTTCGTGGTTCGCCTGCCTCGGACGCGAGGCGATGGCCGGATACCTCCAGGCGGACGGGCTGCTGCTGGAGGACCTGTTCCTGTCGGCCCGGGACGCGGCGGACAAGGCCGTGTCGTGGGCCGCCGAGACGGGCCGGGAGGTGGCGCCCGGACCGCTCGTCGACGTGCTGCAGGCCGAGGCCGACCCGGTCGCCGAGGAACTCTTCGGCCAGTTCCTGGACGCGCTGGGACTGGCGCGGCAGTGACGTTTTGGCGGGGGCGGGGTGCCGGCAGGGGCCCCGCCCCCGCGTGTGCCGCCACGCACCCCCTGTGACGTAATCCGGCCCCGGTACGCAGACGGAGGAAGAGGTCCGCACCGGGCGGGCCGTCCTGTCGTACGTGCCGTGGTGTCGAGGAGAACGCGTGAGTCTGACGCTGGGGGAACTGACGGAGCGGATCGGCCGCGCGGACGAGCGCGGTCTCGCGGTGAGCGCGCTGGCCTGCCTGGACCGCTGCATCCCGCTGCTGGAGTACGTCCCCGGAAGGCCCGCGGGCGCCGAGGACACGGACACCGCGCTGCGCCCGCTGTGGGAGGCCGCCGAGGGCGGCGAGGCCTGGCTCGGCACGCTGCGCGCGGCGGCGGCCCGGGTGGTCGCGTCCGTCGGCGACACGGACTTCGCTCCGGCCGAGGCGCTGCGCAGGGCCGCCGACGTACCGCGCAGGTACCAGGCGGCGGAACTGCGCGACTGGGCCCAGGAGTGCTCCCGGGCGGCCCTGGCCGTCCACCGCCACCTGGACGGCGACCGCGACGGCGGCCCGCTCGCCACCGGCGAACTGCGCCGCCAGGAACGCCTGCTCGACCTGCTCGCGGGCGAGGGCGACGGACTGCGGGCCGTGCTGGCCCAGTCGGACGAGGGGAAGCGGGTACTGAGGGCGGCGGCGGCCCGCAGGGCCCGCAGGAGCTGACCGGGCGCGCGGGGCCGGCGGGGGACGCGGGGCCGACAGGAGCCGCAAGCACTGCGGGCGGAAGCGTGTCCGGGGGCCGGCCGGGAAGGGGCGGTAGGACGGCCGGGGCCGCCACCCCCCACAGGAGTGACCCCGGCCGTCTGTCCGCACGGGCTGTGCGACGAGCCCGTACTCCCCTCAGCGCCGCGAGTGCGTTTTCTGTCACACCTCGGTGGGTCAGCAGCTCGTTGCACGTTGTACAAGTCATGGACGAATCGCCCTTCGACGTCGTAGCGTGCACATTCGCGCTGGGGTGGTGCGCCATGAGAGACCAGCATCGACTGGGGACAGGTTGAGATGGTGCTGGGCGACGACGCGGAGTTGACCGCCGCCGTACTCGCGGCGCAGGGCGGCGACGAGCAGGCCTTTAGAACCGTGTACCGGGCCGTGCAGCCACGGCTGCTCGGCTACGTACGCACACTGGTCGGCGAGCTGGAGGCGGAGGACGTCGCCTCCGAGGCCTGGTTGCAGATCGCCCGCGACCTGCACCGGTTCAGCGGCGACGCGGACCGGTTCCGGGGCTGGGCGGCACGGATCGGCCGCAACCGGGCGCTCGACCACATCCGGATGCGCGGCCGGCGCCCCGCCGTCGGCGGCGACGACACCGAGCTCACCGAGAAGCCCGCCGAGTCGGACACCGCGGGCGAGGCACTGGAGTCCCTGGCGACCGGCCGCACCATGGCCCTCATCGCCCAGCTCCCGCAGGACCAGGCCGAGGCCGTGGTGCTGCGCGTCGTCGTCGGGCTGGACGCGAAGAGCGCGGCGCAGACCCTCGGCAAGCGGCCCGGCGCGGTGCGCACGGCCGCCCACCGGGGCCTCAAGCGGCTCGCCGAACTGCTCGGCAGCCAGCCCGACCCGCCGGACGGACCCGCCCCCTCGGGCCGGGCGCAGGGCCGGCCGACGGAGCTGGACGGAGTGCCGCCGCAGCGGGACCGGCGCCCCGCCGCGGCGGCCGGAGCCCCCCGTACGACCCATCGGACGAACGGACACGAGCAGACCTACGACCACGGGCACGGCTATGCGCCGCACGGGATGAACGGCGCGAACGGTGTGACGCAATCGTGCGCGCGGACGCAGAAGGACATGTGATGGCCGACGAGCGCTACGAGTGGCTTGACGAGGACGCCGCGGAGCGGCTGCTGCGCGGCGACGCGGAAGCCGACGCCGCCGCGGGCCCGGCCGACGGCACGTCCGGTGCGGGCCGCGCGATCCCGGCGGGCGGCCCCGGCGCCGAACGGCTCGCCGACGCCCTCGACGCACTGCGCGCGGGTGAGGGCCTCGGCCCCGCGGCCTCCTCCGGTCCCTTCGCGGGTACGGGCGAACTCCCCGGCGAGGCCGCCGCACTGGCCGCCTTCCGGCAGTCCCGCTCCGGCACCGTGCGGGCCCGGCGGCACTCCCGCTGGGGCCGTCCGGTGCGCCTCGGCCTGGTCACCGCGCTCGCGGCCGGTGCGCTCGGCGGGGTGGCGGTGGCGGCCGGCGCGGGGGTGCTGCCCACCCCGTTCGGCAAGTCCTCGCCCGAGCCCGCGGTCTCCGTCTCGGCGGCGGCCAGCCCGGACGGCCAGGACATGGCCGAGGCCGACCCCGACGTACAGGCGGACTCCGATCCGGAACGCGGCGAGCACGTCGGCGACCCGTCCGCGGACAGCTCGCCGGGCACCGCCGCCCAGGACCCGTCGACCGCCCCCGAGGCGACCGGCGGCGCCACCGGCGAGGACCGCGGCGAGGACGCGGCGAACGGTTCCGCCGACGGCTCGGGCGACACCTCCGACGCCGGTTCGTCGAGCCCCTCCGACCACGCGTCCGCGGCGGGCGGCTCCGGCAACGACAAGGCCGAGGGCTCCGGTACGCAGGGCAGACTCCCGGGCGACTGGCGCCAGCGCACCGTCAAGGCCTGCCGGGACCACCGGGCCGGACGGCTGCCCGACCACCTCAAGCGATACCTGGAGACCCAGGCCAAGGGCGCCGCGGAGATCACCGCCTTCTGCGACCGGCTGCTGGGCGGCGCGGGCGGCACCCGCCCCGGCCCGGCCCCCTCCGACGGCAACGGCGGCGACCACGGCGGCAACGGTTCCGGGGACGGAAACGGAAGCGGATCCGGAGGCGGCGACAACGCCCCCGGCAACGGGAACGGCAACGGCAACGGAAACGGCGGCGAAGGCGTCGCCGACGGCGCGGGCGGCAACCAGCTGCGCAGCGGCCGGGGCACCCCGCAGCGCGCCCCCGTCGGCCCCCGCGCCACCGCACACCGGGCCCTGCTGACCACCCCGGCCGCCCCCGCCCTCCCCGCCGCCCCGCCGGCCCGGCCCGCGTACGTCTGAGCCACCGGCCGGTCCGGGCCGCCCGCACCACGTGTGACGTGCAAGACAATGCGTCCGGGCGGGCCCGCTGGGTGTGACGCTTTTCGAGGCAGTGGCGCTGTAGAGAGTGAGCCGACTGGTCATCGGCTGCGCACGAGCCGGGGTTCCCCCCGTACCTACGGCTCTGCGCACCTGGCGCGGGCGGGATTCGTTCCCCCGGTCCTGCCCGCGCCTCCCTTTCTCCCCTTCCCTCCGCCCCGCCGGGGCCCCGCGCCCTGCCCCGTTTCGTCTTGACGGGTGTCCGCGGGCGTGGTTCTAATGGCGGCGTGCAGCGGGACGCCGGCCACTGAGCAGTGGGCCGGCCGGCAGTTCAGCCAGCACCTTCACCGCGGGACCTCGGTTCTCCCGCGCCGTGGCGCATCCGCCACCCACCTTCCTCAAGCATTTCCGCCACGCCTGTCGTCGCGCCCACCGATGCCCCGTGTCCTGTTCCCGGCGGCCCGCCGGTGCGCGCGCCGTCCGGCGGCACGTCCGTACGGGAGTCACACCCAGCATGAGCAGCACCAGCAGCACCAGCAGCACCACTGACACCAGCAGCACCCACCCCAACCCCTTCAACCAGTCCGTCATCGAGGAGTTCCGCGCCAACGAGGGACGCGTCGGCGGCCCCTTCGAAGGGGGTGACCTGCTCCTCCTCACCACCACCGGCGCGAAGTCCGGCAAGCGCACCACCAACCCGCTCGGGTACGTCCGCCACGGCGAGCACCTGATGGTCGTCGCCTCCGCCGCGGGCGCCGACCGGCACCCCGCCTGGTACCACAACCTCCTCGCCCGACCCACCGTCACCGTCGAGATCGGCACCGAGGAGTACGAGGCGGTGGCCGTCCCCGCCGAGGGGGCGCGGCGCGACGAACTCTTCGCGCACATCGTCGCGGCGGAGCCCGGCTACGGCGACTACCAGCGCGGCACCAGCCGAATCCTGCCCGTCGTCCTGCTCGAACGCGCCGACCACTTCCCGGAGTCCGGGCCGGTCGAGGTCCGGACGCTGGCCGACAAGATCGTGGAGATCCACACCTGGCTGCGCGGCCAGCTCGCACACGTGACGAAGGAGGCGGCGGCCCACTTCGCGGCCCGGCAGGAGCCGGGGGCGCCGACGCTGCCCGGTCTGGGCCTCCAGATCCGGCAGCACTGCCTCGCCTTCTGCGAGACGCTCGACTTCCACCACCGGAGCGAGGACGCGGGCGTCTTCCCCGGCATCCTGCGTCACCACCCCGAACTCGCCGACGTGCTGGCCCGGATGAGCGAGGAACACCGGGAGATGGCACGCCTCAAGGGCGAACTGGTCGCACTGCTGGCCGACCACACCAACGCGGACCCGGTGCGGTTCATGGCGGAACTCGACCGGATGTCACGGGAGTTGACCGCCCATCTCGACCACGAGGAGAAGTGGCTGCTGCCGATCCTCGCGGACGTCCCGATGCCGGGCCGCTAGCCGGCGGGGGCGGGGGAGCGGTACGGGCGCCCGGGGCCGGGGCGAGGAACCCCGGGGCCGGGCGCCCGTCGCTCAGTGGTGCCACGCGTCGCCCTTCACGTTGTAGATCATGCGCTGGAGGACCTTGAGCGCGCGGGCGTACTCCTCGTCCTCGATGCCCTCGTGGGTCTGCCGGCGCAGCTCCACCTGCCGGGCCGCCGCGCGGGAGTACAGCTCCGCGCCCGAGTCGGTGCGCAGCAGGTGGCCCCCCGCGTCCTGGGCGACCAGACCCCGTGCGACGAGGCTGTCGATGTCGCCGGGCAGGTCGTCGCCGGGGCCCGGGTAGTAGCGGAGGAACTCGGTCAGCTCGGTGCGCCCCCAGCCCTCGGGCCGCTCGCTGAGGTGGTGCAGCACCCACCACGCGGGCTGGGTCAGACCCAGGGGCGCGAGGGCGGAGCGGATGTTGCGGACGACCGCCTCACCTGCCGCGTTCGCCCAGTAGCCGATGGGCTGGGCGGCGAGGCCGGCGTCGTCGTGGGAGGGGGCGAAGGGCGTCGGGGTGTTGCTCGAAGTGGTCATGCGAAGAACGTAGAAGCTCAACTCCGCTTGAGGTCAAGCACCTTGTGCGCCCGCCCGTACGTCCCTCCCGGCGCCGACTCCGTGCAGCCATTCCGCCAGCCCGGCGGGGTCGCCGTCCGAGGCCCACCCCACGTACCCGTCGGGGCGGACCAGGAACAGTCCGGTGCCGTACGGCTCGTACGCGGGCAGCGCGTGCACCGCGACGGGCAGCCCGCCCGGGGCCGGCACCCCCACCGCGAGCAGGGCGAAGTCCGGTCCGCGCAGGGCGTCGAAGAGGCGGCGGCCGTCGGGGAGCGGACCGTCCGGGGCGCGGTCACCGGCGTGCAGGGCGCCCGCCGCGCCCTGGGACAGCGGGCTCTCGCGGTAGTTGAGGCCCAGCTGCTGGGTGGCCCGGCCGCGCCGCTGCTCGCCGCGGTGGACCCGGGTGGAGAGGCCGAGCACGGCGGCGGCGACGGGGCGGCGCTCCTGCGCGTAGGTGTCGAGGAGGGCGGGGCCGGCGCCGTGCGTCAGTACCCGGCCGAGTTTCCAGCCGAGGTTGTAGGCGTCCTGGACGCCGGTGTTGAGTCCCTGGCCGCCCGCCGGGGAGTGGACGTGCGCGGCGTCGCCCGCCAGCAGGACCCTGCCCTCGCGGAAGCTGTCGGCGAGGGCGGCGCGCGGCCGGTAGGCGGAGGCCCACGGCACGTCGAGCACGTCGTCGGGGGTGAGGTGGGTGCGGGCGGCGATCAGCTTGCGCAGCCCGTCGGGGGTGGGGTCGGGGACCGCCTCCTCGTCCGCGTACCGGGCGACGAGCTGGAAGTCCTCGACGCCGGGCAGCGGGCACATCGCGAGCAGACCGCCCGCCGCCTCGGGGAAGGAGTGCCAGCTCAGCCGGTCCAGCGCGGCGGGCCGCAGCCGGACGTCGGCCACCAGGAAGGGGGCCGGGTCGACGGTCTCGCCCGTCATCGCCACCCCCAGCAGGCGGCGCACGGTGCTCCGGCCCCCGTCGGCGGCCACGGCGTACGCGGCACGGACGGCGGTGGGCACGGGCGCGGTCGTGGTGGTGGACGCGGTCGAGGGGGCGGGGGCGATCGTCACGGTCACACCGGTGTCGTCCTGGTGCAGCCCGGTGACCTCCGCGCCGAGGACGACCTCCCCGCCCAGCTCGCGCAGCCGTGCGTACAGGATCTCCTGGGTCCGCCACTGCGGGAGGAGGCGCGGGCGGCCCGAGTACGGCTCGGCCGCGCCGGGTTCCGTGCTGTCGCCGAACAAGTCGTACGCCCCGAGGCGTGTGCCGTCGGTCCGCCAGGCCATGCCCAGCGGGGCCGGTGCGGACGCGGCCAGTACGGCGTCGATCACGCCGAGGTCGTCGAACACCTCCAGGGTGCGCGGCTGGAGCCCCTTGCCGCGCGAACCGGGGAAGAGGTGGCCGGAGCGCTCCAGGACGAGTGCGCGGACACCGCGCCGGGCCAGGTCGACGGCGAGGGCGAGACCGGTGGGACCGGCGCCGACGACGACCACCGACGTCTCGCGCACCGAGTCCTTAACGTTGTTAAGTTCCATGGCTCCAGGATTCGCTTAACGCTGTTAAGTTGTCAAGGGCGTGCAGGTTAGGTTGTCCCTGTGGCTACGACGAAACTCGACCGGAAACTCCTCGCCGAGACCGCCCTGCGCCTCCTCAACGAGGTGGGCCTGGAGGGTCTGACGCTGCGCGCCATCGCCGACGAACTGGGGGTCAAGGCCCCCGCCCTCTACTGGCACTTCAAGAACAAGCAGGCGCTGCTCGACGAGATGGCCACCGAGATGATGCGCCGGATGACCGCCGAGTTCCTGGGCCACACGGACGGCCTGAGCTGGCACGACGCCCTGAGCGGCGCGATGCGCGGAATGCGCGGGCACCTGCTGCGCTACCGCGACGGCGCGAAGGTCTACAGCGGCACGCACTTCACCGACCTGACGTACGCGGCCCCGATGGAGGCCCACCTCCGCGCCCTGGTGGACGACGGCTTCACCCCGGAAGGCGCGTCCCGGGCCTGGTTCACGGCGTACGGCTACACGATCGGGTACGTCATCGAGGAGCAGTCGGTGGTGCCGTTCACGAGCGGTGGGGAGGCGGACGCGCCCGGGGGAGCGGGCACGACCGGAGGGCCCGGGGGAACCGGGGGAACCGGTGGATCGGGCGGCACCGGGGGGTACGACCTCGCGGCCCGTGCCGAGCGGCTGGCCGCGTACCCGTTGGCGGCCGGGTCGGGCCCCGCGCTCTTCGCCGCCGGCGACGAGGGCTTCGAACTGGGGCTGACGGCCGTGGTGGCGGGGATCGGGGCGGTGCTGCGCACCGGTGGCGGCGACCGCCCCGGCCCCCGCTAGCGGCAGGCCGGCCGGGGGCCGGCCGCGGTGGCCGGGCCCCGGGCGCTCAGACCTTGGTCCTGCGCAGCCGGACCACCGGGATGTCCCGGTCGGTCTTCTGCTGGTACTCGGCGTACGGGGCGAACAGCTCGACCAGCGCGGGCCACACCCGCGCCTTCTCCCGCGGCGACAGCACCTCGGCGTGGGCCGGGAACCTCTCCGTCTCCACCCGCAGCCGCACCTCGGGGTTGTCCCGGAGATTCAGGAACCACAGCGGGTGCGAGTCCGAGCCGCCCTTCGAGGCGACGATCAGGTAGTCGTCGCCGTCCCTGCCGTAGATCAGCACCGTCCGGCGCACGGTGCCGGTGCGCCGCCCCGTGTAGTCGAGCAGCAGGCACGGCGCGCCGTGGATGGTGGTGCCCTCCGTGCCGCCCGACGACTCGTAGAGCTCGGCCTGTTCGGCGACCCAGCCGGTCGGGCTGATGCGGACCTGCTCGCTCGTGCCGCTCATGGGAGTCTCCGCTTCCGCTGATGCCTGCGTGTCCTGGTCCTGCCGGTCCCCGGTCGGGGGCCACTGCCACTGTGGCACCTCGCGCAGCGGATGCAGGTCCTCGTCCGTCCGGGCGTGCGAGTTCTGCTGGGCGACCCGGGCCCCGAATTCGAGGTGGTTGCGGAACGCGGTCCGGAAGGGGACGTCGTCCGGCAGCCCCGCCTCGTCCAGCGACTCCAGGTACAGCGCGACGAACCGGTCCCGCTGCACGTCGGTGATCCGTAGGTCCCGGTGCGCGTCGATGAGATGACCGAAGCCCAGGGAGTCGGAGAACCGGGCGGGCCCGCCGAAGGACTCCGCGGTGAACCAGGTCAGATGCTCCACGTGGTGCGGCTTCCGTTCCCGGAAGAGGGTGCGCAGTACGGGGTCGGCGAGCACCTTCGTGTAGAAGATCTCCTCGACCCGGTGGATCGCCTCGTCGCCACCGGCGTGCTCGTACAGGCTCTTGCGCTGCTGCGTCACGGTCGGCCCCTTTCCCACCGGCCCCGGCGGACCGGTCAGGCTCTCATCGTCCGACCGTCGCCGCGGGAGGGGAAGGCGGCGGCTCGGGCCCCGCCGAGGACAGCGCGTGCAGCAGGGCGAACTGGAGGAGCAGGGCGACGACAGCGAGGACGACGAGACGGCGGGGCAGTGGTGCGGACATGACGGGCTCCCCTCACCGGTGGGGCGGACGGGCGGACGGTGGCGGACACTTCGGGCTCGTGGGGGAAGGTACGGCCGTGAAGGGGTCCCCGGCGTCACACCACGGGCCGAACTCCCGTGTCGTACTGGGGTATCGGCCGACCGGGCGCGTGTGCGGCGGGGCGCCCTTTCCCACCCCACTCTCGCCGCCGCCTCCTTGGGCGGCGGCGCCGCGCCGCTCCCACCCCCGCCCTTGGGCGGCGGCGCCGCGCCGTTTCCCCCCCCCCACCCTCCCGCCCCCTTGGGCGGCGGGGCCGCCCCCCGGGGGCGGGACGGGCGGGCAAGGGGGCGGCCCCCGGCGGAGCCGAACCCTCCGGCCCCGTCCACCCCGGCGGAGCCGAACCCCCACCGCCGGACGCCCCGCACCCATGGCGCGTCCGGCGCACGCTTTCCGGGGCGGGCCGGGAGCGGAGAGGGTGGGCCGGGGTCGGGGGCCGCCCCCCGTGCCCACCCGTTCCGCCCCAGGGGGGCGGCCCCTGTGCCCACGGAGGGCGGGGCGGGGTGGGGCAAGGCGGCCCCTGTGCCCACGGAGGGCGGGCGGGGCGGGGCAAAGGTGGCCCCTGGGCCCACGGGGGAGCGGGGGTTAGTGGAGGACTTTGCGGGCGTGGCGGGCTAGCCTCCGCACCGTCGGATTCCTCGGCACGAACGCCAGCCTCCGCGGCAGCCCCCCCGGCAGCCCCAGCGCCGTCAACCGCCTCCGCTTGAAGTACCGCCGGGCGAACCGCTCCCGCAGGTACCGTTCGCGCAGGTACTCCTCCGCGTCCGCCCGGCGCGACGCCAGGATCTGCGGCTGCATCGCGTACCCGACCGCCGCGACCAGCGGCGCGGGGTCGGTCTCCGGGAGGACGCCGTCCCCCGCCCCCTCCAGGTCCGGCAGCAGCGCGTCCGCCAGCGTCACCGGAATGCGGTTGCTGTTCTCGTACGGGGTGAGGCGTTCCAGCAGCACCTCCGTACCCACCCGGGCCACCGGGATCCCGTACAGCGCGTGTGCCGTGAACAGGGCCGTCGAGAAGCAGCCGACCACCAGCGCCGGCCGCAGCCGCCGGAACAGCACCTCCGCCAGCAACGGCGCGTCGAACACGGTCAGCTGGGCACCGAGCGCCTCCGCCTCCCGCTCCAGCAGGTGCGACCAGCGGGCCGGCGCGGAGGGGTGCGGCTTGAACACCACCCGCCGGTGCCCGCGCGCCACCGCGCCCCGCAGCATCCGCACATGCAGTTCCTCCTCCTCCTCGGGGGTGAGGATCGACAGCGCGGAGAGGTACTGGCCGAGCAGCAGGGCCGGCTGCTCGGACGGCTCGGCCAGGTCGCCCGCGTCGCCCGCATCCTCGGTCAGTTCGGCAAGCACCTTCAGGAACGACTCCGTCGGCACGAGCTCCGGCTCGACCCCGAACTCGCGCAGCAGCAGCGGACGCAGCCCCGGCACCAGGTCCAGGTGGAGGAGCCTGCGCACCCGCCCGCCGACCAGCGGGTCCAGCTTGTTGCGGGTCGGGCCGTAGCTCATCAGGCCGTCCGCGTAGACGTCGATGGGGGCGTCCGGGAAGAGCTGGGCGACGGCCTGCGCGGGGGCGACCTGGAGCGACTCCAGGACCAGGGAGAGCCGCTCGTCGGCGGCGATCCCCCACTCGCGCCTCAACTGCCGTTCCCACAGGGGGACATCGTCCGCGCGCGGGGTCCAGCCGCCCGGGTGCATCGGGGCGATCGTCGCGTTCCAGTCCAGTACGTCGTCGAAGCGCGTGCGCAGCCGGTCGAGCACGGGGGACTCGGTCAGGGCCGGGGTGGTCTCGGGGGTGGTCGCGTTGTTGCTGGCCAGCAGGATGCGGCGGTCGGCGGGCGGGAAGCTGCCGCTGTCGATGGCGGCGGCGAGGGTGGCCGTGCCGTACGGGGTCGAGGCCAGGAAGATCTGCGTGGTCGTCGCCCCGCCCGCGCTCCCGGCCGTCGCCCCGCTCCCGGCCGTCGCGCCGCTCGTGGTCGCGGCCGTCCGGCCGTTCGCGGTCCCGGCCGTCGCGCCGCTCGTGGTCGTCCCTGTCATCAGGCCGCCGCCCCCGTACCGGTCCGGCGGTTCGGGGCCGTGCTCAGTCCCCGCCGCAGTTTCCGCAGCCGGCCCGCCCGGTCCGCGTCCATCGAGTTCAGTGCCTCGGCCAGGATTCCCTGCGGCATTCGCCGCAGTGCCGCCGAGCTCATCGAACGCAATTTCCTGGCCACCGCCGGTTCGAATCGTTTCGAATCCTCCGCGCCGGCCACATGGTGGGAAATAATCGCGCAGTAGGTGCGTACCGCCTTCGGAAGAAGGGAACGCGCGTCCGCATCCCGGGCCGTTTCCTCCAGTACCTGATCGAAAGCGCGGATGAAATCCAGTTGTCGTACGTCCCCGATCTGGGTGAGCGAGGAGGAAATTCCCCGGCGGTAGAAAACACCCAGCAGACCGACCACTCCGAACGATTCCGCCTCCCGGTGCAGCCGCCAGATCCACGGCCGGTCCTCCGCCGTGCGCAGCCCGTCCGTGAAGTGCAGCAGGCCCCGGTCCAGCAGGCGGCGGTGGTAGATCCCGGCCCAGGCGTACGCGTAGTCCACCGAGGTGGACCGGTCGGCGGGCAGGATCGCCTCGCGCGGCGACATCGCCTCGCCGCGCCTGCCGTGCGGCACCCGCTGCACCGAACGGCTGCGCCCGGTGCACACGACGTGGTCCGTGCGCACGAAGTCGCACCCCAACTTCTCAATGGTGTCGACGAGTTGGGAGTAGTAGCCGGGGGCGAGCCAGTCGTCCCCGTCCAGGAAGGCCAGGTACTCGCCGCGCGCCGCGTCGAGCCCCGTGTTGCGCGCCGTCGCCAGCCCGCCGTTGCGCTCGTTTCTCAGCAGTACCGCCCCCGGGAGTTCACGTTCCGCACGGCGCAGGAGCTCCGGGGTCTCGTCCGTCGAACAGTCGTCGACGAGTAGGAATTCGAAGTCGTCGCGCGCGTTGGCACGCAGACTTCGCAGGGCATCTGGGGCGTATGTCTGCACGTTGTAGAACGGCACGACGACGGAGAGCTTGACCACGCGGCGGACATTAGGGCGCGGGGACGGATGGGGGGTGAACTGCTCATGGATCAAAGGTGAATCACCTCGTGCAAAGCCCGCCGAATCCGGCTGTCGATTGCTGTTAACCGGCTGTTGCTGCCGAGTTGGGCCGCGCACCGGAACCGTTCTCTAGTTTTCTCGTCGTGCCAGCCAGAACAAGAAGCGGTAATTCTCTGCGAGTGGCCGTACTCGCGGATTCGGACACCCGTTGGAAATGGGGTGCGCTCACCGCACGCCGGACAGTTGGCGACGACTCCGGTGCGGACATCACCGGATTTCTGCTGCGGGGGCGTGCCACGCCCACCTCGCGCCAGCTCACCGAAGTGGCCAGCTCCGTGGCCGCGCCGCGCGAGGTGACCGGTACCGAATTCATCGACCTCGTGCGCACCGGGCCCTACGACGTGATCGTCCTCGCCCTGGTCGGCGGTTCCGTCCAGGCCATGCTGCACGGTCTCGCCCACCTCTGGCCGCACCCCGCCCGGCGCCCGGTCCTGGTCACCGGCTACGTCGGAGTCGTCTACGAGAAGCTCGCCGACGGCCTCCTGCTGCGCCACGGCGCCGACCTGGTGCTCGCCAACTCCCCGTACGACGCGGAGCGGTTCCGGGAGGTGTACGAGGGCGTGGGCGCCGACGCCGGTGCGGTGACCGAGGCCGCCCTGCCCTTCCTGGGCGGCGCCCCGTACGACGGCAGGGCCGACGCGCTCGTCTTCGCGGCACAGCCCTCCGTGCCCGAGAAGCGGTCCGACCGCGCCTATCTGCTGCGCCGGCTGGTCGGCCACGCCCGGCTGCACCCCGCCCGCGACGTCGTCCTCAAGCTCCGCAGCAGGCCCGGCGAGCACACCACCCACATCGAGGAACTGCCCTACCAGAGGCTCGTCCGCGACCTCGCCCCGCCGCCCAACTTCCGTCTCGCCTACGGCCACATGGGCGAGGTGCTCGACCGGACCGGGCTGCTGGCGACCGTCAGCTCCACCGCCGCCCTGGAGTCCCTGCACCGGGGCATCCCGACGGCCGTCCTGACCGACCTCGGCGTCCGGGAGCCGCTCGGCAACCACTACTTCCTCGGCTCCGGCTGCCTCACCTCCTTCGACCGCCTCGACCAGGGCCACCGCCCGGCAGCCGACCCCGGCTGGCTGGCCCGGCACGGGGTGGCGCCCCGGCCCGACCCGTACCACTCCGTACGCACGAAGATCGCCGAATTGCTCGACCGGCCCCAACTCCCGCCCCCGGCCCCCTACTACACCTCCGCCACCGCCACCGGCTACCTCCCCGGCATCCTCGCCCGCCACCGCCTCGACGAGGCCCCGCCGGAGCGCCTGACCGGCGTGCGCCGGGTCGTCCGCGACGCGATGCGGGACGCGGCCCGGGGCGCCTACCGGCACGGAGTGCAGCGGGTGGCTCCCGTAATCCGACGCATGGGAGAGCTGTGACCCCGCCCCCGAACACCACCCGCCGCGTCCTCGCCGTGATCCCCGCCAGGGGCGGCTCCAAGGGCGTCCCCGGCAAGAACCTCGCCGCCGTCGGGGGAGTGCCCCTGCTGGTCCGCGCGGTCCGGGCCTGTCTGGCGGCCCGCCAGGTCACCGAGGTGGTGGTCTCCACCGACGACGAGACGATCGCGGCGACGGCCCGCGCCGCGGGCGCCGAGGTCGTCGTACGCCCCCGCGAACTGGCCCACGACACCGCCACCAGCGAAGCGGCCCTGCTGCACGCGCTGGACACCTGCCTCACCCCGCCGGACGTGGTCCTGCTCGTGCAGTGCACCAGCCCCTTCGTCACCCGCGAGGACGTCGAGGGCGTGGCCGCGGCCGTACTGGACGGCGCGGACACGGCGGTGACGGTGGCCCCCTTCCACGGCTTCGTATGGCGGCAGGACACGGCGGCACCGGCCCCGGGCATCGCGGCGGACGCCCCGGGGGCGTACGGCAGCACGGCGTACGGCAGCACGGCGGACGCCACCGCGGGGCACGCCACCACGGCGGACGCCACCGCCGCGGCCGGCGCCGCCCCGCACGCCCTCGGCGTCAACCACGACCCCGCCACCCGGCCCCGCCGGCAGGACCGCCCCCAGGACCTCCTGGAGACCGGCGCCGCCTACGCCATGGCGGTCCCCGGCTTCCGTACCCACCGGCACCGGTTCTTCGGCCGTACCGCCCTGGTGCGTACCGACCCCGCGCGCGTCCTGGAGATCGACGACCCGCACGACCTCGACCGGGCCCGCGCGCTCGCCCCGCTCCTCGACCCGGCGGCCCACCCCACTCGGGACGACGTGGACGCGGTCGTCATGGACTTCGACGGCACCCAGACCGACGACCGGGTACTGGTCGACGCCGAGGGGCACGAGACCGTCGCGGTGCACCGGGGCGACGGCCTGGGCATCGCCGCCCTGCGCAGGGCCGGGATGCCGCTGCTGACCCTGTCCACCGAGCAGAACCCGGTGGTCGCCGCCCGCGCCCGCAAGCTCCGCATCCCGGTCCTGCACGGCATCGACCGCAAGGACCTGGCACTCAAGCAGTGGTGCGAGGAGCAGGGCATCGACCCCTCACGGGTGCTCTACGTCGGCAACGACGTCAACGACCTGGCCTGCTTCGCCCTCGCGGGCTGGCCGGTGGCCGTCGCGAACGCCCACGACGGCGTGCGGGCCGCCGCCCGCGCCGTGACCACCGTCCCGGGCGGCAGCGGAGCCATCCGCGAGATCGCCGGCTGGCTCCTCGGCCCGGACCTCCGGACCCCGGCTCCCCGAACACCCCCGCCCTCCTAGCCCCGGACCACCCGGCTCCCCTCCGGACGCCCCGGACCCCGGCGCCCCGGACCCGCTCACCGGCCCCGGCCCGACCACTCCACGCTCCCGCCCCGACACCCCGCCCCGACCCGGCTCCACACCCCGCACCACCCCACTCGTCCCCGCACCCCCCAACTCGCCCTAAGGACGCACCACATGAGCAACACCGGCAACGCCACCACCCGCCAGCGCACCCTCGGCAGCAAGACCGCGGGCCCCGGCCACCCCGTCTACATCACCGGTGAGATCGGCATCAACCACAACGGCGACCTCGACAAGGCCCTCGCCCTGGTCGACGCCGCCGCCGAGGCCGGCTGCGACGCGGTGAAGTTCCAGAAGCGCACCCCGGAGATCTGCACCCCGCGCGACCAGTGGGACATCGAGCGCGACACCCCCTGGGGCCGCATGACGTACATCGACTACCGCCACCGCGTCGAGTTCGGCGAGGACGAGTACCGGGCCATCGACGCCCACTGCCGCAAGCGCGGCATCGACTGGTTCGCCTCCCCGTGGGACACCGAGGCCGTCGCCTTCCTGGAGAAGTTCGACGTCCCCGCCCACAAGGTCGCCTCCGCCTCGCTCACCGACGACGAGCTGCTGCGCGAGCTGCGCGCCACCGGCCGCACGGTCATCCTCTCCACCGGCATGTCCACCCCGGCGCAGATCCGGCACGCGGTCGAGGTGCTCGGCAGCGCCAACATCCTGCTCTGCCACGCCACCTCCACCTACCCGGCGGTCGCCGACGAGCTGAACCTGCGGGTCATCAACACCCTCCAGGCCGAGTACCCCAACGTCCCGATCGGCTACAGCGGCCACGAGACCGGCCTGCAGACCACCCTGGCCGCCGTCGCCCTCGGCGCCGCCTTCGTCGAGCGCCACATCACCCTCGACCGCGCCATGTGGGGCTCCGACCAGGCAGCCTCCGTCGAGCCCGGCGGCCTCACCCGCCTGGTGCGCGACATCCGCACCATCGAGGCGTCCCTCGGCGACGGCGTGAAGAAGGTCTACGAGTCCGAGCTGGCGCCGATGCGCAAGCTGCGCCGCGTCCCGGGCGTGGTGGCCCAGACGGCCGACGCGGCACCCGCAGGGGTCTGACGGCCATGACCACACGCAGCGGAGCCCCCCGCCCCCCACGCGCCTCCCGCTCCACCGGCACCCTCGCCTTCGTCGAAAGCCCCGTCCAGCTCCTCAACGTGCTGGAGTGGGCGCACACCGCGACGTACGACATGTCCGACGTGACCGTCGTCGTGCTCTCGCCCGTCGACCCCATGTCGCGCGGCCAGCTCCGCCGGATGGCCGAGCTGGCCCGCGACGAGGGGTGCGCGGTGCGCTGGGAGGACGCCAGGGACGGGGCGGGGGCGCCGCTGCGCACCGTCGGCGGACTGGCCGGTGCCCTGCGCAGGGCCGAACGGGTCGTCATCGGCGACCCCTTCTCCCGCTACGTACAGCTGCTGCTCACCCTGGTGCGGGCACCCTCGCTGGTGGTCGTCGACGACGGCACGGCCACCATGGAGTTCGCCGGGCAGCTCGCGCGCGGCGAGCGGCTGGTGCGCTGGCACCGGCGCGGCGGCCGGCCCGGGGCGCGGGAGCTGCTGCTGGCCCCGGTCACCACCTCCGCGCGCCGCAGGCTGGCCCCCAGCGCCCGGCGCACCGTGGAGCTGTTCACGGCGATGCCGGTCACCGAGTCCCTGCCCGGCATCACGGTCACCCCCAACGACCTCGCCTGGACCCGCGCCAGGTTCGGCCCGCCCCGGCTCACCCGCACCGCCGACCTGGTCGGCACCTCGCTGGTGGAGACCGGTGTCGTCGACCTCGACCCCTATCTGCGCGCGGTCCGCTCGCTCACCCGCAGTCACGGCGCCACCCGCTACTTCGCGCACCGCCGCGAGAGCGCGGACAAACTGCACCGGCTGGCCGTCGACACCGGGCTCGAAGTGGTCCGGCCCGACCTGCCGCTGGAACTCATCGCACGCCGGGGTCCGATCGGGCGTACGATCCTGAGCTTCCCCTCCACGGTCGTACACACGCTCCCCAGGGCACTCGTCGGAACCGACGTGAAGGTCGCCGTCTGCGACATCGATCCCGAGTGGCTTTCGGCCAATGCCTCGCCGAGGGCCCGCGGATTCCTGTCCGGCGTCGCGGAAACCGCGCGTGACGTGCGGAAACTCCGGGTGCTGCCGGTGACGTAGGGGGCAGGGCAACCAACCTTGATACCCGTCTCACATCGTGAGCACACCTCCTTCCGCTGATTTTCTTACGCCTATCGGGCTGAAGTTTTGTTGATGGGTAGGCAGTTGGGGGTGGAGTGGGCCTACCGTTGACGGGGTGAACCAGTTGATCTCCCCCGTGTCCGAAGCCGGTCCCGACGCCGGAGACGATCTCCCCGGCACGCTGCCCGAGGCGCTGCGTGCCGAACTGATCGCATTCCGGCGGGACTTGCACATGCACCCCGAGCTGGGCAACCAGGAGTTCCGCACCACGGCCGCGATCAAGGCCCGCCTGGAGCAGGCGGGTCTGGCGCCGCGCGTGCTGGGCTCCGGCACCGGGCTCGTCTGCGACATCGGCGAGTGGGACGGCGGGACGCCGATGCTCGCCCTGCGGGCCGACATCGACGCGCTGCCCATTCCGGACGCCAAGGTCGGCGTCCCGTACCGCTCGACCGTCCCGGACCGGGCGCACGCCTGCGGGCACGATGTGCACACCACCGTCGTGCTCGGTGCCGGGCTGGTCCTCGCCGAGCTGCACCGCAAGGGACAACTGCCGCGCGCGGTACGCCTGTTGTTTCAGCCCGCCGAGGAGGTGCTGCCGGGCGGCGCCGCGGACGCGATCAAGTGCGGGGTGCTCGACGGGGTGGGCCGGATCATCGCGGTGCACTGCGACCCGAGGGTCGACGCGGGGCGTATCGGCCTCCGTACCGGGCCGATCACCTCTGCCTGCGACCGGCTGGAAATCGCTCTTGACGGTCCCGGCGGCCACACCGCCCGCCCGCACCTGACCACGGACCTCGTGACGGCGGTGGCGAAGGTGGCCACCGAGGTGCCCGCGGTGATCTCCCGCCGGGTGGACGCCCGTTCCGGGCTCTCCGTGACCTGGGGCCGCATCGAGTCCGGCCACGCGTGCAACGTCATCCCGATGCACGCCGAGCTGGCCGGCACCGTCCGCTGCCTGGACCTGGAGACCTGGCGCGACGCCCCCGACCTGATCCACGCGGCCGTCGCCGGCATCGCGGACCTGCACGGGGCGAAGTCGCAGATCAACTACATCCGCGGCGTCCCGCCGGTGGTCAACGACGGCGTCGTCGTCGACCTGCTGACCTCCGCCATGGCCGCCCGCCGCGGCCCGTACTCCGTCGAGGACACCGAACAGAGCCTCGGCGGCGAGGACTTCTCCTGGTACCTCGAACACGTCCCCGGCGCGATGGCCCGGCTCGGCGTCCGCACCCCCGGCGACACGGTCAAGCGCGATCTGCACCGGGGCGACTTCGACGCCGACGAGAGCGCGATCACGGTGGGGGTGGAGCTGTTCACGGCCGCCGCACTGCTTGACACGCGCAGCTAGCTTGAGCTGCGGAGACGTACGACACAGCGGCGGAGAGCGGCGCGCGTCGGGAGGCGCCCCCGGTGACCGGAAGGTACCGAGGGGCGCCTCTTTGTATGTTCCTCCAGGGGTGTTCGCTATGTCGCTTGTGAGTATGTACATTGCTTATGTACGTCACCCCTGGTGATTCGAACGCGCGTCGATCCGGTAACGACTGATGAACGGGTCTTTACGTGACATCTACGCGCGTTACGATCGCCGCGAAACCAGCGCCGGACAGAGGCGCTTCGGTCAGGTTGAAGGAGCGTCCCGTGCGCCGGGTATCCAAGATCGCTGCTGCGAGCGTCGCCACCGCGGCCCTCGCGTTCACCGCCACCGCCTGTGGCGAGTCCTCCACCGGGAGCAGCAGCTCCAGTGAGGGCGGCAAGCTGAAGGTCGGCATGGCCTACGACGTCGGTGGCCGTGGTGACAACTCGTTCAACGACTCCGCCGCGCGCGGCCTGGACAAGGCGAAGAAGGAGCTCGGCGCCGAGACCAAGGAGCTCACCGCCAAGGCGAGCGAGACCCCGGCCGACCGCGAGGCCCGCCTCGCGTCCCTCGCGGAGGGCGGCTACAACCCGGTCGTCGCCGTCGGCTTCGCGTACAAGGACGCCGTCGACAAGGTCGCCAAGAAGCACCCCAAGGTGACCTTCGGCCTGGTCGACTCGATCTCCGACGCGAAGAACGTCAACAACATCGTCTTCACCGAGGAGCAGGGCTCCTACCTCGCGGGTGTCGCCGCGGCGCTGAAGTCGAAGAGCGGCGAGGTCGGCTTCATCGGTGCGGTGGACACCCCGCTGATCAAGAAGTTCGCGGCCGGCTTCCAGCAGGGCGTCATGGAGACGAAGCCCTCGGCGAAGGTGCAGATCCAGTACCTGGGCACCGGCTCCGACATCACCGGCTTCGGCAGCCCCGACAAGGGCAAGCAGGCGGCCAAGGGCATGCTCGACAAGGGCATGGACGTCATCTACACGGCCGCGGGCGGCTCCGGCGCCGGCGCCATCGAGGCCGTCTCGGGCAAGAAGGGCGCCTGGGCGATCGGCGTCGACTCCGACCAGGCCCTCGACCCGTCGCTGTCGAAGTACAAGGCGTCGATCCTCACCTCCGTCGTGAAGAACGTCGACACCGGTGTCTTCGAGCTCGCCAAGTCCGTCAAGGACGGCAAGCCGCGCACCGGCACCAAGACCTTCTCCCTCGCCGAGAACGGCGTCACCCTGACCACCACGGGTGACCACATCAAGGACATCCAGGCGAAGCTGGACGAGGCGAAGGCGAAGATCGTCGCCGGCACCATCAAGGTCAAGTCCACGCTCTGACCCACTCCTTGCAAGGAACGGGGCCCGTAGAGAAGCTTCGGCTGCTCTCCGGGCCCCGCTTCTGCTCCCCCCATCACTTCACTTTTGGGCCAGGCTGTTCCACAATTTGGCGGAGCTACGCGCGTAGCTCTCGCGGTACGCGGTAACTTTCCGCCACACGCCGCAAGATGACGTTTCCGTACGCACGGCCGATACTTGTCGGTCGTACGTCGCCCAAGGACCGGCCCGCCAGCCCGGAACCGCACCGGCACCCCGCCAGGCCCAGCCCCTCGCCTTCCGCTCTTCCGCCTCCTGCCTAGGAGAGTGCGCCATCAAAGCGTCCAGCAGTCCCCGAGCCGCAGACAGCAGCCCCGCTGTAGAACTGCACGGCATCACCAAGAGATTCCCCGGCGTCGTGGCCAACCACGACATCGCCATCACCGTGCGCCGCGGCACCGTGCACGCCCTCGTCGGCGAGAACGGCGCGGGCAAGTCGACCCTGATGAAGATCCTCTACGGCATGCAGAAGCCGGACGAGGGCACCATCGCCATCGACGGTGAACAGGTCACCTTCAACAGCCCCGGCGACGCCATCGCACGCGGCATCGGCATGGTGCACCAGCACTTCATGCTCGCCGAGTACCTCACGGTCCTCGAAAACGTCGTGCTCGGCTCGGAGAAGCTCTACGGCATCGGCGACAGGGCACGGGCGAAGATCAAGGAGATCTCCGACGCGTACGGGCTGAACGTGCGCCCGGACGCCGTCGTCGAGGACCTCGGCGTGGCCGACCGCCAGCGCATCGAGATCCTCAAGGTGCTCTACCGCGGCGCCCGCACCCTCATCCTCGACGAGCCGACCGCCGTGCTCGTGCCGCAGGAGGTGGACGCGCTCTTCGCGAACCTGCGCGAGCTCAAGGCCGAGGGTCTGACCGTCATCTTCATCTCGCACAAGCTGGGCGAGGTCCTCTCCGTCGCCGACGACATCACCGTCATCCGGCGCGGCACCACGGTCGGCACCGCCGACCCGGCGACCACCACGCCCAAGCAGCTCGCCGAGCTGATGGTCGGCAGCGAGCTGCCCTCCCCGGAGACCCGCGAGTCGACCGTCACCGACGTACCGATGCTGACGGTCTCCGAGCTGAAGCTCAGTGCCGTCGACCCGGACGGCGTGGTCCGCTCCGTGCTCGACGACATCGGCTTCACCATCCACAAGGGCGAGGTCCTGGGCATCGCCGGCGTCGAGGGCAACGGCCAGGCCGAGCTCGTCGAGGCCATCATGGGCATGCGCGTCCCGGACACCGGCGCCGTCACCCTCGACGGCACCGACATCTCCGCCGCGCCGACCCGCAAGCGGCGCGAGGACGGCATCGGGTACATCCCCGAGGACCGCCACAAGCACGGCCTCCTGCTGGAGTCCCCGCTGTGGGAGAACCGCATCCTGGGCCACGTCACCGAGAAGCCCAACAGCAACAAGGGCCTCCTCGACCTCAAGGCCGCCCGCGCCGACACCCAGCGGATCGTGCGCGAGTACGACGTGCGCACCCCCGGCATCGACGTCACCGCGGCCTCCCTTTCCGGCGGCAACCAGCAGAAGCTGATCGTCGGCCGCGAGATGAGCCACGCGCCCAAGCTGCTCATCGCCGCCCACCCCACCCGCGGTGTGGACGTCGGCGCGCAGGCCCAGATCTGGGACCAGATCCGCGAGGCCCGCCGCGAGGGTCTCGCCGTGCTCCTGATCTCGGCCGACCTGGACGAGCTGATCGGGCTCTCCGACACCCTGCGGGTCATGTACCGCGGCCGGCTGGTCGCCGACGCGGACCCCGCCACCATCACCCCGGAGGAGCTGGGCTCGGCCATGACCGGCGCGGCCACCGGCCACCTGGAGGCCACCCCCGAGGAACTGGCGCAGGCCCAGGCCGACGCCGCGGCGGGCACCACCGCCGACTCCGCCGCCGGACGCCGGAACGTCCCCGGCGCCCCGGCCGACACCCACCCCCGGAACGGGGGAGAGGACCGATGAAGAAGTTCGACAAGGAGCGGTTGCTCCTGGGCATCGCGGCCCCGCTGCTCGCGATCGTGGCCGCCTTCCTGGTCACCGCCGTGGTGCTGGTCGCCACCGGCAAGGAACCGTTCAGCGCCTTCGGCATCATGTTCGACTACGGCACCAAGTCGGACAGCCAGGTCTACATCCTGAACAAGGCGACCACGTACTACCTGGCAGGTCTGGCGGTGGCCATCGGCTTCCGCATGAACCTCTTCAACATCGGCGTCGACGGCCAGTACCGCCTGGCGGCCTTCTTCGCCGCCGCACTCGGCGGCGCGCTGACCCTGCCCGGCTTCCTGCAGATCCCGCTGATCATCCTCACCGCGATGATCGTCGGCGCCATGTGGGCCGGCATCGCCGGTGTCCTCAAGGTCACCCGCGGCGTCTCCGAGGTCGTCTCCACGATCATGCTCAACATGATCGCCACCGCGATCATCGGCTACCTCCTCCAGCAGGGCCGCCTCGGCCACCTGGACAGCGCGGGCACCAAGGTGGCCACCAAGCCGCTGCCGGAGTCCTCGCACTTCTTCTCGATCCCCACCCAGCCCGACGCCGACCCCATCTGGGGCTTCATCGTGGTCGCCGCCATCGCGGGCGTCGCGTACTGGTACATCCTGTCGCGCACCCGCTTCGGCTTCGACCTGCGCACCGTGGGGCAGTCCGAGTCGGCGGCCGACGCCAGCGGCGTCAACGTCAAGAAGATGGTCGTCACCTCGATGGTCATCTCGGGCCTCGTCGCGGGCCTGGTCGGTATGCCGACCCTGCTCAACGACTCCTACGAGTACGGCGGCGACTTCCCCACCGGCATCGGCTTCACCGGCATCGCCATCGCCCTCCTCGGCCGCAACCACCCGGTCGGCATCGCCCTCGGTGCCCTCCTGTGGGGCTTCCTCGAGCGGGGCAGCGGCAAGCTGGAGTTCGAGGGCTACGACAAGGAGATCGTCGGCGTCATCCAGGGCGTCATCGTGCTGTGCGTCGTCATCGCCTACGAAGTCGTCCGCCGCTACGGACTCAAGCGCCAGCAGCGCCAGGTGGGCGAGAAGCTCGCCGCCCAGGCCAACAACTCCCAGAAGCAGGAGGTGTCGGCGTGAGTACGGCGACTTCCACTCCGGCGGCCCCCAAGGCCTCCGGGGGCAAGAAGGCGGGCAAGTCCCGCCTCTCGTTCCCCGTCGTCCTGCTGATCATCGCGGGCGGGCTCGTCGCCCTCTCCGCGGTACGCGCCATCACCGGCGCCCAGGACATCACCGCGGCCGGCCAGATCGGTGCCGCGCTCTCCATGGCGGTGCCGATCGGCCTCGCCGGACTCGGCGGCCTGTGGGCCGAGCGCGCGGGCGTCGTCAACATCGGCCTCGAAGGCATGATGATCCTCGGCACCTTCTTCGGTGCCTGGGCGGGCTGGCAGACCAACCCCTGGATCGGTGTCCTCGCGGGTGTGCTGGGCGGCATGTTCGGCGGCCTGCTGCACGCCGTCGCCACCGTCACCTTCGGCGTCGACCACATCATCTCCGGCATCGCGATCAACATCCTCGCGCTGGGCATCACCACGTACTTCGCGAAGCTCTGGTTCAACAGCGGCGAGGCCGCGGCCAAGGGCGGCAGCCCCAAGCAGTCCCCGCCGGCCGAGGACATCGGCACGGTGACCCTCCCCGGGGTCTCCGACTGGCTCTCCTCCATCGAGAAGCACCACTGGTTCCTGGTCTCCGACGTCGCGGGCATCCTCGGCGGTCTGGTCAGCAACGTCTCCCTGCTGACGGTCGTCGCCGTGCTGCTGTTCGTACTGACCTTCTGGGTGCTCTGGAAGTCCTCGTTCGGCCTGCGCCTGCGTTCCTGCGGCGAGAACCCGATCGCCGCCGAGTCCCTCGGCGTCAACGTCTACAAGTACAAGTACATCGCCGTCATCGTCTCCGGCGGCATGGCCGGACTCGGCGGCGCCTTCCTCTCCCTGGTCACCTCGCACATCTACAACGAGGGCCAGACCGGCGGACGCGGTTACATCGGCCTCGCGGCGATGATCTTCGGCAACTGGCGCCCCGGCGGCCTCGCCATGGGCGCGGGCCTGTTCGGCTTCGCCGACGCGCTCCAGCTCCGCAACGGCGGCTCCTCCGTCCACGCGCTGCTCCTGCTGCTCGTGGTGCTGCTGGCGGGTCTGGCGCTGTGGAAGGCGTACAAGAAGGCCTACATCGCGGCGGCGATCTCCGCGGTCATCGCCGTGGGCGTGCTGATCTGGTACCTCGGCACGGACTCCGTCCCGAACGAGTTCGTCAGCGCCACCCCGTACGTGGTGACCCTCCTCGTCCTCTCCCTCTCCGCGCAGCGCCTGCGGATGCCCAAGGCGGACGGCATGCGCTACCGAAAGGGCCAGGGCAAGTGAGCACCGCCCCCGAAGCCGTCGACTGGGAAGCGCTGCGGGTGGCCGCGCGGGACGCGATGTCCCGTGCGTACGTCCCCTACTCGCGCTACCCGGTCGGGGCCGCGGCCCTCGCCGACGACGGCAACGGCAGCGTCCGCACGGTCGTCGGCTGCAACGTCGAGAACGCCTCCTACGGCCTCTCGCTGTGCGCCGAGTGCGGCCTGGTGTCCGCGCTCCAGGCCAGCGGCGGCGGGCGCCTGACGCACTTCACCTGCGTCGACGGCAAGGGCGAGAACCTGATGCCGTGCGGCCGGTGCCGCCAGCTGCTGTACGAGTTCGGCGGCCCCGAGCTCCTGCTGGAGACCACCACGGGGGTCCGCACCCTCGGCGAGATGCTGCCGGACGCCTTTGGTCCGCAGCACCTGAAGTAGTACCTTCGCGGCCCTGTCACCGGTGTGGCGGGGCCGCGGTCCATTTGGAAAGCAACGCGCGTAGATGCGTACGACGAGGTGCGCATCCGTACGACCGGAAGGAACACTGACCCCATGGACGTCATCTCCGTCATCCGTACCAAGCGGGACCGCGGCGAACTGAGCCCCGAGCAGATCGACTGGGTCATCGACGCGTACACGCGCGGTGCGGTCGCCGACGAGCAGATGTCCGCGCTGGCCATGGCGATCCTGCTGAACGGCATGAACCGCGCCGAGATCGCCCGCTGGACCGCCGCCATGATCGCTTCCGGCGAGCGCATGAACTTCGACCAGCTCTCCCGCCCGACCGCCGACAAGCACTCCACCGGCGGCGTCGGCGACAAGATCACCCTTCCGCTGGCCCCGCTGGTGGCCGCCTGCGGCGCGGCCGTGCCGCAGCTCTCCGGCCGGGGTCTGGGCCACACCGGCGGCACCCTCGACAAGCTGGAGTCCATCCCGGGCTGGCGGGCGCTGCTCTCCAACGCCGAGATGCTGGACGTCCTGGAGTCCACCGGCGCGGTCATCTGCGCGGCCGGCGACGGCCTCGCCCCCGCCGACAAGAAGCTCTACGCGCTGCGCGACGTGACCGGCACCGTCGAGGCCATCCCGCTGATCGCCTCCTCGATCATGTCCAAGAAGATCGCCGAGGGCACCGGCTCCCTGGTGCTCGACGTGAAGGTCGGCTCCGGCGCCTTCATGAAGAACATCGACGACGCCCGCGAACTGGCCTCCACCATGGTCGGCCTCGGCACCGACCACGGGGTGAGGACGGTCGCGCTGCTCACCGACATGGCGACCCCGCTCGGCCTGACCGCGGGCAACGCCCTGGAGGTGCGCGAGTCCGTCGAGGTGCTGGCCGGCGGCGGCCCCGCCGACGTGGTCGAGCTGACCCTCGCGCTCGCCCGCGAGATGCTCGACGCGGCAGGTCTGCCGGACGCCGACCCGGAGAAGGCGCTGCGGGACGGCTCCGCGATGGACGTGTGGCGGCGCATGATCCAGGCCCAGGGCGGCGACCCGGACGCGGCCCTTCCGGTCGCCCGCGAGCAGCATGTGATCAACGCCTCGTCGACCGGCGTGCTGACCCAGTTGGACGCGTACGCGGTGGGCGTCGCCGCCTGGCGCCTCGGCGCCGGCCGGGCCCGCAAGGAGGACGCCGTACAGGCGGGCGCGGGCATCCAGCTGCACGCCAAGCCCGGTGACCGCGTCGTCGCGGGCCAGCCGCTGATGACGCTGCACACCGACACCCCGGAGAAGTTCGCGTACGCCCTGGAGGCGCTGGACGGCGGTGTGCTCACCGCCGACGAGGGCAGCGAGGCCGCCCGCGACTTCGTCCCGGCACCGATCGTGCTGGACCGGATCGCCTGATCCGGGGCACTCTGGGAGTGCCCAACTCTGTGACGCGAGGGACCGGTGGGGTACGAACCCCCACCGGTCCCTCGCGACGTGCGGGGGCGGGTGCGGGGAGGTCCGGCAGGTCGAGTGGCCCGGAGTCCGGGGCGCCCGGTGTGCCGGGAGTTCGGCGGGCAGCGGGAACGGTTCGCCGAGTTCCTGCCGTCTTCCGTACGAGGCCCGCGTCGCGTACGCATGTACGACGGGGCGGCGCCCCGGCACACTCGCCCGCAGACCGCAGACCGCAGACCGCAGACCGCAGACCGCAGACCGCAGACCGCAGCCCCCCAAGCCACAGCCCGACAGACCCACGGATCCACTGACCCGCGGATCCGCCCGCGGACCCACGGGTCCGCGGACACGCCCGCAGCCCCGTAGGGCCGCGCCCCGGCCCCCGGCGCGCCCGCAGCTCCACCGCACGCCCCTCGAAACGCCCAGGAGAGCCGGACCATGACCGTCGTGCCACCGCCGCAGCGGACCGGGCAGCAACAGCCGGTGCCCGGCACCGGCCGCAAGCCCGCCGCGCCCGACGCACGAACCTCCGGCAACGGACGCGCCGCGCGCCTCCTGGGCCGGTTCCGCCCGCACCTGACCGGCGCGGACCGCGACATCCTGTGGCTCTACCTGCTCACCCGGGTCGGCCTGTGGGTCACCTCGTACAGCGTGGCCTGGGTCTTCCCCGCCGACGGCGAGGCCAAGAACGCCCCCTCGGCCCTGTCCCGCTGGGCCCAGTGGGACTGGACCCACTTCCTGCACATCGCGCAGGAGGGCTACTTCCCGCCCGGCTCGGGCCCCGGCACGGAGGGCTGGGACAACCGGGAGGCGTTCTTCCCGGGCTTCCCGCTGCTGCTGCGCGTCGTCCATGTGGTCGTACCCAACTGGACCCTGGCCGGGCTGCTGATTTCGTTCGTGGCGGGCGCGGTGGCCGTGCTCGCCCTGGCCCGAATAGCCAGGCTGCACCTGCCCGGAGAGAGCACTGCTCCGGGTTCGGTGCGGCGCTCTGGAAGGGGGAGCGGTGCTCGCGGGGGCGGGCGGGGGCCCGGCGGTGCTCGGGGTGCTGCGGGCGAGAGCGGTGCTCTCGGTTCGGTGCGGGGCTCGCACGGTGAGAGCGGTGCTCGCAGGGGTGAGCGGGGCGCCAGGGAGGAGAGTGCTGCTCGCGTCCCGGATCAGCGCTACGAAGGCGGGAGTGTCGCTCTCGACGCGGTGCAGCGCTCCGCCCGGGGGAGCGGTGCTCACGCCTCGGAGCAGGTGACCTCAGGGGAGAGCGGCGCTCACGCCGCAGGTCACGCGACCTCGTACGAGAGCACCGCTCACGCCACAACCCACGCGACCTCGCACGAGAGCACCGCTCCGAAGGCGGGCCACCGGGCCGTTCTGTTCCTGCTGCTCTCGCCCTGCGCGATATTCCTCGCCGCCGGTTACACCGAGACGCTCTTCCTCGCCTTCGCGCTCCCCGCCTGGCTCGCGGCGCAGCGGCACCAGTGGGCGGCGGCCGGAATCCTCACGGCGCTCGCCACCACGGTCCGCATCAGCGGGCTCTTCGTCGCCGCCGCGATCGGCGTGCACTTCCTGATCACGGCTTGGCGGGCGCGTTCGGCCAGGGCCTGGCGCCCGCTGGGCTGGACGCTGGTGCCGGCGCTGCCCGCGCTCGCGTACAGCGCCTATCTGCACAGCCGTACCGGTGACTGGATGGCCTGGAAGCACGCTCAGGAGCGGGGCTGGTACCGGGAGTTCCACGCGCCGTGGGAGGCATGGCGGACCACCTGGCAGGCGGCGTTCGACGGCGGGTACAGCACCGGGTACGCCTACATGTGGCAGGCGGAGCTGGCCGCGATGGTGGTGGGGCTGGTGCTGCTGGGCGTGCTCGTGTGGCTGCGGCGCTGGCCGGAGGCGGTCTACATCGGGCTGAGCCTGTGGGCGCTGGGCACCTCGTACTGGTTCACGTCCGTACCGAGGGCGACGCTGCTGTGGTGGCCGCTGTGGACGCTCCTCGCGGCCTGGAGCCTGCGCCGCCCCCGGGTGAAGGTGGCCTATCTGGCGGTGGTGGCGCCGCTCATGGTGCTCTTCGCCGTCTCCTACCTCTCCGGCCGCTGGACGGGCTGACCGCACGGACCCGGACCCACCGGACCTGCCGGGTCCACCGAACCCATCGGACCCACCAGGCCCACCGAACCGATCGGCCCCACCGAACCCATCAGACGCACCAGGTCCACCGAACCCATCAGAGCAGAGCCGCCCCGGGCCCCCTACGGCCTCCAGCGCGGGTCGCGGCCCGTCGTAGCCAGCACCACGTCGAAGTCGGGCGCGTCCTCGGGCACCTCGACCGGGGCGCCGTAGACACCGGCCTCCCGGGCTCCGGGGGCGATGGCCGCCACGGCGGGGGCCAGATCGGCGACGACCGCCTCGTCCGGGGCGTACGGGAGGCCGGTGGCCCTGGCGAGGTCCCAGGCGTGCAGGGTGAGGTCGCCGAGGACCATCTGGCCGACCGTACGGGCCGGGAAGCCCATCTGG
Organism: Streptomyces sp. NPDC004111; assembly: GCF_042874215.1. Classification (NCBI taxonomy): domain Bacteria; kingdom Bacillati; phylum Actinomycetota; class Actinomycetes; order Kitasatosporales; family Streptomycetaceae; genus Streptomyces; species Streptomyces sp. NPDC004111. The sequence continues at coordinate 76,064 of NZ_JBIAMU010000005.1, forward strand.
CCGGTGGTGCCCTCCTCGGCGCCGGGCGCCGCCCAGGCGTCGACCAGCAGCCGGACCTCCGCCGCGAACCGCTCCCGCCAGTCGGAGCCCGCGCCGAAGAGGTCGACGGACCCGGAGAAGTCCGCGTCCTTCTTCGCGGCGAGGGCCTGGAACTGGACGACCACCTGGAAGAGGTGGTTCACCAGGGCGCGCACGTCGTACTCGGTGCAGGGCGTGCGGCGGTCGAGCTGTTCGTCCCCGATGCCGTCGAGGACGGCGACGGCACGGGCGCCGGACGCTTCGAGGAGTTCGCTGATCTTCTGAGTCTTCTCGGCCTTCTGGTTCATGGGGCGACGGTACGCAGCCGGAGCGGCCCGTTTCTTGTAAAAACGCGCCAACCCGGCAAGGTCGCGGGACCCCGGGGATTCTAGGATTCCGTACATGGCAGCGCCCCGCAGGGACACCCGAGGCATCGTCGACGCGGCGGGACTCATGGCCCGGGTGCGGTTCAGGCGCCACGAGCCGGCCCCGCCGCTGCGCCCCTTCCTGGAGCACTACTGGTTCATCGACTGGGACCTCACCGAGCCGTACGCCTCCCACGTGGTGCCGCACCCGTCGGTGAACATCGTGTTCCAGTGCCGGGCGGGCGAGCCGGGCAGCGGTGTGGTCGCCGGGGTCGGCCGGGGACTGTTCACCCGGAAGCTGGAGGGCGCGGGCCGGGTCTGCGGGGTGCAGTTCAGGCCGGGCGGCTTCGGGCCCTTCCGGCCGGACCGCCCGGTGTCGGAGTGGACCGGGCGGCAACTCCCCCTGGCCGAGGTGTTCCCGGCTCCGGCGGCCGGTTCCGGCGGTGCGGCGGCGGGTGCCGGTGACCCCTCCGACGCCGTACTCGGACCGCCCGACGACCCGGCCCGGGTGGCGGCGCTGGACGCCTTCCTGCTCTCCCTCGGTCCGCAGCCCGGCCCCGGTGCCGATCTCGCCATGGAACTCGCCGACCGCGTCCGCCGAGACCGGGGCATCCGCCGGTCCGGTGACCTCGCCCGTGCCGCCGGGCTCTCGCCGCGCACCCTGCAACGCCTCTTCGCCCGCCAGGTGGGTGTCGGCCCCAAGTGGGTGATCCTGCGCTACCGCATACACGAGGCGCTGGAGCACGCGGAGTCCGAGGCCGCCGTGGACTGGGCCGGGCTCGCCGCCGACCTCGGGTACACCGATCAGGCGCATCTGGTACGGGACTTCACGGCGACCGTCGGAGTGCCGCCGACGGCGTACGCATCCGGCCACTGAGCCACGCCCCACCGCCCCCGGCCCTCGCGTGCCGGCCCGCCCCGCCCTCCCGGTTTCGCGCACACCGATGAGTTCCGGCCGCCCGGCCAGTCCTAGTCCCCGTGGAACACTCTGCGACGAACCACCCCATGGCGATCGTCGGCCCCGTGAGCAGGGCCGACGTACCGCACCTGTGCGCACGGCTGCACGCACTCCTGCTCAGCGCACCTCACCTCGGCGCGACCGAACTGGTCTGTGACGTGTCCGCGCTGACCGACCCCGGGCTCGCCGCCGTCGAGGCGCTGGCCCGGATGCGGCTCACCGCCCGCAGGCTGGGATGCCGGCTCCTGCTCGGGCACCCCAGCCGCGAATTGACCGGCCTACTCGACCTGGTCGGCCTGTCCTTCGCCCCCCACGGCAGCGGCGGCGGCAGCTGCGGCGGCGGCTTCGAATCCGGAGATCCCCCCGGGCTCGGCGACGGGACCGGGAGTGCCGTCCGCCTCGATCCTGGCCGGGACGCCGAACAGCGGGAACCACCGCTTGGTGTCCAGGAACGAGTTGATGTGCGAGATCCGGCCGTCTGAGATCTCGATGACCTGGAGCGCCCACGGCTCGAAGTGGCCCTCGGGCGTCGGGTGGTACTGGGCGAAGGCCGGGGTGCCGTTGGCCACCGTGGCCAGCATCCGCGAGCCCTCGCAGGCCGCACCGTGCGTGCGCATGAAGCCGGTGATGTCCTGCGCGCCGACCAGCCACAGGTCGAACGGGGGCATGGACATGACCGCGTCCTCGTGGAGCAGCGCCGTCAGCGCCTTCATGTCGTAGCCCTCGAAGGCGGCGACGTAACGCTCCAGGAGTTTCTGCTGGTCCTCGTCCATCGGCTTGACGGTGTCCGACCCGGCGGTCTTCGTCTCGGCCAGCGTGGCCCGTGCGCGCTGCAGGGCGGAGTTGACCGACGGCACGGTCGTCTCCAGGAGTTCGGCGACCTCGCTCGCCTTCCACGCGAGCACCTCGCGCAGGATCAGCACCGCCCGCTGCTTCGGCGGCAGGTGCTGGAGGGCGGCCACGAAGGCGAGCCGCACCGACTCGCGGGCGACGGCGGTCTCCGCCGGGTCGGCCACGACGGTGAGCACCCGGCCGTCCGGGACCGGCTCCAGCCAGGCCGCCTCCGGCTGCGGGTTCAACTGGGCCTGGGCGAGCGGGCGGGAGTCGGTGAAGTCCATCGGCCGGGCGCGCTTCTTGCTGCTGCCCAGCATGTCCAGGCACACGTTGGTCGCGATCCGGTACAGCCAGGACCGCAGCGAGGAGCGTCCCTCGAACCGGTCCTGGCTGCGCCACGCGCGCACCATCGTGTCCTGCACGGCGTCCTCCGCCTCGAAGGCGGAGCCGAGCATCCGGTAACAGAAACCGGTCAACTCGGTCCGGTAGTCCTCCAGTTGCGCATCCACGCCTGGCGTCGTTACATCACTCACAGGGTCCACCCCGCCCGCTCATCCACCCACTGCTGCTGTGCTGTGGAACTCTACGGGAGGGGTCTGACAGTGGGGGTCGCAATGCCGCTAACCGCCGTGCCCGGCCCCGCGGACCACCGGTTCGGGCCGTGTGGGGCCCGGCGGTCCGCCCTGTCCGGCCGCGGGGTCCGTCAGGTGCCCGGCTTGCGCCCGTACACGAAGACGTTGCTGCCCTTCTTCAGCAGCCCCCAGTAGTTCTTCGCGTCCGCCTTGCGCATGTTCACGCAGCCGTGCGAGCCGGGCGGGGCCGACATCGGCAGGTCGACCGAGTGGAAGGCGATGCCGCCGTCGAAGAACTGCGAGTACGGCATCCGCACGTGGTAGAGCGTCGAGTAGTGGTTGATGCTGCGGTAGTAGACCTTCTTCAGGCCGGTCCGCGTCTCGTAGCCGTCACGTCCCGAACGGATCGGCACCGGGCCGTACTTGACCGTCTTCCCGTCCTGGATCCAGCTGAGCTGCCTGGTCAGGTCGACACAGGCGATCCGGCCCTTGTTCACCGGGCACTTGCCCGCCGCGTTCGGATTGCGCGCGGCGGCCCTCTGCTTGTTGATCTGGTCCATCGCCCGCCAGGTCACCGGTCCCGCGTAGCCGATGGTGGGGGTGATGCCGTGCTGCGCCTGGAAGCCGCGTATCGCCTTGCAGTCGGCGGCCGACTGCCTGCCGTCCACCTTCAGGCCCAGGAACTTCTCCGCCTGCTTCTGGTACGGGCCCGTGCTGGTCGTGCACGAAGCCGCCTGCGCGGGGGCCGCCGCCCCCACCGTCAGTACCGCCGGGACCACCATCGCGGTGATCCCGGCGGCTATGCCGGTACGGCTGCGCAGGGCCCTGCGCAGCGATCCCGTACGCACTCTGTTCTTGTCCCCCGTGGACACCACGGATCCCATGGGTGTTCCCCTTCCCCAGCCGTGCGGTACGCGCCTGGCGTGGCGTACTGCACGTTTGTCCAGCTAGACGGCTGGGGGCGGGAACCGGTTGTACGGACAAGGCAGTTCACGTGTCATGAATTCGCAACAACGAGGGAGCCGCGCCGTTGTGCCCGCGCGCACCGCGTCCCGTACAGCGTGATCCCGGCGACGCCGGCCACGGCCAGCAGGCCGAGCGTCACCGTGGCGCTCCAGCCGCCCGCGTGGAACGCCATCGCGCCGAGCGTGCCGCCCGCGCTGGAGCCGAGGTAGTACGCCGACTGGTAGAGCGCGGACGCCTGGGCGCGGCCCGACTTCGCGGTGTGGCTGACCGAGGAGGAGGCGACCGCGTGCCCGGCGAAGAAACCGGCGGTGATCAGCACCAGGCCGGCCAGTACTCCGGCCAGCGAGTCGGACAGCGAGAGCAGCAGTCCGGCGGCCGTGGTGGAACCGGCCAGGTAGAGCGCGCCGCGCCGTCCGGTACGGGCCACCAGCCGGCCCGCGCCCGCCGAGGAGAGCGTGCCCACCAGGTAGACCAGGAAGATCGAGCCGACGACACCCTGCGGGAGGTTGAACGGCGCCTCGACGAGCCGGTAGCCGATCACCGTGTAGACCGCGCCGAAGACGGTCATGAAGAGCGCGCCGATCGCGTACAGCCGCCGCAGCAGCGGGTCGGACAGGTGCCCGCCCACGGTCTTCGCCAGCACCCGCGGGTTCAGCGTCCCGGGGCGGAAGTTGCGCGCCCTCGGCAGCAGCAGCCGGAAGAGCACCGCGCACACCAGCGCCATCAGGGCCACGGAGGCCAGCGCGGCGCGCCAGCCCCACAGCTGGGCGACCCAGCCGGTGACGATCCGGCCGCTCATGCCGCCGATGGAGTTGCCCGCCACGAACAGCCCGATCGCCGCGATCAGCGCCTTGGGGCGCACCTCCTCCGCCAGGTACGCCATCGCCGAGGCCGGCAGCCCGGCCAGTGCCGCGCCCTGCACCGCGCGCAGCGCGATCAGCCAGCCCACGTTCGGCGCGAGCGGCACCAGCAGCGCGACGCCGACCGCGACCACCAGGGAGTACGTCATCAGGGTGCGCCGCCCGAACCGCTCGGACAGTGCGCTGAGCGGCAGTACGAACAGGGCGAGCGCGCCGGTCGCCGCCGACACCGTCCAGCTCGCCTGCGCGGCGCTGACGCCGAGGTCGGCGGAGATCGCGGGCAGCAGGGCCTGGGTGGAGTAGAGGAGGGCGAAGGCCGCCATGCCCGCCGCGAAGAGCGCGAGGCTCATCCGCCGGAAGGCGGGGGAGGAGGGGCTGAGGCGCGTATCGGCGGGCGCAGCGGCAGCAGAAGCACCACTGGACCCAGCGGAAACAGAGGAATCGAAGGAATCAGAAGGCTCGGCGCCCACAACTACAGGCATGGACGCCGTGGTACTGGCGGAAGGCATGCTCAGAACCTAGGCCCGGCCTTCTCATGCGTCCAATGCACAAACCCTCGATAATTCATCCCATGCAGCATCAGCACAGCTCACAGCGTCGCCTGTCACCGAGTAGTTACGAAGAAGACATTTCTCAGGTGCTCGCGCCGAGGCTCGCCCAGTTCGCGGCGGTGGCCCGGCACGAGCACGTCACCCGGGCCGCCCACGAGCTGGGCGTACCGCAGTCGACGCTGTCGCGGGCCATGGTCCGTCTCGAACAGGACCTGGACGTGGCCCTGTTCGCCCGCAAGGGCCGCACCCTCGCCCTCACCCCGGCCGGCCGCACCTTCCTGACCACCGTCGAACGGGCCCTCGCCGAGGTGGAGAAGGCCGCCGAGTCGGTCCGCGCGGACGCCGACCCCACCTCGGGCAAGGTCGCCTTCGGCTTCCTGCACACCATGGGCTCGGAGACCGTGCCCGCGCTGATCCGCGCCTTCCGCGCCGACCACCCGCACATCCGCTTCCAGCTCGTCCAGAACTACGGCGAGGCCATGCTGGAGCGGCTGCGCGCCGGCGACCTGGACCTCTGCCTCACCTCGCCGGTGCCCGAGGCCCCCGACCTGGTGGCCCGACGGCTCGACGAGCAGCGGCTGCGGCTGGTGGTCCCCGACGACCACCGGCTGGCCGGCCGCAAGCGGATCCGGCTGGCCGAGGCCGCCGACGAGGCCTTCGTCACCCTGGAGCCGGGCTACGGCCTGCGCCGGATCACCGACGACCTGTGCGCCGAGGCGGGCTTCCGCCCCAAGGTCGCCTTCGAGGGGGAGGAGGCGGAGACCCTGCGCGGGCTGGTCGCGGCCGGGCTCGGAGTGGCCCTGCTGCCGCCGCCCGCGGTGGCCCGTCCCGGCGTCGTGGAACTGACGGTGACCGCGCCCCGCGCGGCCCGCGAGATCGGTGTCGCCTGGCTGGACGGCCACCCGGACACACCCCCGGTGGCCGCCTTCAAACGCTTCCTGCTCTCCCGGCGCGGCCACATCCTCCCGCAGACGGCCCTGCTGGAGGTCACGGACCGCACCGCCGCCCCGGACTGACCGCGCCCGCCGCCCCGGGCCACGGCCCCGCCCCGCTACGGACTGACCGCCAGCACCAGGTACGCCGCGAACAGCGACAGGTGCACGCCGCCCTGCAGCGGCGTCGCCCGGCCCGGTACGAAGGTCAGCGTGCCCACCGCGACCGTCAGCGCCAGCAGCACCATGTGGGTGGCCCCGAGGCCGAGCAGCAGCGGGCCGTCCATCCAGATCGACGCGATGGCGACGGCCGGGATGGTGAGGCCGATGCTGGCCATGGCCGACCCGAGCCCGAGGTTGAGGCTGGTCTGCACCCGGTCCCGCTTGGCGGCCCGTACGGCGGCGATGCTCTCCGGCAGGAGCACCAGCAGCGCGATCACCACACCCACCACGGACGCGGGCAGCCCGGCCGCCTCCACACCGCTCTCGATGGTCGGTGAGACGCCCTTCGCGAGCCCGACCACCGCGACCAGCGAGACGGCCAGCAGCCCGAGGCTGATCAGCGCGACCCGGGCGGGCGGCGGATCGGCGTGGTCGTCCTCGTCGATGACCTTGCCCTCCTGGGTCACGGGAAGGAAGTAGTCCCGGTGCCGCACGGTCTGCGTCAGGACGAACAGGCCGTAGATGAGCACGGCGGCGATGGCCGCGAAGATGAGCTGCGTCGGGGTGAACTCCGGGCCCGGCGTGCTCGTCGTGAACGTCGGCAGCGCGAGGCTGAGCCCGGCCAGCGTGGCCACCGCGCCGAACGCGGCCACCGACCCCTCCGGGTTGAACACGGCGACCCGCCGCTTGAGCGCCCCCACCAGCAGCGAGATGCCGACGATGCCGTTCAGCGTGATCATGACGGCGGCGAAGACGGTGTCCCGGGCCAGTGAGGCGCTCTTGTCGCCGCCGTCGGCCATGAGGGTGACGATGAGGGCGACCTCGATGATCGTCACGGCCACGGCGAGCACCAGCGACCCGAAGGGCTCGCCCACCCGGTGGGCCACGACCTCCGCGTGGTGCACGGCGGCGAGGACGGCCCCGCCGAGGAACACCGCAAGCAGCGCCACCACCGGCCCCGGCATCTCGCGCCCCCAGGAGAACGCGAGCAGGACGAGTGCGAGTACGGGCACGAAGGAGGCCCAGTGGGTGGGTCTGATGCGGTCCACGCTGCTGCTCATGGTGTCGAGGGTGTCAGAGGGACTAAAGTCCCGCGCGCGGTGACCCCTGGAGGGGGTACGGCCTCGCGGCCCCGGCCCGCCCCCGTGTCAGCTCCGGCCCCCCGCACCGAAGCCGGAGGCCAGAGGCATCCGCAGGCCCAACGGGGGCGGCGCCGCGAGCGCGTCGGCGACCGCCCTCGCGTACGGGCGCCCGAACAGGGAGCCGAGGACGAAGTCGGCGACCAGCGCCCGGACCTCCCCGCGGTGCTGCCGCATCCCGTGCCCGTCCGAGTGCACCTCGAACCGGCAGGTGTCCCGGTTCGCCTTCTTCACCCGCTCCGCCAGCCGGAACGACAGCTCCGGATCGGCCCGCCCGTCGTCGGTGCCGTGCACGATCAGCACCTGCCGGCCCACCAGTTGCCGTACGGGCTCCTCGTCGGCCGCCCCGCCGGGCAGCCAGGGCGCCAGCGCCACCACCGGGCCGACCGCCTCGTGCCCGGCCGCCCGCAGCGCCGCCCGGCCGCCCATGTCGAGCCCGGCCAGACACACCGGCACGTCCCCGTACCGCCGTACGACCTCCTCCACGGCCCACTGCGCGTCCGCGGCCAGCCGGGCCGCGCCCCCGTTCCAGCCGCGCCCCCGGTAGCGCACCAGGTGCACCGCCAGGCCCTCGCTCCCGCCCGCGGCGGCGAGTTCGCGGGCCAGCGGCCGGGCCGCCGCGTACGCCCAGGGAGAGGGGCCCCTGGCGGACTCCGGTTCGCCGCCCGGTAAGACGAGCACCACGCCGTTCACGGTGGCCGGAGCACCAACGGCCCGCCCCAGCCGGGCGGTCGGGCCCGGCTCGACTTGCTGTGTCATGGCAGAACAGTCTCAGAAGTCGAGATGGACTCCACCCGTACGCACGGTCACTGTTACGTATCGACCGGGCACGATCTACGCGCGTAGGGGCTAGAGTGCCCAGATGACGAGCCAGACCACGCGCCCGACCACGGGTCCGAACCCCAACACGCCCACCGTGGACCAGATTCGCCGCGCACCGAAGGTGCTGCTGCACGACCACCTCGACGGCGGGCTGCGCCCCGGCACCATCGTCGACCTCGCCCGCGAGAGCGGTTACGCGAACCTCCCCGAGACCGACGCCGACAAGCTCGGCATCTGGTTCCGCGAGGCCGCCGACTCCGGCTCGCTGGAGCGCTACCTGGAGACGTTCGCGCACACCTGCGCCGTCATGCAGACCCGCGAGGCGCTGTTCCGGGTGGCCGCCGAGTGCGCCGAGGACCTCGCCGAGGACGGCGTCGTCTACGCCGAGATCCGGTACGCGCCCGAGCAGCACCTGGAGAAGGGCCTCACCCTCGAAGAGGTCGTCGAAGCGGTCAACGACGGCTTCCGCGAGGGCGAGCGCCGGGCCAGGGAGAACGGCCACCGCATCCGCGTCGGCGCCCTCCTCACGGCGATGCGGCACGCCGCCCGCGCCCTGGAGATCGCCGAACTCGCCAACCGCTACCGCGACTCGGGCGTGGTCGGCTTCGACATCGCGGGCGCCGAGGCGGGCTTCCCTCCCACCCGCCACCTCGACGCCTTCGAGTACCTCAAGCGCGAGAACAACCACTTCACCATCCACGCCGGTGAGGCGTTCGGGCTCCCCTCCATCTGGCAGGCCCTCCAGTGGTGCGGCGCCGACCGCCTGGGCCACGGCGTGCGCATCATCGACGACATCGAGGTCGCCGAGGACGGCGGCGTGAAGCTGGGCCGGCTGGCCGCGTACGTACGGGACAAGCGCATCCCGCTGGAGATGTGCCCCACCTCCAACCTGCAGACCGGAGCGGCCACCTCGTACGCCGACCACCCCTTCGGCCTGCTGCGCAAGCTTCAGTTCCGGGTCACCGTGAACACCGACAACCGGCTGATGTCCGGCACCAGCATGAGCCGCGAGTTCGAGCACCTGATCGGCGCTTTCGGCTACACGCTCGACGACATGCTGTGGACCACGGTCAATGCGATGAAGAGCGCTTTCATTCCTTTCGATGAACGACTCGCCATGATCAGCGACGTCATCAAGCCCGGTTACGCCGAGCTGAAGTCGGAGTGGCTCTTCCAGTAAATCGCCCTGACCAGCGGTTTCCCTTAATGGAAGCAGTTGATCCCAGGGAGAGCACAGGCGGCCGGGAAGATCAAGTCCCGGCCGCGGGGTGGTGTTTGCGGGGGTCGAGGGGCTCTGACTAGCTTGCAGAGCCGCTCACTTCCCCCCATCTCTGAGGACGTTGTTTTCATGAAGCAGTCTGCTGGCAAGACCCTCGGTGTCGCCGCTCTCGGCGCGGCCTTCGTCGCCGCTGCCGCCGGTTCCGCCGCCGCGGCCCCCGGCCTCCCGGACGCGGCCGGTGCGCTCGGCGCCGTCACGGCCGCCGTGCCGGTCGACCAGGTCGCCACCGCCCTCCCCGCCGGCGCCCCGGAGGCGCTGAAGGGCGGCCAGGAAGCCCTCGGCAGGAGCACCCAGAACGCCGCCATGCCCGCCGGTGACAGCGCGGACCCCGTCAAGGGCCTCCTCGGCGGCCTGCCGACCCAGGGCCTCCCCACCCAGGGTCTGCCCACCGGTGCGCTCCCGGGCGTCGGCGCCTGACCCGCGGCCGACCGCGTACACGAAAGGGGCGCTCCACCCGGCATCCGGGTGGAGCGCCCCTTTCGCTTACTTCGTCGTCGGTGGTCGTTACCAGGCGGTCTTCGACGTCTTCTCGCCCGGCAGGAAGATCCACAGACCCAGGTAGATCAGGAACTGCGGACCCGGCAGCAGGCACGACGCCAGGAAGATCACGCGCATCGTGGTCGCGGAGGTGCCGAAGCGCCGTGCCAGCGCTGCGCACACTCCGCCGATCACACGGCCGTCGCGGGGGCGGACAAGTGCGGTCATGGCGGGCTCCTTCGCGAGCATCAGAGGCTCAGTGGGGGAACCTCCGTAGTGGGCTCCCGATGTATCCATGGTCCCCGGGAACCGGCCCCTCCCGCATCGCTCTACGGGGCGACGCCGACCCTGGTAATCCTCGGGGTACCCCCGGTCCGGGCCTCCTCTTTAGTAAGGGGAGCACCCCCTACCCGAGTACGAGCCGCCGTCCACCTGCGACGCAGCCGCGCCCGCGTCAGCGGTACGACGGCGAGGTGGGCCAGTGCGATCCCCACGGTGTTCAGCAGCAGCGAGTCCACGTCCACCACCTGACCGGGCACCCCCGTCTGCCACAGCTCGATGCCCAGCGACAGCATCGCCCCGGCCGCCACCGTACGGAGCAGGGAGACGAACGGCGACGCGAACAGCCGCCCGCCCGCCATCGGCAGCAGCACCCCGAGCGGCGCGAGCAGCAGCAGCCCCTCACCGATCCGGCGGGCCGCCTCCACGGGGCCGAGCGCCAGGTCGGCCCGGATGCCGGCCAGCGGCTGGAGATTGGGTGCGGTCACCCAGAGCACGTCGTCGAGGGGACGCAGGGTCACCCAAGCCACGAGCAGGAGATGCGTGAGGAGGAGGAGACTCCCCGCCACGCGGAAGCGGATGACGGCACTGCCGCTCAGACCTGGACGCACGCCCCCCAAGACGCGGGGCGTGCGCGGATCGGTTCCGCGCGGACCGAAGAGGACCCGGAAGGTTCGCCCCACGGCCGCCCGCAGGTTTATTGACACGCTTGTCCGTGTACACCCAGGTCGGCGGCCCGCCCGGCGGGAGCAGGACGCCCCGCCGGACGCGTCACGGCAGCTGCGGAGCCGACCCCGAGGGCGCCGCCGGGGCCGACGGCGAGGGCCGCAGGTCGCCCAGGGCCGGCACGCCCTCGGGCCGCGCCTTCAGCGCCGCCGTGCACTGGTACTTCCGCGGCGGATCCTCGGACGGACCGCCCAGCTCCACCGAACCGCCGCCGTCGTCCGCCGCGCTCCCCGAGTACGTACAGACGATCTGGGCCAGCGCGTGCGGCGGCAGGTCGTCGGGCTGGCGGCTGAGCCGCAGCGTCTCGGCCGGATCGCCGGACCGGGGCCCCGACACCGTCAGCGAACCGCGCACGTCCGTGCTGAATCCGGCCTGCTGCTCCTCCTCCGAGGGCTCCTCCTGCAACTCGTCGAGGAGCGCCTGCGCGGCCCGCATCCGGTCCGCCGCCATCTTCTCCGAGGACACGTTCACCACCCGCTGCACGGAGACCAGCCCCGCCCCGCACACCAGGAAGACCCGGACCGTACTGCCCGCCTCCGACCGGTCGGCCTCCTTCACCCCGGGGACGTCGCAGGACACCCGGGACGGTGCGGGCCCCGCGTCCACCGGCACCTGGGTGCTGCGGATACCGCACCCGGCCGTACCGGCGAGCGTGGCGAGCACGGCGACGGCGAGGGCCGCCCGCGCCCCCCGGCGGCGCGCCGAAGAGGGCTTCGTACCCGGTGCCATCAGTTCTCCTCCCGGCCCGGACCCCGGCCGTCCGCGTCCTCGCCGCCGCCGTCGGCGCTCTCCTCGGGCGACCCGTCGCGCGGCAGCCGCAGGGTGAACACCGCACCCCCTTCGAGCGAGTTGGCCGCGGTGATGGTTCCGCCGTGGATCAGCGCGTTCTCCATCGCGATCGACAGGCCGAGGCCGCTGCCCTCGGAACGGGGGCGCGAGGCGCTCGCCTTGTAGAAGCGGTCGAAGACGTGCGGCAGCACATCGGCGGGGATGCCGGGCCCGTGGTCCCGCACCTCGATGACCAGCTCCTCGTCCACGGCCCGCACCGACACGCCCACCGGCGAGCCGCCGTGCTTGAGCGCGTTGCCCACCAGGTTCGCCAGGATGACGTCGAGCCGGCGCGGGTCGAGCCGTGCCATCAGCCCGCGCTCCGCGTCCAGCTCGACGGCGTCCAGCCAGGCCCGCGCGTCCAGACAGGCCGTCAGCTGGTCGACCACGTCCACGTCGTCCAGCACCAGCCGGGCGGTCCCCGCGTCGAAGCGGGTGACCTCCATCAGGTTCTCCACCAGGTCGTTCAGCCGCCGGGTCTCGCTGACCACCAGGTGCACGGCGGGCGCGATCATCGGGTCGAGGCTGTCCGCCTCGTCCTCCAGCACCTCGGCGACCGCCGTGATCGCGGTCAGCGGGGTGCGCAGTTCGTGCGACATGTCGGCGACGAACCTGCGGCTCGCCTCCTCGCGCGCACTCATGTCGGCGACCTTCTTCTCCAGCTGCGCGGCGGTCCGGTTGAACGTCCGGGACAGATCCGCCAGTTCGTCGGTGCCCGACACCCGAAGCCGGGTGTCCAGCTTCCCCTCGCCCAGCCTGCGGGCCGCGTCCCCCAGCCGCTGCACCGGCTTGAGCACGGTCGTCGCCGCGGCCTGCGCGAGCAGCGCGGACCCCAGCAGCGCGAGCCCCGTCGCGATCCCCAGCGACCAGGCCAGCGAATTCAGGTCGTCCCGCTCCTGCTTGAGCGAGGTCAGCATGTAACCGGTCGGCCCGCCGCCGATCACCTTGGCCCCGCCCACCAGGTACGGAGTCCCGCCGTGCAGCTTCGTACGCACCCAGAACAGGTGGTACGGGTAGGCGTTGCCCGCGCTGACCGGCTGCGCCCGGTTCACCTGCTCCTGGAGCTTGGCCGGCACGTCGTCCAGGGTGAAGGCGTCCAGGTCGGAGTAGCCCACCGCCGGCTTGCCGCCGTCCGTGCGGCCGACGAGCAGCACGCTGTAACCGGGGCTGCTGCTCATCGCCGCCATCTGCTCGGCGGCCGTCTGCAGTTCGGACTGGGTGGGCTGCAGCGGCAGGGTGGCGACCCGGCTCTGCATGGACTGCCGGAAGTCGTTGAGGGCGCTGTCCTGGGTACGGGTCAGCACGGCTTCCCGGTTGAGCCAGTACGCGATCCCCGCCACCGACACCGCGGCGGTCAGGGCCACCAGCGCGAACACCACGACGAGCCGCAGCCGCAGGCTGGTCCAGCGCAGCCCGGCCAGCAGGGCGCGCTTCAAGCGTTTCTTCACGAAGGCGAGTCCAGCCGGTAGCCGACACCACGGACGGTACGGATCAGGGTCGGCGAGGACGGCACGTCCTCGACCTTCGCCCGCAGCCGCTGCACGCACGCGTCGACCAGCCGCGAGTCACCGAGGTAGTCGTGCTCCCACACCAGCCGCAGCAACTGCTGCCGGGACAGCGCCTGTCCGGGCCGCCGGCTCAGCTCCAGGAGCAGCCGCAGCTCGGTGGGGGTGAGCTGGAGGTCCTCGCCGTTCTTCGTCACGGTCATCGCGGACCGGTCGATCACCAGCGAGCCGAACGACGCCGCGTCGTTGGCCTCGCGCTCGCCGCGCCGCAGCACGGCCCGGATGCGCGCGTCGAGCACCCGGCCCTGCACCGGCTTCACGACGTAGTCGTCCGCGCCCGACTCCAGACCGACCACGACGTCGATGTCGTCACTGCGCGCGGTCAGCAGGATGATCGGCAACTGGTCCGTCCGTCTGATCCGGCGGCACACCTCGAAACCGTCGATTCCGGGCAGCATCACGTCCAGCACGATCAGATCGGGCCGTTGTTCGCGCAGCAGTTTCAAACCGTCCTCACCGGTTGCCGCCGTGGCAACACGGTGTCCCTGGCGCGTGAGCGACAGCTCAAGCGCCGTACGGATGGCGTCGTCGTCCTCGATCAGCAACAGGAAGGGCACCCGCTCATTCTGGCCCATGGGGGCGTACGAGTTCGACAGTTGGAGCGCTCCCATCGCTCAAGCCCCATGTCGCAGGGGGTGCGAACGGCCCGTTCCGCTTGGACTTGAGGCTTTTCCGACCCCTGTGACGCGCCTGTGACAGTCGCCGGACAGCCCCATGAAACTGCGCGGGCAAAGTCTTCTGCACACGGACCGATACGGACTCCACCGACGGGGGGCGCGAGATGAACGCACTGCACAGCACCAACTCAAGCGCAGTTGTCACGCGTCTCCACGACGTCGTACGGAGCATCGAGAAGTCCGGTGCTGTGACCGGGCGGGGGTGCGGTCGCGGCGCCGGGCGTCAGCGGTCGTCCATGTACAGCCAGTACATGACGATCGTGGACGTGCCGGGGGGGAACACCGGGGGGGCCACGGGGGGGAACACCGGGGGGACCGGGGAAGCTGCCGGGGGGACGCTCGGGGGAGCGTCGGCAGCACGGGCGACGTACGGGGAGGGCTCGGGGGAGCGGGCGCACGCGACGGCGGCGGAGGCGGAGTTCACCGCCTACGTCCAGGAGCGCCGCGCCTCCCTGTACGCGACCGCCTACCACCTGACCGGCGACCGCTTCGAGGCCGAGGACCTGCTGCAGAGCGCCCTCTTCTCGACGTACCGCGCCTGGGACAGGATCAGCGACAAGGCGGCGGTCGGGGGTTACCTCCGCCGCACCATGACCAACCTGCACATCAGCCAGTGGCGCCGCCGCAAGCTGAACGAGTACCCGACGGAGGAGCTGCCGGAGACGGTCGGCGACACGGACGCGATGCGCGGCACCGAACTGCGCGCGGTCCTGTGGCAGGCCCTGGCACGCCTCCCCGAACTCCAGCGCACGATGCTCGTCCTGCGCTACTACGAGGGCCGCACCGATCCGGAGATCGCGGACATCCTCGACATCAGTGTCGGCACGGTGAAGTCCAGCATCTGGCGGTCGCTCCGCCGGCTGCGCGAGGACGAGGTCCTCAGCTTCGGCCGTGACGAGGAGGAGTCCTTCGGCGAGCTGGTCGCCTGAAGGGCGTGTGGTGCCCGGGGACGTCGGCTGGTCGTCCAAGGGCCACGGGGGAACCGCCGTGTCGGGGGAGACGGCGGAAGCACGGGGGATGCGGAGCGGGATCACGTCGGCCGGGGGGTCTGACGAGGTCCCGCTTTTCGCGTGTGTGGGGGTGAAGTCCCGCTTTCCGCGTGTGTGGGGGTGAATCCGTGGGTGTACGGGTGTCCGTTGGGCGTACCGGGTTCGGTGGACGTGCGGGTGTCCGTGGGCGTACGGGGTCGGCGGATGTACGGGTGTCCGTGGGCGTGCGTGTTCCGCCGCGCGTGCGGGTTTCGGTGCGTGTACGGGGCGGTCCGGGGGCCCTGTTGCGCTAGGCCGCGTGTTCGGCGGTCGCGGATTCGGGGCGGGTGGCCCGGGGGACGGCGCCGGGGCAGCGTCCCGCGGCTGCCGCGGCGAGCCGGCCCAGGGCCTCGTCCTTGCCGCAGGGGTGCGCGCCCAGCGCCACCTGACGGGCCACGATGCCCCGCTCCAGCCGCATCAGCCGCCAGCCGCGGCGCAGCAGCACCGGCACCGACTTGCGGCCCTCGCGCAGATCGCGGGCCAGCCGGCGTCGGAACGTGGTCGACGGCCGGCCGCGCAGGCACAGCGCGTCCGCCAGCAGTCCCAGTTCCCGGCAGCGGGACACGATGTCCGCCGCGAAGATGCCCTCCGCGATGAACAGGGGCGTGCGCTCGATGTCGAGCGCCTCCTCGTCCACCCGTGAGCTGGTGGAGATGTCGTACACCGGAACGGTGGTGCGCCCGGTCCGGCAGAGCCGCTCGATCGCGGCGACCGCCACGTCCGCGTCCCACGACAGCGGGGAGTCCCAGTCGGTGTCCCCGGCCCCCGTCAGCTGCGGCAGCGTCGGGTCACCGGCCTCCTTGTAGAAGTCGTCCAGCCGCAGCACGGGCAGGCCCGCACGGGCGGCGAGGGACGACTTTCCGGAGCCGGAAGGGCCTGCGAGGAGGACGACGCGGGCGGATATGGGAGAAGAGCTCACGGGAGACAAGTGTGCGGCATCGACCCCCGGCGGGTCTCCCCGGGCGACGGTGCGGGCTTCGGATGCGCGACTCAACTACTCTGCGTGTGCGCACGATCACGCGCTTCGTTCGCTCGCGTCGTGCGCCGCACCGTCACGCCGATACGCAGATGGGTAGTTCACCTCATGGCACGTCACGCACATCCCAGCCCCCAGCGCCGCGCCCTGCTCCAGGCCGGTCTCGCGGTGACCGCGGTCGGAGCGGCCCTCGCGGCGGGAGCCGGAGCGGCCCAGGCGGCCCCGGCCGTTCCGCCGCCGGCCGCGCCCACGGCCCCGGACCAGGTGCTGCTGGGGGCGCTCCAGCAGTCCGCTTCGTCGGGGCTGGGTCCGGTGACGCACATGCGGCTGGACCCGCTGGCGGGGACCGAGGCGGACCCGCTGAACAATGCGGTGGGGACGCAGGTGGCGGACTTCAAGCCGGTGTCGACGGAGGTGGTGACGGGGGCGATCTCGCAGGGCGGGGCGCTCAAGGACCTCCCCCTGGCGGGCCCCGCCACCCAACTCCTCCCCCACTAACCCCCTTGCGGACCCAGGGTCCGCCTTTGCCCCGCTCCCCCGTGGGCCCAGGGGCCACCTTTGCCCCGCCCCGCCCTCCGTGGGCACAGGGGCCGCCCCCCTGGGGCGGAACGGGTGGGCACGGGGGGCGGCCCCCGACCCCGGCCCGCCCTCTCCGCTCCCGGCCCGCCCCGGTGAGCCCGTACCGGACGCGCCTTACGAGTGCGGCGGCACAGCGGTGTGCGGTGCGGACGCGTGGCCGGGCGGGGCCCGGTGTGCGGCTCCGCCGGGGGCCGCCCCCTTGCCCGCCCGTTCCGCCCCCGGGGGCGGCCCCGCCGCCCAAGGGGACGGGGCGAGCGAGAGGTGCGGCGCCGCCGCCCAAGGGGTTACGTGGCGAGGAGGGTGATGAGGGCGAGGAGGCCGATGACGCACGGGACGATCACCTCGTACGCCCACCGCACCACCACCTCCCCCCGCGCCTCTTCCCGCCCCGCGTTGACCTCCGCCATCTCCTGAAGGTCCTGCACGGTCTGGTCGCTCGCCGCGACCAGCCTGGCCCCGCTGCGGCCCGCCGGGGAGGTCCTGCCGAAGGACGTGCGGCTCGCGCGCGGGTCGTCGGCCGCCGCCGCCCTCGCCTGGTTGCGCACCGCCTTCTTGCGCTGGCGCAGCGAGACCGGGATGGCCCACAGCTGGTACTTCGAGCCGTCCGCCAGGACCTCGCTGGAGTACCCCGTACGGACCGCGTCGACCTTCGCCCAGGGCAGCACGATCGACCGGAACGGGTTGCGGATGCGCAGCCGGTTGTCGTTCACGTACACGGCGGGCCGCAGCAGGAACGCCACCACCAGCGGCACCGCGAACACCAGCCCCGCCAGTACCGTCCACACCGTGCGCGCCTCGCTCTTGAGCATCGCGTCCACGGCGAGCCAGGCGGCGACCGCCAGCAGCAGGCAGCCCCACACGACATTGCCGTTGGAGCGGAAGACCCGGTCGGCGTAGACCGTGGCCGAGTCCGCGGCCGGGCCCGTGGCCGAGTCCGCGGCGGAGCCCGCCGCGCCGTCCGCCGGTGCGTCCTTCGCTGCGTCCGTCGGCCGGTCGGTGCCTTCGGTGCCTTCGGTGCCTTCGGGACCGCCGGTGCCTTCGGGGCCGTCGGGGGCGGGGGAGGAGGGGCCGGTGCTTGTCATGGGCCCGATTCTGCCCGACGCCGGTTCGGATGCCAGTGCGGGACCGGGCCGGGCGGGGGCGGAGCGCCGGCCGGGGGCGAGGGAGAGGGGAGAGGGTGGTGATTTGGGGGTGAGTGTCCGTCCGTGTGCCCTTGGGGTGCGGAGTGTGTTCCTTCCCTTCCGTCCACAGGCTGTACAGGCCGCTACGCGCGTAGATATGCTCCAGTGGTGACCATGTCCCACTCCGCATCCGCTCCCGCATCCGCATTTGTCGACGCGACCGCGTCCGACAGCGCACTGCGCCGCTTCCTGCACGGGCTGCCCGGCGTCGACGCCGTCGGCCTGGAGGCGCGCGCCGCCGCGCTCGGCACGCGGTCGATCAAGACCACGGCCAAGGCGTACGCCATCGACCTGGCCATCTCGATGATCGACCTGACCACGCTCGAAGGCGCGGACACCCCGGGCAAGGTCCGGGCGCTGTGCGCCAAGGGCGCCCACCCGGACCCCACCGACCGCACGACCCCCACGGTCGCCGCGATCTGCGTGTATCCCGACATGGCGGCCACCGCCAAGGAGGCCCTGGCCGGTACCGGCATCAAGGTGGCCTCCGTCGCGACCGCCTTCCCGGCGGGCCGCGCGGCCCTGCCCGTCAAGCTGGCCGACGTGCGCGACGCCGTCGAGGCGGGTGCGGACGAGATCGACATGGTGATCGACCGGGGTGCCTTCCTGGCCGGGCACTACCTCAAGGTCTACGAGGAGATCGTGGCCGTGAAGGCCGAGTGCGGCGACCGGGCCCGCCTCAAGGTGATCTTCGAGACCGGTGAGCTGTCCACGTACGACAACATCCGCCGCGCCTCCTGGATCGGCATGATGGCCGGCGCCGACTTCATCAAGACGTCGACGGGCAAGGTGGCCGTGAACGCCACCCCCGCCAACACCCTCCTCATGCTGGAAGCCGTCCGGGACTACCGCGCGCAGACCGGCATCCAGATCGGTGTGAAGCCGGCCGGCGGCATCCGCTCCACCAAGGACGCGCTCAAGTTCCTGGTGCTGGTGAACGAGACCGTGGGCGCGGACTGGCTGGACAACCAGTGGTTCCGCTTCGGCGCCTCCAGCCTCCTCAACGACCTGCTGATGCAGCGTCAGAAGCTCAGCACGGGCCGCTACTCCGGCCCCGACTACGTGACGGTGGACTGATCCGCATGACCTTTGAGTACGCACCCGCGCCGGAGTCGCGCGCAGTCGTCGACATCGCGCCGAGCTACGGCCTGTTCATCGACGGCGAGTTCGCCGAGGCGGCCGACGGCAAGGTCTTCAAGACCGTCTCGCCGTCCACCGAGGAGGTCCTGTCCGAGGTGGCCCTCGCGGGCCAGGACGACGTGGACCGCGCCGTGAAGGCCGCCCGCAAGGCCTTCGAGAAGTGGTCCGCGCTGCCCGGCTCCGAGCGCGCGAAGTACCTCTTCCGCATCGCCCGCATCATCCAGGAGCGCAGCCGTGAGCTGGCCGTCCTGGAGACGCTGGACAACGGCAAGCCGATCAAGGAGACCCGCGACGCGGACCTCCCGCTGGTCGCCGCGCACTTCTTCTACTACGCGGGCTGGGCCGACAAGCTCGACCACGCGGGCTACGGCGCCAACCCCCGCCCGCTGGGCGTCGCGGGCCAGGTCATCCCCTGGAACTTCCCGCTGCTGATGCTGGCCTGGAAGATCGCCCCGGCGCTCGCCACCGGCAACACCGTCGTCCTGAAGCCCGCCGAGACCACCCCGCTCTCCGCGCTCTTCTTCGCTGACATCTGCCGCCAGGCGGGTCTGCCGCGCGGCGTCGTCAACATCCTGCCCGGGTACGGCGAGACGGGTGCCGCCCTGGTCGCCCACCCCGACGTCAACAAGGTCGCCTTCACCGGCTCGACCGGCGTCGGCAAGGCCATCGCCCGTACGGTCGCGGGCTCGCGGAAGAAGGTCACCCTCGAACTGGGCGGCAAGGGCGCCAACATCGTCTTCGACGACGCGCCCATCGACCAGGCCGTCGAGGGCATCGTCACCGGCATCTTCTTCAACCAGGGCCAGGTCTG
Organism: Streptomyces sp. NPDC004111; assembly: GCF_042874215.1. Taxonomy (NCBI): domain Bacteria; kingdom Bacillati; phylum Actinomycetota; class Actinomycetes; order Kitasatosporales; family Streptomycetaceae; genus Streptomyces; species Streptomyces sp. NPDC004111. The sequence continues at coordinate 95,789 of NZ_JBIAMU010000005.1, forward strand.
CTGCGCGGGCTCCCGCCTGCTGGTCCAGGAGTCGATCCAGGACGAGCTGCTGGACGCCCTCAAGCGCCGCCTCTCGACCCTCCGCCTGGGCGACCCGCTCGACAAGAACACCGACATCGGCGCGATCAACTCCGCCGAGCAGCTCGCCCGGATCACCGCGCTCGCCGAGACCGGCGAGGCCGAGGGCGCCGAGCGCTGGTCCGCCCCGTGCGAGCTGCCGTCCTCCGGCTACTGGTTCGCCCCGACGCTCTTCACGAACGTCACCCAGGCGCACACCGTCGCCCGCGACGAGATCTTCGGCCCGGTGCTGTCGGTGCTCTCCTTCCGCACGCCGGACGAGGCCGTCGCCAAGGCCAACAACACGCAGTACGGCCTCTCCGCCGGCATCTGGACGGAGAAGGGCTCGCGCATCCTCGCGGTCGCGAACAAGCTCCGGGCGGGCGTCGTCTGGGCCAACACATTCAACAAGTTCGACCCCACCTCGCCGTTCGGCGGCTACAAGGAGTCGGGTTACGGCCGCGAGGGCGGTCGCCACGGCCTGGAGGCGTACCTCGATGTCTGAGTCGACCGACGTGAAGCAGTCCGACGTGAAGCGCCTGGGCGTCTTCAAGACCTACAAGCTGTACGTCGGGGGCAAGTTCCCCCGCTCCGAGAGCGGCCGGGTGTACGAAGTGCAGGACAGCAAGGGCAACTGGCTCGCCAACGCGCCCCTGGCCTCCCGCAAGGACGCCCGGGACGCGGTCGTCGCGGCCCGCAAGGCCTTCGGCGGCTGGTCCGGCGCGACCGCGTACAACCGGGGCCAGATCCTCTACCGCATCGCCGAGATGCTGGAGGGCCGCCGCGAGCAGTTCGTCCGGGAGATCGGCGAGGCCGAGGGCCTGTCGAAGTCCAAGGCGGGCGCGGTCGTCGACGCGGCGATCGACCGCTGGGTCTGGTACGCGGGCTGGACCGACAAGATCGCCCAGATCGCGGGCGGCGGCAACCCGGTCGCGGGCCCGTTCTTCAACCTCTCCACCCCGGAGCCGACCGGCGTGGTGGCGGTCCTCGCCCCGCAGGAGTCGTCCTTCCTCGGTCTGGTCTCGGTGATCGCCCCGGTGATCGCGGCCGGCAACACGGTCGTCGTGGTCGCCTCCGAGAGGTCCCCGCTCCCCGCCCTGTCCCTGGGCGAGGTCCTGGCGACCTCCGACCTGCCCGGCGGCGTCGTCAACCTGCTGACCGGCAGGGCCTCGGAGATCGCTCCGTCCCTCGCCGCGCACCAGGACGTCAACGCGATCGACCTCACGGGCGCGGGCGCGGGCAGCGACCTGGCCCGCGACCTGGAGATCGCGGCGGCGGACAACCTGAAGCGCGTCCTGCGCCCGACGGCCGCACCGGACTGGACGGCCCCCCAGGGCACGGAACGCCTGACGGCCTTCCTGGAGACCAAGACGGTCTGGCACCCGACGGGTTCGCTGGGCGCCTCGGGCTCGGCGTACTGACGACCCACGCGCGCCCGCCCCGGCCCCCGTACCTCCGCGGTACGGGGGCCTCGTCGTACCCGGGCCGGGGTACGAGGGCCCGCGCTCCCGGTCCCGCGGCCCCTGCCCGGGGCTACGTCCGGAAGCGCTGCCGGTACTCCGTCGGGGTGGTGTCCAGTTTGCGGCGGAAGGCGCGGATCAGGGTGTCCGTGGTGCCGAAGCCGCAGGTGGTGGCGATGCGTTCGAGGGTGGCGTCGGTGGATTCCAGCTGGTTGCGGGCGCGTTCGACCCGGACCGACTCGACGTAGGCGCTCGGCGTCATGCCCAGTTCGGTCTTGAAGATGCGGGTGAGCTGGCGTTCGCCGACGTGGGCGTGGGTGGCGAGGTCGGGGACCGTGAGCGGGCGGGTGATGTTGTCCATGATGTGCAGCCGCAGGTCCTCGATGCGGCGGGTGGTGGAGACCGGTTCGAGGGGGACGCTGAACTGGCTCTGCCCGCTGGGGCGTTTGAGGTACATCACCAGCTGGCGGGCGACGCGCAGCGCGGTCGTCTCGCCGTGGTCGTCGGCGACCAGGGCGAGCGAGAGGTCCAGGCAGGCGCTGATGCCCGCCCCCGTCCACACGTCTCCCTGGCGGATGAAGATCGGGTCGGCGTCGACCTCGACCTCCGGGTGCTCGGTGGCGAGCTGCCGGGCCGTCGACCAGTGCGTGGTGGCGCGCTTGCCGTCGAGCAGGCCCGCCGCGGCGAGCAGGTGCGCGCCCACGCACACCGAGGTCACCCGCCGGGAGCGCGCGGCGAGCGTGCGCACGCGGGCGACCACCGCCGGGTCGGTGAGGGCGTGTACGCGGCCGTGGGCGTCCACCTCCACCGAGCCCGGCACGAGGAGCGTGTCGATGGGGCGTGCGGCGGCCTCCTCGAAGGTGGCGTCGGGCAGGAGGCGCACCCCCGCGGAGGTGGTGACGGGGTCCGGGGTCTCGGCGGCCAGTACGACGTCGTAGCCGGACGTGTCGTCCGGGCCCAGCTCCCGGCGCAGCAGCGCGAACACCTCGGGCGGGCCCGTCACGTCGAGCAGGTCGACCCCCTCGAAGAGGACGATCACGACGGTGCGCTTCACAGGGGCTCCTCGGGCCGGGCTTCGATGTCGGTATCTGCATGTTAGATGGCATTGCCGACATGCGTGCTCGCTTCTAGCGTTGTTCTCGCAGCTCACCGGAGTCGGTGGGCCACCTCAACCCCGTACGACACCCGAGGCGGTACAGCCATGTCCACGACCACCCTGCGCGCGCTCAACGGCTTCGACGAGACGCCCGCGACGCTGGCGGACTCGACCCTGATCCTGGTCGACTACCAGAACACCTACACCCGCGGCGTGATGGAGCTGGACGGCTGGCGGGCGGCGCTCGACGCGGCGGCCGAGCTGCTGGGCCGGGCCCGTGCGGCCGGGGCGAAGGTCGTCCACGTCATCAACGACGGCGGCGAGGGCACCCCGTACGACATCCGCGCGGAGATCGGGCGGATCCACCCGGCCGTGGCCCCCGTGGAGGGCGAGCCAGTGGTCGTCAAGACGGTCCCCAACGGGTTCGTCGACACCGAACTCGGCGACCGGGTCGACGAGGCCGGGAACCAGGACGTGGTCATCGCCGGATTTATGACGCACATGTGCGTCCAGTTCACCGCCCAGGGCGCCTTCCTGCGCGGCAACCGCCCCACCGTGGTCGCCGACGCGTCGGCCACCCGCCCGCTGCCGGTGGCCACCCTGGCCGGCGAACTGCCCGCCGAGCAGGTGCACCACGCCGCGCTGGCGACCGTCGCCGACCTCTACGGAGTCGTCGTCCCGCACGGCAAGTCGCTGGTGTGAGGCCCCGCGGCAGCGGTCCGGAGAACACCTCAAAAACCTTATCGAGTAAGAGAGTTGGGATTTTCGTGAGTCGTAGGACCTTCGCCCGCACCGCCTCGGCCGCCCTCGCGGCCACCGTCGGCGTCACCCTGCTCTCCGCCTGCGGCGGCGCCGCCTCCGCCAAGGAGCAGCAGGGGGCCGCCGGGGGTACGCAGAGCGCGCAGACGGCCGCGAAGGGCTCGTCCGGCCGAGACCACGACCGCCGCACCCCCTTCACCGCCACCCACGTCGGCGGGCCCACCACCATCCTGGAGATCGGCGGCGCCCGCCTGCTGCTCGACCCCACCTTCGACCGGCCGAAGAAGTACCCGAGCGGCCTGGAGAAGATCAAGGCGCCCGCCTTCGGCGTGGACCGGATCGGGAAGATCGACGCGGTGCTGCTCTCGCACGACCAGCACGACGACAACCTCGACGACTCCGGCCGCGCGCTGCTGAAGGACATCCCGGCCGTGTACTCCACGCCCGGCGCGCACCAGCGCCTCGGCGCGCACGTCACCGGCCTGCGGAACTGGGAGTCGCGCGACATCAGGACCAGGTCCGGCAGCACCGTCAAGGTCACCGCCGTGCCCGCCCTGCACGGCCCCGACCGGGTGGACCGGGGCGCGGACGGCGAGGTCACCGGCTTCGTCCTGAGCGGCCGGGGCGTGCCGACGACGTACATCTCCGGCGACAACGCCTCGGTGAAGGTGGCCGCGGAGGTCGGCAAGCGGATCAGGAAGCAGTTCGGCCGGATCGACACGGCCGTCCTCTTCGCGGGCGCCGCCCGCACCCCCGCGATCCTCGACAACGCCCCGCTGACGCTCACCTCGCAGAACGCGGCGCGGGTCGCCGCGGACCTCGACCCGCGCAAGGTGGTCGCGGTGCACACCGACAGCTGGAACATCTACTCCGAGGACATGAAGTCCCTGGTCAAGGCGTTCCGGGAGCGGGGCGTCGCGGACAAGCTGGTCAACCTCAGGCCGGACGGCTCCACCAAGTGGCTGAACCGGTAGGAGCGGCGTACGGGGGAGGCGAAGGAGCGCGGTACCGGTCGCTTCCGGTGCCGCGCTCCTTCGTGATGCCGTACGGGCGTGTCGCGTGCCCGCGTACCGCCCCGGGCGGGCGTGCGGTGACCGCGGGTCAGATGCCCGCGGCCGCCGACAGGTCGCGCTTGACGGCCGCCAGCGTCTCGGCCGCCCGCGCGCGGGCCGCCGGGAGTCCGGCGGTGTCCGCGACCGGGACCACGACCTCCAGGTAGCACTTCAGCTTGGGCTCGGTGCCGGACGGGCGGACGATCACCCGGGCGCCGGTCAGCTGGTAGCGCAGACCGTCCGTCGGCGGCAGCGACTCGGTGCCCTGCGTGAGGTCCTCCGCCGAGATCACCGCGAGGCCGGCGAGGTGGGTCGGGGGAGCGGAGCGCAGCCGGGCCATGGCGTTCGCGATGACGGACAGGTCCTCGACGCGCACCGAGAGCTGGTCGGTGGCGTGCAGACCGTGGGTGACGGCCAGCTCGTCGAGGAGGTCCAGGAGGGTGCGGCCCTCCTCCTTCAGCTCGGAGGCGAGTTCGGTGATGGCCAGGGCGGCGGTGATGCCGTCCTTGTCCCGTACGCCCTCGGGGTCCACGCAGTAGCCGAGCGCCTCCTCGTAGCCGTAGCGGAGGTTGTCGACGCGGGCGATCCACTTGAAGCCGGTCAGGGTCTCCTGGTAGCCGATGCCCGCCTTCTCGGCGATCCGGCCCAGCAGCGAGGAGGAGACGATCGACTCGGCGAACACGCCCTCCGTGCCGCCCTTGCGGACGATGCGGGCGGCCAGCAGCGAGCCCACCTCGTCGCCGCGCAGCATCCGCCAGCCGCCCTCGGCCGCGGCGTCCGGCACGGCCACGGCGCAGCGGTCGGCGTCCGGGTCGTTGGCGACGATCAGGTCCGGGGCGGGCTCGGTGCGGCGGGCCGTCGCGAAGGCGAGGTCCATCGCGCCCGGCTCCTCCGGGTTGGGGAAGGCGACGGTGGGGAAGTCCGGGTCGGGCTCGGCCTGCTCGGCGACCAGCACCGGGGCGGGGAAGCCGGCGCGGGCGAAGGCGGCCGTCAGGACGTCCTTGCCGACGCCGTGCATCGCCGTGTAGACGGTGCGGGCGGTGCGCGGCGAGCCGGGGGTCAGGACGGCGTCCGTACGCGCCAGGTAGGCCTCCAGGACCTCCTCGTCGAGGGTGAACCAGCCGTCGTCGGGACGCGGTACGTCGGCGAGCGCCTCGACGGCGTCGATCTCGGCGGCGATCTCCGCGTCGGCCGGCGGCACGATCTGCGAGCCGTCGCCCAGGTAGACCTTGTAGCCGTTGTCGCGGGGCGGGTTGTGGCTCGCCGTGACCTCGACGCCGGCCACCGCGCCCAGGTGCCTTATGGCGAAGGCCAGTACGGGGGTGGGCAGCGGGCGGGAGAGCACCGCCGCGCGCAGTCCGGCACCGGTCATCACGGCCGCCGTGTCGCGGGCGAAGTCGGCGGACTTGTGGCGGGCGTCGTACCCGATGACGACCAGGTCGTCGGTGGAGCGGGGGCGGCCGGGCTGCTTGACGAGGTACGAGGCGAGACCGGCGGCGGCGCGGATCACGACGGCGCGGTTCATCCGCATGGGGCCGGCGCCGAGTTCGCCGCGCAGGCCGGCGGTGCCGAACTGGAGGGTGCCGGCGAAGCGCTCGGCGAGGGAGGCGGTGTCCTGGGCCTCGATGAGCTTGGCCAGCTCCTCGCGGGTCTCGGGGTCGGGGTCCTCGGCGAGCCAGGTGCGGGCGCGGGCGAGGAGGTCCGAGGTCGGGTCCTGGGTCACGGGGGCGCCTTTCGGGGTGGGTGGGGTGGGTGCGCCCCGCCAGGGGCGCGGGGAAGTGCGCGACCAGACACCCGTCTACCCGCGTGGGGACCGTTTTGTGCGGGGGGTGGGCGCATGGGGTGACGGGGGTACGGGGCCGGGGGCGGGCGGGGGCGGGGTTGTTCGGCTCCGCCGGGGGCCGCCCCCTTGCCCGCCCTCCCCCAAGCTCTCGACTTCGTTCGAGCAGGGGGGACCCCCGCGCCCGGGGGCGGCCCCGCCGCCCGAGGCGGCGGGCGGCGTAGTGCCGTTGCCCGAGGGGGCGGGGGTGGGGGTTAGATGCGGTCCAGGACGCGGGCCAGGAGGCTGCCCATGCGGGCGGCGCTGTCGCGGCCGGCCTGGAGGACTTCCTCGTGGTTCAGCGGCTCGCCGGACAGACCGGCGGCGAGGTTGGTGACGAGGGAGATGCCGAGCACCTCGGCGCCCGCCTCGCGGGCCGCGATGGCTTCGAGCACGGTGGACATGCCGACCAGGTCGCCGCCCATCACGCGGACCATGTTGATCTCGGCCGGGGTCTCGTAGTGCGGGCCGGGGAACTGGACGTACACGCCCTCCTCCAGCGTCTCGTCCACCTCCTTGCACAGCGCGCGCAGGCGCGGCGAGTAGAGGTCGGTGAGGTCGACGAAGTTGGCGCCGATGATGGGGGAGGCGGCCGTCAGGTTCAGGTGGTCGCTGATGAGGACCGGCTGGCCGGGGCGCATGCCCTCGCGCAGACCGCCGCAGCCGTTGGTCAGGACGACGGTCTTGCAGCCGGCCGCGACGGCGGTGCGGACGCCGTGCGCGACGGCGGCGACACCGCGGCCCTCGTAGAAGTGCGTACGCCCGAGGAAGACCAGGGCGCGCTTGTCGCCGATCTTGTACGAGCGGATCTTGCCGCCGTGTCCTTCGACGGCCGGAGGCGGGAAGCCGGGCAGCTCGGTGACCGGGAACTCGGCCTCGGGCTCGCCGAGGGCATCCACGGCGGGCGCCCAGCCGGAGCCCATCACGAGGGCGACGTCATGGGTCTCGGCGCCGGTGAGCTCACGCAGGCGCGTGGCCGCGGCGTCGGCGGCGGCTTGGGGGTCCGGGATTACAGATGCGTTCACGCGGAAGAGGGTAGCCGGTCCGGCCCTACGCGCGTAGATGTCACGGCGGACGGCAACGGGATTGTTGCGTTGGAGGATGTGACGAAGGGGGGTGTGGGGGTGTCCGGGGGGCGGGGCGTCCGGGGTGGGGGTGCGGCTCTGCCGGGGTGGGCGGGGGTGAATGTGCGGCTCCGCCGGGGGCCGCCCCCTTGCCCGCCCGTTCCGCCCCCGGGGGGCGGCCCCGCCGCCCAAGGGGGCGGGGGAGCGAGCGGGCGGGCCCGCCGCCCAAGGGGGCTCGGGTGGGGTCAGCAGGGGCGTTTGCGGAGTTCCATGACGTAGTCGTGGGGGGCGCCGGCGGATTCGGCGGCGTCGGCGATCTCGCCCAGGTAGCGGGCGGAGGGCAGGCCGCCCTCGTAGCCGTTGAGCACGTACATCCAGGTGGGTTCCTCGCCGTCCAGGGTGTGCACGCGCACCCGCATCCGGCGGTAGATGTCCAGGCCGACGCCCTCCCACCGGTCCATGGAGTCCTCGTCCATGGGAGCGATGTCGTAGAGCGCCACGAAGACCTGGGAGCGCGGGGCCTCGACCACCGTGGCGAGCGAGCCCTCCCAGCCCATCTGCTCGCCGCCGAAGGTCAGCCTCCAGTCGTTGAGCCATCCCGTGCCGCGCAGCGGCGAGTGCGGGGCGCGGCGGGACATCAGCCGCGCGTCGAGGTTGCCGGCGTACGCGGCGTAGAGCGACATGCGTCCGAGGGTACGGGAGGGGCGCCGCTCCCGGAGGAACGCCGGTGATCCCGTACCCGTGGGGGCAGGAACAACGACCGCGGCCCCGCCCGAGTTCCCCCGTGCGGGGCCCCGGGGCGAAGCCCGTGCCCGCGTGCGGGACAATGAAGTACGTACTGCACTCCTCCGGGGCGATCCCCCGGTACCCCGGCCGGGGCGGCAGGCGGCCGGGCGGGCGTTGCGGCGCAGCGGAATCAAGCGAACTCAGCACTAAGCGAACGCGAGGCGGACTTTTCGTGACCCGGATCGTGATCATCGGCGGCGGACCCGGCGGGTACGAGGCGGCCCTGGTGGGCGCCCAGCTCGGCGCGGAGGTGACCGTCGTCGACTGCGACGGCCTCGGCGGGGCTTCGGTTCTCACCGACTGCGTACCGTCCAAGACCCTGATCGCCACGGCCGAGGTGATGACGACCTTCGACTCCTCGTACGAGGAACTCGGCATCCTCGTGGCCGACGACACCCCGCCCGAGGAGCAGTCCGCGCGTGTCGTCGGCGTGGACCTCGGCAAGGTCAACCGACGGGTCAAGCGCCTCGCGCTCGCCCAGTCGCACGACATCACCGCCTCCGTGACGCGGGCCGGCGCCCGGGTCGTGCGGGGCCGGGGCCGGCTGGAGGGCCAGCAGGCCATGGACGGCTCGCGGACCGTGGTGGTCACCGCGGCCGACGGCACCGAGGAGCGGCTCACCGCCGACGCCGTGCTGATCGCCACCGGCGGCCACCCGCGGGAGATCCCGGACGCCCAGCCGGACGGCGAGCGCATCCTGAACTGGACGCAGGTCTACGACCTCGACGAGCTCCCGGAAGAGCTGATCGTGGTCGGTTCCGGTGTCACCGGTGCCGAGTTCGCGGGCGCCTACCAGGCGCTCGGCTCGCGGGTCACCCTCGTCTCCTCGCGCGACCGCGTGCTGCCGGGCGAGGACCCGGACGCCGCCGCCGTCCTGGAGGACGTCTTCCGCCGCCGCGGCATGAACGTCATGGCCCGCTCCCGCGCCCAGTCCGCCAAGCGCGTCGGCGACCGGGTCGAGGTCACCCTCGCGGACGGCCGCGTCATCTCCGGCACGCACTGCCTGATGGCCGTCGGCGCCATCCCCAACTCCGCGGGCATGGGCCTGGAGGAGGCCGGGGTCAGGGTCAAGGACAGCGGGCACATCTGGACCGACCGGGTCTCCCGCACCTCCGCGCCCGGCGTGTACGCGGCCGGTGACGTGACGGGCGTCTTCGCCCTGGCGTCCGTCGCCGCCATGCAGGGACGTATCGCCATGTACCACTTCCTCGGCGACGCGGTGGCCCCGCTGGACCTGAAGACGGTCTCCTCGAACGTCTTCACCGACCCCGAGATCGCCACTGTCGGTTACACCCAGGCCGACGTGGACGCGGGCCGGATCGACGCGCGCGGCGTCAAGCTGCCGCTGCTGCGCAACCCGCGCGCCAAGATGCAGGGCATCCGGGACGGCTTCGTGAAGCTGTTCTGCCGTCCGGGCACCGGGATCGTGGTCGGCGGCGTGGTCGTGGCCCCCCGGGCGAGCGAACTCATCCACCCGATCTCGATCGCGGTCGACAACAGCCTGACCGTGGAGCAGATCGCGAAGGCGTTCACCGTGTACCCGTCCCTGTCGGGATCGATCGCCGAGGTGGCACGGCAGTTGCACACCCGTAAGGCAACGGGCGAGAACTGACCTTCCGCGGTGCCGGGTTGACCGGCCGGGGCTTGAACTCGCCCCGGCCGACGGCCATATACCACTCCGGAGCGCTGTTTGCGACCAACTTCTGTTATTCGGCGCAAACTGCTGAAAACTATCGGCCGCTCAGGTTACTGTCAGTTTCGTGTTCGCTGCAGAACGTCGCCAATTGATCCTCGAAATGGTGCGGGCCAACGGGGCTGTTTCGCTCCGTGAGCTCGCCCGCGTCGTCCAGACCTCCGAAGTGACCGTACGGCGGGACGTGCGTGCGCTGGAGGCAGAAGGACTCCTCGACCGCCGGCACGGCGGTGCGGTACTGCCGGGCGGGTTCACCCGCGAGTCCGGCTTTCCGCAGAAATCCCATCTCGCGACCGCGGAGAAGACGGCCATCGCCGACCTCGCCGCCGGGCTCGTGGAGGAGGGGGAGGCCGTCGTCGTCGGCGCCGGTACGACCACCCAGGAGCTGGCGAGACGGCTGGCCCGGATCCCCGGGCTGACCGTCGTGACCAACTCCCTTCTGGTCGCGCAGGCGTTGGCCCACGCCAACCGTGTCGAAGTCGTCATGACGGGTGGAACCCTGCGCGGTTCCAACTACGCCCTGGTCGGAAGCGGCGCCGAGCAGTCCCTCCAGGGGCTGCGGGTGTCCCGTGCCTTCCTCTCCGGCAGCGGGCTGACCGCCGAGCGCGGGCTCTCCACGTCCAACATGCTCTCCGCGAGCGTGGACCGGGCGCTGGTGCAGGCGGCGGCGGAGGTGGTGGTCCTCGCGGACCACACCAAGCTGGGCACCGACACCATGTTCCAGACCGTGCCCACCGACGTCATCACCCGGCTCGTCACCGACGAGCCGCCGGGACACGACGAACGGGCGGCCACGGAACTGCAGGCGCTCGCCGACCAGGGAGTGCAGATCGCGGTGGCGGGGCCGGGGCCCGGAGCTTCGGGGGCCGGGCCCGCGGGTGACGGCGTCCCGGCGCGACAGCCGCAGCGTCGGGACATGCCCCTGCCGGGCCAGCGCCGTACCCATCCGGGCGGGCCGGGGGCGCAGCTGCGCAGTGCGGCGGCCCTGGCCGAGCAGGGGCTGCCGGCCGACCGGGCCAGAGTGGCCGATATGCGGCGCCGCTAGCCGGTGCTACCGGGCGGCCTCCTCGCCCCCCTGGCGGGGGCGGAGGCCGCGCACCGCCAGGGACAGCAGCCGGTCGGCCAACTCCGGGTCGTCCGGCGACTGTTCGGCGGCCAGCGCGATGGCGTTGGTCAGCTGCATGAGGTCCCGGATCGGCACGTCCGGACGTACCGCCCCCGCCTCCTGGGCGCGCAGCAGCAGGGTCGTGCCCGCCTCGCGCATCGGGATGCTGCACGCGGTCATCGCCGCGCCCTCCCCGGTGCCGTCCGTGCACGCGGAGGCCGCCATCAGTGCCCGTGCCAGTCCCCGGTACTCACTCGCATGAGTGATGATGGCGCGCAGCCAGCGCACCAGCGCCTCGCACGGCGCGGGGTCCTGGGCCAACTCCTCGGCGCGGGAGAGAAGTTCGTCGACGGCTTCCTGGAACACGGCGCTCAGCAGGGCGTGCCGGGTCGGGAAGTGGCGGTACAGCGTGCCGATGCCGACCCCGGCACGGCGGGCGACCTCCTCCAGGGAGGCGTCGGTGCCGTTCTCGGCGAACGCGGTGCGGGCCTCGGTCAGGAGCTTCTCGTAGTTGCGCCGGGCGTCCGCGCGCATGGGGCGAGGGGTGGGGACGGCGGGGTGGGTGGGGGGACTGGTGGTCGCCATGCGCCCAGCATGCCATTGGCCCGGAACGGCGGAAGGCCCGCACTCCCGAGGAGGCGGGCCTTCGGTGCTTCGTGGGAGCCGGATCAGTCCTTGATCTCGCAGATCAGGGCGCCGGACGTGACCGACCCTCCGACCTCGGCCGTCAGGCCCTTCACGGTGCCCGAGCGGTGCGCGTTCAGCGGCTGCTCCATCTTCATCGCTTCGAGTACGACGATCAGGTCGCCCTCGTTGACCTGCTGGCCCTCCTCGACCGCGACCTTGACGATCGTGCCCTGCATGGGCGAGGCCAGGTTGTCGCCGGACGCCGCGGAACCGGCCTTCTTCGCCGCGCGGCGCTTGGGCTTGGCACCGGCCGCGAGACCGGTCCTGGCGAGCGTCATGCCGAGCGAGGAGGGCAGCGAGACCTCCAGGCGCTTGCCGCCGACCTCGACGACGATCGTCTCGCGCCCGGCCTCGTCCTCGTCGCCCTCGGCGCCGGGAACGGTGAACGGCGGGATCTCGTTGACGAACTCGGTCTCGATCCACCGGGTGTGCACCCGGAAGGGCGAAGCGGTGAAGGCCGGGTCCGCGACCACCGCGCGGTGGAAGGGGATCGCCGTCGCCATGCCCTCGACGTGGAACTCGGCGAGCGCGCGGGCGGCCCGCTGGAGGGCCTGCTCGCGGGTGGCGCCGGTGATGACCAGCTTGGCCAGCAGGGAGTCCCAGGCCGGGCCGATGACCGAGCCCGACTCGACGCCCGCGTCCAGCCGGACACCGGGGCCGGTCGGCGGGGCGAAGCGGGTGACGGTGCCCGGGGCGGGCAGGAAGCCGCGGCCCGGGTCCTCGCCGTTGATGCGGAACTCGAAGCTGTGGCCGCGCACCGCCGGGTCGTCGTAACCCAGCTCCTCGCCGTCCGCGATGCGGAACATCTCGCGGACCAGGTCGATGCCGGTGACCTCCTCGGTGACCGGGTGCTCCACCTGGAGACGGGTGTTGACCTCCAGGAAGGAGATCGTGCCGTCCGCGCCGACCAGGAACTCGACCGTGCCGGCGCCGACGTAGCCGGCCTCCTTCAGGATCGCCTTCGAGGACGCGTACAGCTCCGCGTTCTGCTCGTCGGTCAGGAAGGGGGCCGGGGCCTCCTCGACCAGCTTCTGGTGGCGGCGCTGGAGCGAGCAGTCACGGGTCGAGACGACGACCACGTTGCCGTGCTGGTCGGCCAGGCACTGGGTCTCCACGTGCCGCGGCTTGTCCAGGTAGCGCTCGACGAAGCACTCGCCGCGGCCGAAGGCGGCGACGGCCTCGCGGACCGCGGAGTCGTACAGCTCCGGGACCTCTTCGAGGGTGCGGGCGACCTTCAGGCCACGGCCGCCACCGCCGAAGGCGGCCTTGATCGCGATGGGCAGGCCGTGCTCCCGGGCGAAGGCCACGACCTCGTCGGAGCCCGAGACCGGGTCCGGGGTGCCCGCGACGAGCGGGGCGCCGGCGCGCTGCGCGATGTGCCGGGCCGCCACCTTGTCGCCGAGGTCGCGGATGGCCTGCGGCGGCGGGCCGATCCAGGTCAGCCCCGCGTCGAGCACCGCCTGCGCGAACTCGGCGTTCTCGGACAGGAATCCGTAGCCCGGGTGGATGGCGTCCGCGCCCGAGTCCTTCGCGGCCTGGAGCACCTTGGCCATGTCCAGGTAACTGGCGGCCGGGGTGTCACCGCCCAGGGCGAACGCCTCGTCGGCCACGCGGACGTGCAGAGCGTCCCGGTCCGGATCGGCGTACACGGCGACGCTCGCGATACCGGCGTCGCTGCAGGCGCGGGCGACGCGGACAGCGATCTCGCCCCGGTTGGCGATGAGCACCTTGCGCACGATGGCTCCCTCCATGCTGTGTCTGTGTCCCGGGGGTTGAACCCCGGGCCCCCGGCCGGATTCACCCGAGCCAGGGAGCTCGGCGGATCATCGTGCCGAAAGGCTTCGCTGAAACATGCTGAGTTTAGGGACTGCCGACACGACCGCACGAGCAGCCCCCAAGGGTGAGCTTGCCCACACACAGGGTGATCCGAGGACCGCTCCGGTCGTGAAAACCCTTGTCGTACCACGGTACGACGGGTTGCCACATCGCACAGTAGTGCCGTGATGTGGTCAAGGTCTCTGTCCTGGCGACCAGCGGGGCGGGGGGAAACTTTGTGGGATCCCTACGAGAGGCCAAGGCTTTCTTTGCCCGGCCTTCAGCACGTCACGAGCTGTGCGCAACCCCTTGTTGAACGCATTACCCGTTAGTAGCCTGCGCGGTGCACCCGTACGTAACGAGGGGTAACACCGGAAAGCAGGTGGGGCCGGATGGTCCGCAGGCCGACAGCCGTGGTGACCGGGGCCGTACTGATCGTGGAGGCGGTCGGGGTCGTCTTCGTCAACATCGTGCTCGGCAAGGTCGTCGCGAACCAGTCCATGTCCCTGGCGGGCTCCGACCCCGACACGGTCTCCGGCGCCACCTTCGCCCTCGGCGCCGTCTTCGGCCTCTATCTCGCCGCCTGCGCGTTCTTCCTGATCAGAGCCGCGATCACGGACCGCGCCCCCGGCCGTCTCGGCCGCATCCTGCTGGTGGTGGCGGCCGTGGTGCACGGGGTGCTGGGCGCGCTCGCGGTCGGTCTGGTGAGCTGGTGGGCCTTCGCGTACCTGATGGTCGTCCTGGGCCTGCTCGTCCTGACCCTGATGCTCTACGGCGGCAAGGACGACCGGCTGCACGACCCGGCCGCCGACGGCCCGCCGGCCCCGCCCGAGCGGCCCGCCGCCCCGCCGGGGAACGGATCGCCCGCCGCCGCCTGAGAGTTGCGGCCGGGGCCCCGGGGCCGCCGGGGAGCCGCTGCGGGGCTCAGGCCCACAGGTCGGTGATCGCCACGTCCAGTTCCGCGAGCAGGGTGCGCAGCAGCGGCAGGGACAGGCCGATCACGTTGCCCGGGTCGCCCTCGATGCCCCGCACGAAGGGCGCGGAGCGGCCGTCCAGGGTGAACGCCCCCGCCACGTACAGGGGTTCGCCGCTCGCCACGTACGCGGCGATCTCGGCGTCCGAGGGCTCTGCGAAGTGCACGGTGGTCGACGCGGTCGCCGAGGCGCGGCGGCCCGTCGCCGTGTCGATGACGCAGTGGCCGGTCCGCAGCACGCCCGAGCGGCCGCGCATGGACTTCCAGCGGGCCGTCGCGTCCTCGGCGTCGTCCGGCTTGCCCAGCGCCCGCCCGTCCAGCTCCAGCACGGAGTCGCAGCCGATCACCAGGGCACCGGCCGCCTCCGGGAGCGCGGCCACCACGTCCGCCTTCGCCGTCGCCAGTACGAGGGCCAGCTCGCCGGGGGTCGGGGCGCTCAGCGCGTCCTCGTCGACCCCGCTGACGATCACCTCGGGCGCCAGCCCCGCCTGCCGCAGCAGGCCCAGCCGGGCGGGGGAGGCGGAACCGAGCACGAGGCGGCGCGAAGAAGTCATGTCACCAGGCTAGCCAGTGCGCAGGGGTGCCACACCGGCGCAGGGGTGCGACGGCGGCACAGAGGTACGGCGACGGCGCGGGGGTACCGCGACGGCACGGGGGCACGGCGACGGTACGGGGGCACGCCGACGGCGCGGGAGCACGCCGCCCGTGCGGGGCGGCGACGTCAGCGCACGCCCGCCACGAACATCGCCACCACCATCGCCAGCGCCAGCAGCAGCCCCGCGCGGCGCAGCATCGCCTGCATGTCGCGGAGCTCCTTGGGCGGCTCGTTCTTCGGGTCGGACCACAGCATGCCTTCGATAGTGCTGCCGGGAACGCCGTGGCGCCTGAGTACATGTACTCAGGCGCCACGGTGCGGAAGGACTCATTCAAGCCTGCGCTAGGAAGGCCAGTAGGTGCGGCCCCAGCTGCTGGGCCCCGGCCGGGGCAGCCGGTGGGCGGCCACCCGGGACGGGTCGGACCAGGCGGACCGCGGGGCGTCCTCTCCCGGCGCCGCGGTGCCCGGGGCCGCGGCGCGGGCCTGGACCACCGCCAGTGCGGCGGCCAGCTCCTCCGGGGTCGGGTTGCCCCGTACGACCTTGATCATGTCGCTCATTGGGTCCAACTCCCTTTCTAGAGAGGGATGTTGCCGTGCTTCTTCGGCGGCAGGGACTCGCGCTTGGTGCGCAGCTGGCGCAGGCCGCGGACGATGTGCGCCCGGGTGTCCGAGGGCATGATCACCGCGTCGACGTAGCCGCGCTCGGCCGCCACGTACGGGTTGAGCAGGGTGTCCTCGTAGTCCGCGATCAGCTCGGCGCGGGTCGCCTCCGGGTCCTCGGCCGCGGCGATGGTGCGCCGGTGCAGGATGTTCACCGCGCCCTGCGCGCCCATGACGGCGATCTGCGCGGTCGGCCACGCCAGGTTGAGGTCCGCGCCCAGGTGCTTGGAGCCCATCACGTCGTACGCGCCGCCGAACGCCTTGCGGGTGATGACGGTGATCAGCGGGACGGTCGCCTCGGCGTACGCGTAGATCAGCTTGGCGCCGCGCCGGATGATGCCGTTGTACTCCTGCTCCACGCCGGGCAGGAAGCCGGGCACGTCCACGAAGGTCAGCACCGGCACGTTGAAGGCGTCGCAGGTGCGGACGAAGCGGGCGGCCTTCTCGCTCGCGTTGATGTCCAGACAGCCCGCGAACTGCATCGGCTGGTTGGCGACGATGCCCACCGGGTGGCCCTCGACACGGCCGAAGCCGGTGATGATGTTCGGCGCGAACAGCGCCTGCGTCTCCAGGAACTCGCCCTCGTCCAGCACGTGCTCGATCGCCGTGTGCATGTCGTACGGCTGGTTGGCGCTGTCCGGGATGAGGGTGTCGAGCGCGCGGTCCTCGTCCGTGGTCTCCAGGTCCGCCTCCTCGGGGAAGGCGGGGGCCTCGCTGAGGTTGTTCGAAGGCAGGTAGGAGAGCAGCGACTTGACGTACTCGATGGCGTCCTTCTCGTCGCCCGCCATGTGGTGCGCCACCCCGGAGGTGGTGTTGTGGGTGCGCGCGCCGCCCAGGTCCTCGAAGCCGACGTCCTCGCCCGTCACCGTCTTGATGACGTCGGGACCCGTGATGAACATGTGCGAGGTCTGGTCCACCATCACCGTGAAGTCGGTGATCGCGGGGGAGTACACCGCGCCGCCCGCGCACGGGCCGACGATCAGCGAGATCTGCGGCACGACGCCCGAGGCGTGCACGTTGCGCCGGAAGATCTCCGCGAACAGGCCGAGCGCGACGACACCCTCCTGGATGCGGGCGCCACCGCCGTCGTTGATGCCGACGACCGGGCAGCCGGTCTTCAGCGCGAAGTCCATGACCTTGACGATCTTCTCGCCGTACACCTCGCCGAGCGAGCCGCCGAAGATGGTGAAGTCCTGCGAGTACACGCAGACCGGGCGGCCGTCGACGGTGCCGTAACCGGTCACGACGCCGTCGCCGTACGGGCGGTTCTTCTCGATGCCGAAGTTGGTGGAGCGGTGCCTGGCGAACTCGTCCAGCTCCACGAACGAACCCTCGTCCATGAGGAGTTCGATCCGCTCGCGGGCCGTCAGCTTGCCCTTGGCGTGCTGCTTCTCGACCGCACGCTCGGATCCCGCGTGCGTCGCCTCTTCGATGCGGCGACTGAGATCCGCGATCTTCCCTGCGGTGGTGTGGATGTCGATCTCTGCGGGCTCTGCGGCTTCGGACACGAGGGTGCGGCTCCCTGCTTCGGCTGCGTACGCGTTCGTCGGTGTCAACTGCACGGTGCCGACAGCGAGACGGTACGGACGGCTACTGGTCCGTAGCGTAATGGCGGGACTGCCGGTCGGCAGTGCGTCGTTTGCCACACCTAGGCTGGGTTGCATGACGCCTCCCCCTGATGCTTCGGACAGCTCGCCCGACCGTGCCCCGGACGCGATTCCCGGCGGCGGGGCCCGCCCCGGACGCTGGAGCGACCTCGACCGGCCGCCGCTCAACGCCTCCGGCCTGCGCAGGGCGCTGGTGCGGGACGGCTCGCTGTGGACCTCGCTCGACGTCGTACCGTCGACCGGCTCCACCAACAGCGACCTGGCGGGCCGCGCCGAAGGCCTGACCGAGGGGGCCGTGCTGGTCGCCGAGGAACAGACCAGCGGGCGCGGCCGGCTGGACCGCGCGTGGTCGGCGCCGGCCAGGTCCGGGCTGTTCCTCTCGGTGTACCTGGAGCCCGGGGACGGGGTGCCCGTCGAACGCTGGGGCTGGCTGCCGCTGCTCACCGGGGTGGCCGTGGCCACCGCCCTGTCGCGGGCCGCCGGGGTGGACACCGCCCTCAAGTGGCCCAACGACCTGCTGGTCACCGTGGACGGCGAGGAGCGCAAGGCGGGCGGCATCCTCGCCGAGCGGGCGGGCCGGGGAGTCGTCGTCGGCATCGGCCTCAACGTGTCGCTGCGCGCCGAGGAACTGCCGGTCTCCCGGGCCGGGTCGCTGCTGCTCGCGGGCGCGGCCACGGTGGACCGCGACCCGCTGCTGCGGGCCGTGCTGCGCTCCCTCGAACAGTGGTACGGCGACTGGCGCGGGGCCGGCGGCGACCCGGCCGGGAGCAGGCTCCAGGAGGCGTACGCGGCCGGCTGCTCGACGCTGGGGCGGATGGTGCGGGCGGAACTGCCCGGCGGACACGCCCTGACCGGTGAGGCGGTGGCGGTCGACGGGGACGGGCGGCTGGTGCTGGGCACCGCGGACGGTGTGCAGCAGCCGGTGGGCGCGGGCGACATCGTCCACCTGCGCCCACAGGCGTAGGGACACGCCGGGACCGGGCGGCGGTGCGGGCACGGCGCCGGGCGGGACCTCTCGACCGGGCGCGGACGCGGGTGTGCGGGTCGGGTGCCGGTCGGGTGCGGGCCCGGTGCGGAGGCCGGGAGGCGCGCGGGGGGACGCGCGGGCGCCCGGCGGGGCGGGGCGGTGTCACAGGTCCCATCCGCCACCAGGAGTGAGCCACGGCACATCTGCCGTATCGTTGACCCGACCCGCCACAGCGGGTCGGGCGACAGATCGACAGGCGGCGGCAGGGCAGTGCGCAGGGAACGGGCAGGAGGCGGCAGGTGACCGTCGAGGACACCACGTCCGACGGGGACTCGGACCCCCACCCCACTACTCCGGCGACCCCTCAGCAGGGGAATCCGCAGCCGGCCGCCCCCGTGTTCCACGAGGTCGACCACACCGCCGAGCCCTCCGACGACCCCCTCGCCATCCGCCTCGAACAGCTCATCCTCGGGGCCGAGCGCCGCTACACCGCCTTCCAGGCGGCCCGCACCGCGGGCGTCTCCATGGACCTCGCGTCCCGCTTCTGGCGGGCCATGGGCTTCCCCGACATCGGGCAGGCCAAGGCCCTCACCGAGGCCGACGTGCTGGCCCTGCGCCGGCTGGCCGGTCTCGTCGAGGCGGGTCTGCTGAGCGAGCCGATGGCGGTCCAGGTGGCGCGGTCCACCGGGCAGACCACCGCCCGACTGGCCGAGTGGCAGATCGACAGTTTCCTCGAAGGGCTGACCGAGCCCCCCGAGCCCGGCATGACCCGTACCGAGGTCACCTACCCGCTCGTCGAGCTCCTCCTCCCCGAGCTGGAGGAGTTCCTCGTCTACGTGTGGCGGCGCCAGCTCGCCGCCGCGACCGGCCGGGTCGTCCAGGCCGCCGACGACGACGAGATGGTGGACCGTCGGCTCGCCGTCGGCTTCGCGGACCTGGTCGGCTTCACCCGGCTCACCCGCCGCCTGGAGGAGGAGGAACTGGGCGAGCTGGTCGAGGCGTTCGAGACCACCTGCGCCGATCTCGTCGCCGCGCACGGCGGCCGGCTCATCAAGACCCTCGGCGACGAGGTCCTCTACTGCGCCGACGACGCGGGGACCGCGGCCGAGATCGCGCTCCGTCTCATCGAGACGCTCTCCCACGACCAGACCATGCCCGCACTGCGCGTCGGCATCGCCTTCGGCACCGTCACGACCCGCATGGGCGACGTCTTCGGCACGACGGTGAACCTGGCCAGCCGTCTCACCTCCATAGCGCCCAAGGACACCGTCCTGGTCGACGGCGCGCTCGCCGAGGAGCTCTCCCGCACCGGGGAGGCCCCCGTCTCCGAGGCGGAGGCCGCCACCGAGGCGGAGAAGGCGGCCCAGGAGGGCACCGAGGCGCCGACGTACCGCTTCGGGCTCCAGCCGATGTGGCAGCGGCCGGTGCGCGGGCTCGGCATAGTCGAGCCGTGGATGCTGGCGCGGCGCGCCAAGCCGGACCCGGACGCCTCCTGACCCTCCCGGGTCCCGCCCCCTCCAGCCCTCCCGGCCCTTCCTGCATGTGCCCGCCCCTGCCTAAGATCGCCCGGATATCGAAAACGAACGATCGTTAACCGGCGACAGGGGTACGGGCATGGGCGACGAGCAGCGGGAGACGGCGCGGGGCGAGCGGCGCTTCGGCGAATTCGTGGCGGTACGGCGGCACGGCGACGGCGGCCACGTCGCCGAACTGGTCCTCGACCGCCCCAAGGCGATGAACGCGGTCTCCAGCGCGATGGCCGCGTCCATCGCGGCGGCCTGCGACGCGCTGGCCGCCGACCCCTCCGTCCGCACCACCGTCCTCACCTCCTCGAACGACCGCGCCTTCTGCGTCGGCGCCGACCTCAAGGAGCGCAACTCCTTCACCGACGCCGAACTGGTCCGCCAGCGGCCGACCGCCCGCGCCGCCTACACCGGGGTGCTCGACCTCCCCATGCCGACCGTCGCCGCCGTCCACGGCTTCGCCCTCGGCGGCGGCTACGAACTCGCCCTCGCCTGCGACGTGATCGTGGCCGACACCAGCGCCGTGGTCGGCCTGCCCGAGGTGTCCGTCGGCGTCATCCCCGGCGGCGGCGGTACGCAGCTGCTGCCGCGCCGGGTCGGTGCGGCGCGCGCCGCGGAACTGGTCTTCACCGCCCGCCGGGTGGAGGCGGCGGAGGCGGCGCGGCTCGGCCTGGTCGACGTGCTCGCGGAGTCGGACGACGCCCGCGCCGAGGCGCTCGCGCTGGCCGCCCGGATGGCGGCGAACTCCCCGGTCGGCCTGCGTGCCGCGAAGCGGGCCCTGCGGCTCGGCCAGGGGCTCGACCTGCGGGCCGGCCTGGAGGTGGAGGACGCGGCGTGGCGTTCGGTGGCGTTCTCGGGGGACCGGGCCGAGGGTGTGGCCGCCTTCAACGAGAAGCGGAAGCCCGCCTGGCCCGGCGAGTGACGGACGCCTTCGGGGGGCGGTGGCCGCCGCCCCAGGAGGGCCACCGTACAAAACCTCTCCAACCTGCCTAACCTGTACGAATGGGTGAGGATGTACGGGTGCGGGCCGTGGTCGCGCTGGCACAGGCGATGGCGGCGGCGCACACCCCGCGCGAGAGCTGGCGGGCCGCGGCGCTGGGCGCACGGGACGCACTGGGCGGCAGCTTCGCGGCGCTCTCGGTCTGGGAGCGGGAGGCCGGCCGGCTCAGGGTCCTGGTGAACGAGGGCGAGCGGGCGCCGGGCGAGGCGGAGTTCCCGGACGACGAGACCTACCCCGTGCACCAGTTCCCCGAGATCACCGAGTTCCTGCACGAGCAGTGGGCGGGCGGCGGGGAGCCGAACGCGTGGGTGGAGACCGCGGAGGGCCTGCCGGGACCGGCGGACTCCTGCGCGTCGGTGACGGGCGGTGGCGGCGCCACCGGGTCCGGCTACTGCCACCAGCGGGTGGCCGCACTGCGGCGGCGCGGGCGGGGCTGCTGCGTGGTGGCGCCGATCGTGCTGCACGGCAGGGCGTGGGGCGAGCTGTACGTGGCCCGGCGGCCCGGGGAGCCGGTGTTCGGCCGGGCGGACGCGGACTTCGCGACCGTACTGGCGTCGGTGATCGCGGCCGGGATCGTGCAGACGGAGCGGCTGGAGGAGGTCCGCAAACTGGCCTTCACCGACCCGCTGACCGGCCTCGCCAACCGGCGCGCCGTCGACATACGCCTCGACGAGGCGCTGGAGGCGCACCGTTCGACGGGCGAGGTGCTCAGTCTGGTCGTCTGCGACGTCAACGGCCTCAAGCAGGTCAACGACACCCTCGGACACGCCACCGGCGACCGGCTGCTGGAACGGTTCGGCAGTCTGCTGTCGCTGTGCGGGGCGATGCTCCCCGGCACCCTGGCCGCCCGGCTCGGCGGCGACGAGTTCTGCCTGCTGTCGGCCGGCCCCGGGGCGGACGAGGTGGTGGCGGTCGCGGACGAACTGTGCGTACGGGCGACGGAGTTGGAGTACGGCGACGGAGTGGCGTGCGGTGTCGCCTCGACCGGCGACCCGATCGGCGAGGTCACCTCGGCCCGCCGCCTCTTCCGCCTCGCGGACGCCGCCCAGTACCGCGCCAAGGCGGCCCGCTCCCGCAAACCGGTGGTCGCGGGCCGCGACGGCGAGGTGCTGCCACTGGCGGAATCGGCCCGCCGCGGCACACCGGCCCCGGGAACCGACCGCCGCCGCTTCCGCGGGACGGGACCGTCGGGCGAACGGGGGAGGCCCGGCGGGGAGGGGTGAGGGGCGGGGCGCGGGGTGCGGGGTGTGCGGGGCGGGCCCGTCCCGCGGCCGTGCGGGGCCGTGTCGTGCGGGCGCGGGAAGCGGGAGCGGGAAAAGGGGGCTTTCCGCGATGCCCCCGGAAGCCCCCTGGCGGCCCTGTGCGGGGTCGGGCGCCGGAGTTCCGGGCCGACGGGACCACCCGGGTCCCGGCCCCCGCAAGCTCCTCCCAGGAGCCCGCACAGCGCCTCGTACGCGACCCCGCGAACAGGCTCTGACCTGGCCTTTTCTCGCCCTCCTCCATAAAATTCGGGTATCACCGCAACGTGCATCCGGGGGGCTTCGATGACGCACCACGACACCCGTGGCATCCGTACCGTCGACGACGTGTTCGGTCTGCTGGACGGCCTGTTCGCCAAGGAGGCCGACCGCTGGACGGAAGACGCGTCCGGCTGGTGGGACGGCTTCTACACCGACCGGGACAGACCCGTTCCGTTCTTCGCCGCGAAGCCGGACGAGAACCTCGTCTCCTACCTGGACCGCGGGCTGCTCGCCCCGCGCGGCCGGGCCCTCGACCTGGGCTGCGGACCCGGTCGCAACGCCCTGCACCTGGCCGCCGCCGGGTACGAGGTGGACGCCGTCGACCTCTCGCCGACGGCCATCGACTGGGCCGAGGACCGGGCCCGCGGGGAGGACCCCGAGGTCCGTGCCCGCCTGCGCTTCCACCGCGGCGACGCGTTCGCCCTCGTACCGGGCGACACCGCCGCGACGGGCCTCTTCGGCGGCCCGTACGACCTGATCCACGACTCCGGCTGCTTCCACCACCTGCCGCCGCACCGCCGCATCGGCCATCTCGCCCTGCTGGAGCGGATGCTGGCACCCGGCGGGCACTTCTCCCTCGCCTGCTTCGCCGCGGGCGAGGGCGGCATGGGCTGCGAACTCCCCGACACCGAGCTGTACGGCCAGGCCGCGCCCCGGCTGCACGGCGGCCTCGCGTACACCCCTGAAGAACTCCGCCGGATCTTCACCTCCCTCCCCGGCCTGACGGAGGTCGAACTGCGCCGGATGACCGACGAACCCGCCGACTCGGACGCCTTCGGGGAGAGCTTCCTCTGGACGGCCCTCTTCCGCCGTGCCTGACGCCGACGGCCGCACGCCGGACTTCACGTACGCGTGGACCGGCGCCACCCGCACCGGGGACGGCCGCTGCCCCGCCGGGTTCCGGCCGCTGCTCGTGCGGGTCCGGATCGGGGAGGGGCCCGCCGTCCAGCGGGCCGCCGGAGCAGCCGTGCTGGAGTGGCGGATGCACCGGGCGGTCGGGGTGACCGTCGACGCGGAGGCCGACCGGGCGGCGCCCGGTGTCGGGGTGGTCGTCGGGCTCGGTGCGGGCCGCCACCGGATCGAGGCCCCGTGCCGGGTGGTGTGGACGGTGGACGAGGAACGCCGGGCCGGGTTCGCGTACGGGACGCTCACCGGGCACCCCGAGTGCGGCGAGGAGGCGTTCCTGGTGGAGATGGCGGACGACGGCGGCGTCTGGTTCACGGTGCGCGCCTTCAGCAGGCCCGCCGCCTGGTACGCCCGCGCGGGCGGACCGGTGACACGGCTGCTCCAGCGGGCCTACGCCCGGCGGTGCGGGCGGGTGCTGCGGCGGATCGGGCGGGGCGGTCAGGCCGGTGGGGTGCGGCGCAGGACCAGGTAGGGGCCCGCCGCGTACACCTCGTGGAAGCCGTTCTGGGTGCGGGACGGGGGGTCCGCCGAGAACGTGGTGTCCGTCGTGTCCAGGACCAGCCAGTCCACCCGTGCGTCCCGGCGTCCGGGGACGTGCAGGAAGACCGTGGTGCGGTCGGTGAGGTGCGGGGCCAGGCGGTTGGTGGCCGCGACCCGGGCGCCGTCCGGGACCACCGCCAGGGCCCGCCGGGCCGCGGCGGCCGTCGGCGCGTCCTGCCAGAAGGACGGGCGCACCGCCTCCGCCAGGGGCAGCGCGGTGGCGAGCAGGACGGCGACGGCCACCACCGCCGTGCGCAGGTGGGGGAGCGTGCGCGGCAGCCGGTCGAGCCCGTCGATCAGGGCGAGGAAGACGATCGGCATCAGCACCGCCGAGTAGTGGAAGTCGGTGCCCCAGTAGGCCGGGTTCGACGACGCGAACCGCCAGATCAAGGTGGGCAGTACGAGCAGCACCAGCGGGCTGGCCAGCGCGCCGAAGAGGGTGGGCAGCAGCAGGCACAGCAGGGTGGTGGCCCTGGTGTCCAGGCCGGCGGGGAGCTCGGGCGTGCCGGACCCGGCCGCCGTCGCCAGATAGCCGTAGGTGCCGCTCGGATTGAAGTGCGGGAGCACCACCAGCGTCGCGAGCGCCGCCGCTGCCGGGCCCAGCACGCACAGCGCCAGGCCCGCCCCGCGGTCGCGGCGCAGCAGGAGCAGCCCCAGGACGAACACGGTGGCGCCCAGGTCCTCCTTGACCAGCACCAGCCCGGCACCCCACGCCGCGCACGCCCGCCACCTGCCGTCCCGGAACGCGGCCAGCGACAGCGCGAGGAGCGGCAGCGCGAAGGCGACCTCGTGGAAGTCGAAGCCGATCATCCGCTGCACGCCCCAGCACAGCGCGTACGCCGCCCCGATCCGCCGCCCGCCGGCCCGCGCGACCACGTACACCGACCAGGCCGCCAGCGCCGCCTGCGCCAGCAGCAGGGTCTCCACGTGCGGGGCGAGGCGGTAGAGCGGCGCGAGGACGGCCAGGACCGGGTGGAAGTGGTCGCCGAGCAGCGGGAAGGGCACGTCCGGGTCGGGTCCCGAGGCCGACCTGATCGCTGACGACGGAGGCGCGAAATCCGCGTAGGCGCGCACCGCCTGGCCGAAGATGCCCAGGTCGTAGCCGGTCGTCCGGAACCGGGCGTGGAGCTGGAGCGCGTACGCCGCGTACACGGCGAAGGCGAGCACGGCCATGACGGCGCACGGCACGCGGGAGGTACGACGGGCGCGCGCGACGGTGGCGGCGGCCGGGCGGCGGGCGGGGCGGGACAGGGTGGCGGACATCGCAGGAGAGTGGCCGCCACCTGCTGAGACGACGCTGAAGCTCCCTGAAGATTCCTTCAGGGACGATGCGCCGCCGTGTGAATACTGGGCCCATGAGACTGCTGGTGGTGGAGGACGAGGAGCGGCTCGCCGCGTCCCTCAAGAGGGGCCTGGGCGCGGCCGGTTACGCCGTGGACGTCGTGCACGACGGCCTCGACGGGCTGTGGCACGCGACCGAGCACCCGTACAGCGCGATCATCCTCGACATCATGCTGCCCGGCCTCAACGGCTACCGGGTCTGCGAACGGCTGCGGCGGGCCGGGATCGACACCCCGATCCTCATGCTGACCGCGAAGAACGGCGAGTACGACGAGGCGGAGGCGCTCGACACGGGCGCCGACGACTACCTGGCGAAGCCGTTCTCGTACGTGGTGCTGGAAGCCAGGCTGCGCGCCCTGCTGCGCCGGGGCGGCGCCCGCACCCGGACCGTGGTGCGCCTGGGCGACCTCTGGCTGGACCCGGCGGCCCGCGAGTGCGGGCGCGGCGAGACCCGGATACCCCTGACGGGCAAGGAGTTCGCGGTACTGGAGTGCCTGGTGCGGCGCTCGGGGGAGGTGGTGCCGAAGGTGGACGTGGTCGACGAGGTGTGGGACGCGTCGTACGACGGCGACCTCAACATCGTCGAGGTGTACGTCAGCGCCCTCCGCAAGAAGATCGACGTGCCGTTCGGCCGTGCGGCGATCGAGACGGTGCGGGGCGGGGGGTACCGGGTGGGGAGTGACGGTGGCTGAGGTGGGGGGTGGGGACGGGGCCGGTTCCGTCCGGGCGGGGGGTCGTGCGGGCCGGCTCCGGCTGCGGGCCACGTGGGTCGCCGCGTTGGCCGCCGCGCTGGTCGCGGGGCTGATGGTGGGCGTCTGGCTGTTCGCCGACAAGGTGGTGCCGAGGGGGCGGGCGGGGCCCTACGACTCCGGTCGGCTGCGGCCGGTCATCGACGTGCTGCTGGCCTTCGGTGTGCCCCTCGGCGCTCTGCTCGTCGCCGCCGCCATGTGGCTCCTGGTCCGCCGCTGGCTGGTGGTGCTGGTGACGGCCGGTGTGACCGCAGCGCTGCTGTGGGCGCACGAGATCTGGGCGCAGCACCTGAACCACGTGGACCCCTCGGAGACCAGCAGTGCGGCGCTGCGGGCCGGGTACGGGTTCGCCGTGCCCGTGACGGGGCTGGTCGTCGGGTTCGCCGTCTGGGTGGCCGTCGAGCCGCTGGGCCGCCTCGTGCCCTGGCGGGCCGGGTCCCGACGTGTCCCGGCCGCCCTCGGTTCCGTGCTCGCCGTGCTCGGGCTCGCATGGGGTCTGGTACGCCCGTGGGACCGGCTTCCGGGCTACGACGACGGCGGATTCCTGTGGCTGCTCGTCGTCGGCATCACCCTTCTCGTTGTCGTCACGGGCTGGATCGCCGCCCGCCTCACCCTGCGCCCGGTGGAGGCGATGCGCGCCGAACTCGCCGACATCACCGCCAGTTCCCTGGACCGCCGAGTCCCGGTGCCCGCGTTCGGCGGGGTGCTGCACCAGCTCGCCCGCACCCTCAACGCCACCCTCGACCGGCTCCAGTCCGCCGCCGACCGGCAGGCCCGTTTCGTCGCGGACGCCTCCCACGAACTGCGCAGCCCCATCGCCAGCCTGCGCACCTCGCTGGAGTCGTCACTCACCCACCCCGAGGGCGTGGACTGGCCGCACACCGTGCGCGGCACGCTCACCGACATCGAGCGCATCCAGCACCTCACGGACGACCTCCTGCTCCTGACCCGGATCGACGGGCCCGCCCCGAACGCCGACGAGAGCGTCCAACTGGCCGACCTGGCGAGCGACCTGGTGGAGGAGCTGCGCCACCTGCGCCGCAACAGCGCCCTGCAGGTCGTCCGCACCGCCCCGGCAGACCTGCCCCCGCTCACCGGCAGCCCGCTCCGGATGGAACGGCTGCTGCGCAACCTCCTGGAGAACGCGTGCCGCCACGCGCGTACGGAGGTGGAGGTCGTCCTGAGCACGGACGCCGCGCGCGAGACCGTCCGCGTCGAGGTGCGGGACGACGGCCCCGGCATCCCGCCCGCCGACCGCGAGCGCGTCTTCGAACGCTTCACCCGGCTCGACGACTCCCGCACCCGGGCCGACGGCGGCGCCGGCCTCGGGCTCGCCATCGCCCGCGAGATCGCCGTACGGCAGGGCGGAACGCTGCACGTGGCGGACGGGGAGGGGCCTGGTGCGGTGCTGGTGGCGGAGTTCCCGGTCGTACGAGGAGAGCACGACCACGAGGAGGACGTCCCGGGCGGCGAAGTGCCCTCCGGCCGCAGCCCTCGTACCGTGCACTGGCTGGTGGGGGCGTTGGTCGCGTTGACGGTGCCGCTGCTCGCGGTGACGTTCGTGCTGTCGGTACGGGGGTCCTGGCCGCCGGACGCGGTCGGTCCCTCGGCGGCTCCCGCCCCGGTCGAGGATGCCGCTCCGCGTGCCCCGGTCGACCCCTTGCGCCCGGTCGCCACCCTCCTGTGGGCAGGAGCGGCGTCAGTGAACGTCCACCTCTACGCCCCGGCCCGTACCGAGGCAGAGGCGTGGGCGCAGGCCGCTGCCATCCGGCGGGACTGGCCCGCCGCTCTGCCCGGCGGTGCGGTCCGCACGCCCGGGGCGAAGCCCCCGTTCGGAGTGGGCAACACCGTCTTCGTGGCAGGTATGCGCCCGGAGAACGGATCCGGAGTGCTCGCCTACGGAGCCCTGCCCGCTGCGGGCAGGGGCGGCCCCCGCACGGCCGCCGTCCTGGTGGCGGATCCCGAAGGAATCTCCGGCCGCCAGGTCGAACTCGTCCTCGGCTGGGTCCCGCCCACCACCGGTGCCGTGAGCTACCGGTGGGACGACGGGACCGCCAAGTGGCCGCAGTTGCAGACGGTGCTGGGATCCGACCGCCGCTGGTTCATCACGCTGGGCCCGCCCGGCGCGAAGTCCCAGGGGTACGACACCTACGACCTCGCCGACCGCCGCACCGTCGGCACCCGCTGAACCGGCAACCCGGTAAGGGGCCGACCCCGCGTCCACTAGTGACAGCCAGGCATTCAAAACGTACGCTCCTGAATATGGATATGCACACCCTCGCCGCTCCCGGAACCTCCGCCACGGTCGTGCTCGGCACTTCCGGTACCACCGTCGACGACGTCATCGCCGTGGCCCGGGGCAACGCCCGTATCGAAATCTCCGCCGAGGCCCTCGAAGCGCTCGCCGCCGCGCGCGAGATCGTGGACGCGCTGGCCGCCAAGCCCGAGCCGGTCTACGGCGTCTCGACCGGCTTCGGCGCGCTGGCCACCCGGCACATCGGGCACGAGCTCCGGGCCCAGCTCCAGCGCAACATCGTGCGTTCGCACGCGGCCGGCATGGGACCGCGCGTCGAGCGCGAGGTGGTGCGGGCGCTGATGTTCCTGCGGCTGAAGACCGTGGCGTCCGGGCACACGGGGGTGCGCCCCGAGGTCGCGCAGACCATGGCGGACGTGCTCAACGCGGGCATCACGCCGGTGGTGCACGAGTACGGCTCGCTGGGCTGTTCCGGCGACCTCGCGCCGCTGTCGCACTGCGCCCTGGCGCTGATGGGCGAGGGTGACGCGGAGGGCCCCGACGGCGTCGTACGCCCGGCCGGCGAGCTGCTCGCCGAGCACGGCATCGTGCCCGTCGAACTGAAGGAGAAGGAGGGCCTCGCCCTCCTCAACGGCACCGACGGCATGCTCGGCATGCTGATCATGGCCATCGCCGACCTGAAGCGGCTGTACACCTCCGCCGACATCACCGCCGCGCTCAGCCTGGAAGCGCTCCTGGGCACGGACAAGGTGCTCGCGCCCGAGCTGCACGTCATCCGGCCGCACCCCGGCCAGGGCGCCTCGGCGGACAACATGCTGCGGGTGCTGGCCGGTTCGGAGCTGACCGGGCACCACCAGGACGACGCGCCGCGCGTCCAGGACGCCTACTCGGTGCGCTGCGCCCCGCAGGTCGCGGGCGCCGGCCGGGACACCGTCGCGTACGCGGTCACCGTCGCCGAGCGCGAGCTGGCGGCTGCCGTCGACAACCCGGTGGTGCTGCCCGACGGCCGCGTGGAGTCCAACGGCAACTTCCACGGCGCACCGGTCGCCTACGTCCTGGACTTCCTCGCCATCGCCGCCGCCGACCTCGGCTCGATCGCCGAGCGCCGCACCGACCGCCTCCTCGACAAGAACCGCAGCCACGGCCTCCCGGCCTTCCTCGCGGACGACGCCGGTGTCGACTCCGGCCTCATGATCGCCCAGTACACCCAGGCCGCCCTGGTCAGCGAGATGAAGCGGCTCGCCAACCCGGCCTCGGTCGACTCCATCCCGTCCTCCGCCATGCAGGAGGACCACGTCTCGATGGGCTGGTCGGCGGCGCGCAAGCTGCGCACCACCATCGACAACCTCACCCGGATCGTGGCCGTCGAGCTGTACGCGGCGACGCGCGGCATCGAGCTGCGGGCCGGTCTGACCCCGGCCCCGGCGTCACAGGCGGTCATCGCGGCCGTGCGCGCGGCCGGAGTGCGAGGACCGGGCCCGGACCGCTTCCTGGCCCCGGACCTGGCGGCGGCGGACGCGTTCGTCCGCAGCGGGGCGCTGGTCGCGTCGGTGGAGCCGGTGACGGGCCCGCTGGCGTAACGCCCGAGGCAGTACGCGAAGGGGCGCCCGGCCGTGTGCCGGGCGCCCCTTCGCGTACTGCGGGAGCGGAGGCCGGCCGGCAGCGGGAGCGGGCCGGAAACGGCGCCGAGAAACGTAAGCGGAACCGGAACATGGGCCACCGGAAGGCGGCCCCGGCCGTCAGGCCAGTGCCCCGCCGGCCCCGTCGCCCGACGCGCCCCTGCGGCGCACCGAGTACGTCACGAAGCCCGCGCCGATGCCCAGGAACGCCGTACCGCCGATGAGGTACGGGGTGGTGTCCACGCTGCCGGTGTCGGCGAGGGCGAGGTGGGCGTCGCTCTGCGCGGAGGCCCCGGCGGTACCGGCGGCGGGGCCGGTGCCGGCCGTCCGCGCGGTCGGCCCGTTCGGCGCGGAGGCCGCTGCCTGCTGGGCCTTCCGTGCCTGTTCGGGGGTCTCGCCCGTCGCGTTCGCCGACGGTACGAACCACAGGGCTGCCAGCAGCCCACCGGCGGCGGTGGCGGTCAGCAGCGGTCGGAGTGCGGCCACGGTATCGATCCCCCTTGAGGCACCCGCGAATTGGTCGTGCGCGCCGATGCTAATGAAAGCAGCGGGTCGGAGGAAAGCCGTGAGGGGATGGAACTCTTGATTCCGCCATGACGAGGCAGGGCAAAAGGCCCGATAAGTCACTTCACTGTTCCGGCGGTCCCGCACCCCGCCGCCCGCACCCCGTGCATGACCCCGCCCGAGCAGGGGCAAAAGGGGCGGCGTAGCGTCGCAAGGGAGCGTGGCGCAAGGTGAGCGCTCCCGGCAGTGGCGTTGCCCACACTTTCGCGGAAAGTGGAACGGAGGCGCCCCGTCAGGGGTTGTAACTGCATTGACAGGGGAAGTGCTGCCCGTCAGGGGCTCGGCGGCCGGCCGCCGCAGACCTGGTCAGCAGCCCCGGGGAGATCGTGGGGTTTCGGCAACTATGGAGAAGCGTGTGATCACGAACAGCAAGCGGCGCAGGGGTCTGATTGCCGCGTCCGCGCTGCTCGGCGGCGTACTGGTGCTCTCGGGCTGCAGCGACGACGGCAAGAGCGACGGCGGCGGCAACGCGGCCGACGGTTCGAAGAAGTCGCAGGAGCAGGCCGACGAGGCAGCCGCCAAGGACACCTCCAAGGCCCGAATAGAGATCACCCCCAAGTCCGGTGCGACCAACGTCGGCATCAACAACGACGCCAAGGTCACCGTCGCCGACGGCAAGCTGACCGAGGTCAAGCTCACCGACGCGGCCGGCAAGGAGGTCAAGGGCACCATCTCCGCCGACGGCACCAGCTGGAAGCCGGACGGCCGTCTTCAGCGCGCCACCGTCTACAAGCTGAGCGCGACCGCCGTGGACGCGGACAAGCGCTCCGCGCACGAGAACCGGTCCTTCACCACCGTTTCGCAGAAGAACAGCTTCATCGGCAACTTCACGCCCGAGGACGGCTCCAAGGTCGGCGTCGGCATGCCGGTCTCGATCCGCTTCGACAAGCCGATCACCCACAAGAAGGCCGTGCAGCAGGGCATCACCGTCACCTCCAGCAGCGGCCAGCAGGTCGTCGGCCACTGGTTCGACTCCCAGCGCCTCGACTTCCGCCCCCAGGACTACTGGAAGGGGGGCTCCGAGGTCACCATGAAGCTCGCCCTGGACGGCGTCGAGGGCGCCGACGGCATCACCGGCGTCCAGGACAAGACGGTGAAGTTCACCGTGGGCCGCAACCAGGTCTCCACGGTCGACGCCAAGACCAAGCAGATGACCGTCACGCAGGACGGCAAGGTCATCAAGACCATCCCGATCTCCGCCGGTTCGCCCGACAACCCGACGTACAACGGCAAGATGGTGATCTCCGAGAAGTTCAAGGAGACCCGTATGGACGGTGCGACGGTCGGCTTCACGGACGACGACGGCAAGGGCGAGTACGACATCAAGGACGTCCCGCACGCCATGCGGCTGTCCACGTCGGGCACCTTCATCCACGGCAACTACTGGGGCAAGGGCATCTTCGGCAGCGCCAACACCAGCCACGGCTGCGTCGGCCTCCAGGACACCCAGGGCGCCAACGACCCGAACACCCCCGGCTCGTGGTTCTTCAACAACTCGATCGTCGGTGACGTCGTCATCGTGAAGAACTCCCCGGACAAGACCATCAAGCCGGACAACGGCCTCAACGGCTGGAACCTGGACTGGGCCGCCTGGACGGCGGGCTCCGCGGCCTGACCCGACGCCGCCCCGGTCCCGCGGACCGAGACGAGGGCGGGTGCCACCCCATTTCAGGGGGCGGCACCCGCCCTCGCCGTTTCCCGGGGCTTCCGACGATCAGCCGTGGGCCTGTTGCCGCCGCGTGGCGGCGCCGGGTGCCGCTACGGCCGCCAGACGAAGCGGACGTCCGGCTCCCGCTCCTCGTTGCGCGTGCCGTCCGTGCGCTCGGCCTCGGTGAAGCCGTGCCTGCGGTAGAAGCGGTGGGCGCTCTCGTTGACCTGGAAGGTCCACAGCTCCAGACCGCCGGGGCGCAGCTCCTTGGCCTTCGCCACGAAGAGGTCGCCCAGGCCGAGCCCGCGCCGCTCCGGCGCCAGGTAGAGCTGGTCGATCCCCGCCTCGTCCAGGACCATCACCCCGGCGAGCGCACCGTCCCCGCTCTCCTCGTCCGCCGCCACCCAGGTCTCGCAGTCCGGCACCACCACGTGCCGGAACCAGGCCCGCACCCCGTCGTCGTCGTGCGCCCGCCGCACGCTCGGCAGCGCGGCGTCGTACGACCGCAGCCACACCTCCGCAGCCGCCCGCGCGTCCCCGTCCACCGCCCGCCGCAGCAGGAACCGTGCCCCGGCGCCCGCACCCCTCGCAAGATCCATCCGGCCAACCTACCTCCGGGGTAATCGACCGGGCGGGCCCCCCGGCGGCAGTCTTGGACCCACCACGAACGCCGGGGCGTTCACCGGGGCCGGGAGAAGCCCCGGGACACCCCGCACAGCCCGAGGGAAGAGGACGCCATGACCGCGTACGCCATCGCTCACATCGGCCCCGGCAACGGCCCGCTGCACGAGGACGTGCTCCAGTACATCGAGCGCATCCAGGGCACCCTCACCCCCTACGGCGGACGCTTCCTCGTCCACTTCGAGGAGCACGAGCTGCTGGAGGGCGAGTGGCACGGCGCCCCCGTCCTGATCTCCTTCCCGGACATGGCCGAGGCCCGCGACTGGTACGCCTCCGCCGCCTACCAGGAGATCGTCCCGCTGCGCACCCGCCACCTGCCCGGCGACATCATCCTGGTGGACGGGGTCCCCGAGGGCTACGACCCGGCCGGCACGGCGGCACACGTACGGGCCGCGCAGGCGTAGACGCAGGCGTGCGGGCGACGGCGCCGGAGCGGGCGGTGCGGGTGGTCAACGCGCCTTCGCCCTGCGGGAGATGAGCACCTGCACCCCGTCCAGGATGCGTTCCACCCCGAAGGAGAACAGGGTGTCCAGATCCAGTTCGAACTCGTCCCGCTCGAAGAGCCGGCCGAGTACCGGATAGCCCGCCGCCACCTCGACGGCGTCCGCCCGCTGGTCGTGCGACGCCATCCACTGCTCCGGGGTCATCCCGGTGTCCTGCCGGGCCCGGTTCTCCAGCTCCATCGCCGCCGCCAGCCCCTGGACGTGCCCGAACAGGGTGAGATGGGCGTGCAGCATCTCGTGCGGGCCGAGGCCCTGCCCGTCCAGCGCCCGCAGCACCCACTCCGTGTACCGCATCGCCTCCGGGGCGGCGGTCGGCCGGGTCAGCGACGCCATGGCCTGCGCCATCCACGGGTGACGCACGTACACGTCCCACAACCAGTGTGCGGCGCAGGAGAGTTGGGTCCGCCAGCCGGGTTCGCCGTCCCGGGCGCGCGGGCTCTCCATCGGCCGCTCCGCGAAGACCGCCTCCGACATGAGGTGCACCAGCTCCGCCTTGCCCGGGACGTGCCGGTACAGGGCCATGGTGGACACCCCGAGTTCGGTGGCGACCCGCCGCATGGTGAGCGTGGCCAGCCCCTCCGCGTCCGCGACGGCGAGCGCGGTGCGCACCACCCCGGCCCGGCTCAGCCCGCCGGAAGTCCGGGCGTACCGCGCGGCGGGCGCCGACCGGGCGTCCACGACGACCGTGCCGACCCCCGGCACCGCCCGCACCAGCCCCTCCTGCGCGAGCGAGGCCAGCGCCCTGCTCGCGGTGGCCATGGCGACGCCCCACTCCTCGGTGATGCGCCGGGTGGAGGGCACCTTGTCGCCGCAGGAGAGGTCGCCCCGGGCGATCCGCCGCCGGATGTCGTCGGCGATCCGTACGGAGGGGCCCGGCGTCCGGGGTGAGGGGGTCGTCATCAGGGCAGTGTACTCGGCGAGTGCACTAGTGCACTACGTGGCTGCGAAGTGCACCAACAGGCCCCGATTTTCGGTGCACTAGGTCACTCGTTGCCGTGCCGCACCAGGGCTGTTTATCTCGTACGCAGACAGCGGCGTACGCCGTACAGACACCCTTCCCCCGGAGCCCACCGTGACCACTGCACCGCCCCGGCAGCCCCGATCCCACCCGCCGCAGCCGCCCCTCGCCGGACGCAGGGAGTGGACCGCGCTCGGCGTCCTGATGCTGCCCCTGCTCCTCGTCTCCATGGACGTCTCCGTCCTCTACTTCGCGATCCCCTTCATCAGCCAGGACCTCGCGCCCAGCGCCACCCAGCAGCTTTGGATCCTGGACGTGTACGGCTTCGTCCTGTCCGGCCTGCTCATCACCATGGGCGCGCTCGGCGACCGCATCGGCCGCCGCAGGCTGCTGCTGTCCGGGGCGGTCGCCTTCGGGGCCGCCTCGGTGACGGCCGCGTACGCCACGACACCCGAGATGCTCGTCGCGGCCCGGGTGCTGCTCGGCATCGGTGGCGCCACGCTCATGCCCTCCACCCTCGCCCTCATCCGCAACCTGTTCCGCGACCCCGGCCAGCGCGCCAAGGCCGTCACCCTGTGGACGTCGGTCATGGCGGCGGGCATCTCCCTCGGCCCGGTCCTCAGCGGCGTACTCCTCGAACACTTCTGGTGGGGCTCGGTCTTCCTGATCAACCTGCCCGCGATGCTGCTGCTCCTGGTCCTCGCGCCGTTCCTGCTCCCGGAGTTCCGCAGCCCGTCCCGCCCCGCCTTCGACGTGCCGAGCGCACTGCTCTCCCTGGCCGCCGTGCTGCCGGTCGTCTACGGCATCAAGGAACTGGCGAAGGACGGACTCCACCCGATGCCCCTGGTGCACGTCGCCGCGGGCGCGGCCGTCGCCCTCGTCTTCGTCCGCAGGCAGCGCACCCTCGCCCAGCCGATGATCGACCTCGCGATGATCCGCGGGCGGCACTTCGGCGGGGCGGTCGTCACGAACGTCCTCGCCATGTTCGCCACGATCGGCTTCTCCGTCTTCTTCAACCAGTACCTCCAGTCCGTGCTGGGAATGCGGCCGTTGGAGGCGGCGCTGTGGAGCCTGGTGCCGTCGGGCGCGGCGTTCGTCTTCGCCCCCGCGGGTGCGGCGCTGGCCGGGCGGATCGACCGGGCGTACGTCATGACCGGCGGATTCGTCCTCGCGGCGGCCGGCTTCGGCTGGCTCACCCAGGTCCGTACGGACTCGCCCCTGTGGTTCGTGCTCACCGGCAGCGCGATCTACGTGGCCGGCATCATCACCGCGATGACCCTCGCCAACGAAATGGCCCTCGGCGCGGCCCCGCCCGAGCGGGCGGGCGCGGCGGCGGCGGTCGTCGAGTCGGGCACGGAGTTCGGCGGGGCGCTGGGTATGGCGATCCTGGGCAGCATCGGGGCGGCGGTGTACACCCGGGAGATGGCGGGCGAGGGCCCGGCGGCCGTGCCCGAGGCGGTACGGGAGACGCTGGGCGGCGCGGTCGCCGCCGCGCACCGGCTGCCCACCGCACAGGCCGAGTCCCTGCTCGCCTCCGCCCGCGAGGCCTTCACGCACGGCCTCAACTACGCGGCGCTGGGGGCGGGGGTGTTCATGCTGATGGCGGCCGGATTCGCGGTCACGGTCCTGCGCCGAAGGACGGAACCGGGCGAACCGGCTCAACCTTCCATGACCGCCGGGCCGTCTGGTGGGGCATGACGCAGAAGAAGCGAAAGGCCCGGAACGGGCTTGTGGGGAACGGGAGTTGGCGGGACGGGGTCGACCGGCCGGGCGGGCTCGATCAGCCGGACGGGATCGACCGGCCGGACGCGCTCATTCGGTCGGACGCGTTCGACCGGTCGGCCCGGTCGGCCAGGTCGGGCAGGTCGCTCGGGCCGCCCCGGTCGATCCGGTCGGTCCGGTCGGTGCGTCCGGTCCGTCCTGCCCGCCCGGTGCGGACGGTCGCTGCGGGGGGCCCGGTCACGCTCTGCAGCGCGTCGGGCGACCCCGAGGTGCCGATCGCCAACACCCTCGGCTGCGCGCGGCAATTGGCGCAGCGCGGAGTGCGGGTGGAGGTCGTCGACCACGGCCCGGACGCGGACCACTTCGGTGTGGTCCAGCACTCGGTGCTCGACGTGGCACGGGCGTTCCCGTCGGCCGGGTGACGGCATGAACCGGGCGCCGGCGGGCCAGGTATCCCAGGTGTCAGGGCATCCCCTTCGCGACCGCAGGGAGCAAGCAGTGCACGGAACCGGCCGAACCGGCCACGCCCCCTCCCGGGTCTCCCCGGCCGGCATCCAGGACCTCCACCTCATGCACGCCTGGGCCAGGGAGGAGGGCTGGAACCCCGGACTCGCCGACGTCCAGCCCTTCTTCGCCGCCGACCCCACCGGCTTCCTGGTGGCCCGCCGCGAGGGCGACGACACCCCCGTCTCCTGCGTCTCGGTGATCCGCTACGGCACCGACTTCGGCTTCCTCGGCCTCTATCTGGCCCGCCCCGACGTGCGCGGCCAGGGGTACGGCATCCAGGTGTGGAACGCGGGCATGGCCCGGCTGGCCGGGCGGACCGTGGGGCTCGACGGAGTGGTGGCGCAGCAGCCCAACTACCGCAAGTCCGGCTTCGTTTCGGCCTGGACCAACACCCGCTACGAGGGCGTCCCCTCGGGCACGGCCACACCCCCGCCCGGCGTCGCCCTCGTCGACGCGGGCACCCTCTCCTTCGCCGAACTGGCGGCGTACGACCGCGACTTCTTCCCGGCGCCCCGCGAGACCTTCCTCGGCGCCTGGCTGGCCGCCCCCGGCCGGCACTCGATCGCCGCCGTCGAGGACGGCCGCATCGTCGGCCTCGGTACGATCCGCGGCTGCGTCGCCGCCTCCCGCATCGGCCCCTTCCACGCGGCAGGCCCGGACATCGCCGCCGCCCTCCTGACCGCACTGGCGGCGACGTCCCCGGGGACCCCGGTCGCCCTGGACGTGCCCGACATCAACCCGGCCGCCGTCCGCCTCGCGGAACAGTTCGGCCTGACCCCGGGCTTCGAGACCTCCCGCATGTACACGACCCCCCAGCCGCCGGAGTTCGACCGTACGGGCGTGTACGCGATCACCACACTGGAACTGGGCTGATCCGCCCGGCTCCCGCCGCTCTCCGGGAGGTCAGTGGTCGACGATCGCGTCGACCTCCACCTCGACCAGCCACTCCGGGTCGATGAAGCGCGACACCTCGACGAACGTGCAGGCGGGCAGCACCGCGGCGAACCGCTCGCCGTGCGCCCGCGCCGCGTCCTGCCAGCGGGTCACGTCGGTGAGCATGATCCGCGTACGCACCACGTCGCCGACCGAGGCCCCGGCCTCCCGGAGCGCGGCCTCCGCCACGTCCAGGCAGCGCACCGTCTGGGCGTAGACGTCCCCACGCCCCACGGTCGTACCGTCGTCCCCGATCGGCGCGGTACCGGCGACGGCGACGTACGCGCCCTTGCGGACCGCACGCGAGAACCCGATCCGCGGCTCCAGCGGAGATCCCGAGCGAACCGTCGACCGCGCACTCCCGCCCGTCACGACGCCTCCCCGTCGTTCACCACGGCCCACGCCTCGACCTCCACGCGGAACTCCGGCCGCACCAGCCCCGCCACCCGCACCAGCGAACACGCCGGCGGGCGCGCCGGGTCCTGGTGCTCGTCGCGCACACGGCGGAAG
Organism: Streptomyces sp. NPDC004111; assembly: GCF_042874215.1. NCBI lineage: Bacteria > Bacillati > Actinomycetota > Actinomycetes > Kitasatosporales > Streptomycetaceae > Streptomyces > Streptomyces sp. NPDC004111. The sequence goes on from NZ_JBIAMU010000005.1 coordinate 133,462, forward strand.
GCGGGCAGGTCGTCGAGGTCGGTCAGGAACACGGTCAGCTTGACCACGTCCCGCAGCCCGGAACCGGCCGCTTCGAGCGCGGTCGCCAGATTCGCGTACACCTGCCTGACCTGCGCCTCCGCGTCCCCCTCACCGACCGGCCGCCCCTCCCCGTCCACCGGGACCTGCCCGGAGACCACCACCATCGGCCCGCCGAACGCCACCGCGTGGCTGTATCCGTTGGTCGGCGGTGCCCCTTCGGGGCGTATGTGGTGCTGCACGACACGTCTCCTCGCATCGACCGACCTGCCGGGACCGGCAGTCCCGCCATGATCCCCGCCCCACCCCGAAGAACCGCACCGGCCTCCCCGGGCGGCCTCCCCGGGCACGTGCCGCACCTGCGAGCGGCGTCCTGCCGCCTACTTCTCGGCGCCCTCCGCCGCTGCGGCCTCGGGGGCCGGTGCGATGCCCGTCGGGCAGGCGGCGCCCCAGTTGGTCTCGAAGGGGGCGGCGAGGGTGACGCCCGTGCCGCCGATGCCGCAGTAGCCGTCGGGGTTCTTGTCCAGGTACTGCTGGTGGTAAGGCTCGGCCGGGTAGAAGGGGTTGTCGGCGGCCGGGAGGATCTCGGTGGTGATGGTCTTGAAGCCGGCGCCGGTCAGGACCTCCTGGTAGGCCTGGCGGGAGGCTTCGGCGACGGCGGTCTGGTCCGGGGTGTGCGGGTAGATCGCGGAGCGGTACTGGGTGCCCACGTCGTTGCCCTGGCGGAAGCCCTGGGTGGGGTTGTGGGACTCCCAGAAGACCTTCAGGAGGGCGGCGTAGGAGACCACGGCGGGGTCGAAGACCACGCGGACGACCTCGGTGTGGCCGGTCAGGCCGGAGCAGACCTCCTCGTACGCCGGGTTGACGGTGGAGCCGCCCTGGTAGCCGACCAGCGTCGTCCACACGCCCTTGGTCTGCCAGAACTTCCGCTCGGCGCCCCAGAAACAGCCCAGCCCGAAGTCCGCGACCTCAAGGTGGGAGGGGTACGGGCCGACGAGCGGGTTGCCGAGGACCGTGTGCCGGGAGGGGACCTCGAATTCGGGGGTCGCGCGGCCCTTGAGGGCCTGCTCGGGGGTGGGGAGCTGTGGCGTACGGCCGAAGAGCATGGTTCCTCCAGGGACAACGGGCGGATCGGTCCGTACAACGCGGGAGGGGCCGCGGGGATTCCCCGCGGCCCCTCCCGGCGGACCGGTCCGCCCGGCAGGTACCGGACGGGCAGGCGCTAGCCGCGCAGGGTCGCCGGGCTGCCGCCGTTCGCCTCGTACCCGGCCACCGCGAGGTTCCGGTGCAGGGTGTAGTCGGCCGCCGGGTCCGGGTTGTGGGTCCAGGGCAGGGCGCCCACGTAGCCGTCCACCGCGGCGATCTGCTGGACCGCCTCCGCCCAGCGCTCCGACCGGACCAGGAAGAGGATCAGCATGTGGCGGACGTGCGCCAGCATCGGGTCGTCCGGGCGGGCCGCGTGCACCGCGAACAGCGCGCCCTCCACCGCCCGGGTGAGGACCGCGCTCCGGTAGAAGCTGTTGACCAGGATCACGTCGGGCAGGTGGTCGTAGACCGAGAACAGCGGGAGCGCGGCGAGCAGGGAGCCCTGCGGGGCGCGCGACGCGGCGTGGGTGGCGAAGGTGTCCGCCTCGGCGCGCGAGCCGTGCCACTTCTCGGAGAGGTAGTGCAGGGCGACCAGGTGCGCCCCCAGGTGCGTCGGCGCGCGGTCGATGACCTTCGCCCACAGCTGGTCGAACTCGGCCCGCGAGTAGCCGAGTCCGCGCGCGACGGACAGTTCGACGATGTACGGGACCGGGTCGCCCGGGGCCAGCAGCGCGGCCTGCCCGCAGAGTTCCTTGGCCTCCTCCAGGATGATCCGGAAGTCGTCCTTGTCCGACGACGAGGACCGCCAGGCCTGCTGCACCAAGAATTCTGCGTGAACTTCCGCGCCGCCCGCGTCCTTCGGCGACTCCGAGCGCCAGTCGCGCAGCCACCGGCCGCCCTCGCCCGGCCGCTGGGCCAGTTCCAGCGAGGCCGCGCCCGCGAACGACTGCACCCGCTGCCAGCGGACCTCGCCCTCCTTGGGGGTGCCCGCGAGGAGCTGGGAGGCCGCCCGCCAGTCCTGGGTGCGCTGCACGACGTCCAGTACGTCGAGGAGGTCCTGGTCCGGGCCCGGCAGCCGGACGTCCAGGGCCTCCTGCCGTACGAACCCGTAGTCCTCCGGGTCGGCGGCGTCGGGCGACCCGGGTGCGGCCAGCCGGATGCCGCCCCGCCTGCGCAGCAGGAAAGGACCGAGGGCGGCGCCCAGCAGGAGCACCGCGATCAGGAACCAGAGAATCTCCATGCGCCCATTGTCCCGGACCGGCGGCCGAAGTCCCGGACGGTACCCGGGGGACCGGACGCCGGAGCGGGCGGAGGGCCGGGCGGAGGCGCGTGCGGCCGGACACCGGGGCGGGCGGAGGGCCGGGCGGAGGCGCGTGCGGAGGGTCAAATGTCCCGGACAACGGATGTGGCACGCCGGACAGCGAACTACCCTCGGGCGCATGAGCCACGACAGCGGCGCCGACCGCGCCTTCGAAACCCTCGCCATCCACGCCGGAAACACCGCCGACCCGCTGACCGGCGCCGTGGTACCGCCGATCTACCAGGTGTCGACGTACAAGCAGGACGGAGTGGGCGGCCTGCGCGGCGGTTACGAGTACAGCCGCAGCGCCAACCCCACCCGCACCGCCCTGGAGGAGAACCTCGCCGCGCTGGAGGGCGGCCGTCGCGGCCTCGCCTTCGCCTCCGGTCTGGCCGCCGAGGACTGCCTGCTGCGCACGCTGCTCTCGCCCGGCGACCACGTGGTCATCCCCAACGACGCCTACGGCGGCACCTTCCGGCTGTTCGCGAAGGTCGTCTCCCGGTGGGGCGTGGAGTGGTCGGTGGCCGACACCTCCGACCCGGCCTCGGTGCGGGCCGCGCTGACCCCCCGTACCAAGGTCGTGTGGGTGGAGACCCCGTCCAACCCGCTGCTGGGCATCACGGACATCGCCGCCGTCGCGGAGATCGCGCGGACCGCCGGGGCCCGGCTGGTCGTCGACAACACCTTCGCCAGCCCCTACCTCCAGCAGCCGCTGGCCCTCGGTGCCGATGTCGTCGTGCACTCGACGACGAAGTACATGGGCGGCCACTCGGACGTCGTCGGCGGCGCGCTCGTCACCGGTGACGAGGGCATCGGCGAGGAGCTTGCGTTCCACCAGAACGCGATGGGCGCGGTGGCCGGGCCGTTCGACGCCTGGCTGGTGCTGCGCGGCATCAAGACCCTCGCCGTGCGCATGGACCGGCACACCGAGAACGCGACCCGGATCGCGGACATGCTGACCGCCCACCCCAAGGTCTCCCAGGTCCTCTACCCGGGGCTGCCCGAGCACGCCGGGCACGAGGTCGCGGCCAAGCAGATGAAGTCCTTCGGCGGCATGGTGTCCTTCCGCGTCGCGGGCGGCGAGGAGGCGGCGGTCGAGGTGTGCAACCGGACCGGGCTCTTCACCCTCGGTGAGTCCCTGGGCGGCGTGGAGTCCCTGATCGAGCACCCGGGGCGGATGACGCACGCCTCGGTGGCCGGTTCGGCGCTGGAGGTGCCGTCCGACCTGGTGCGGCTCTCGGTCGGCATCGAGTCCGGCGACGACCTGCTGGCCGACCTGAAGCAGGCGCTGGGCTGACGGTCGGTACGGTCCCGGCGCCCGGCCCCCCCCGGGTCCGGCGCCGGGACCCCGTGCCCCGCGCGGAAGTTTCCCGCGCGGGAAACTTCCGCGCGGCCGCCCTCCGCCCGGACGTCCCGCCCGCTCAGAAGCCCTCCACCGGCGGGGTGCTGTCCGACGGCGGGGCCAGCCACGGCTGTGCGACCGCCGCCCACACCAGGAACGCCAGGAACGCCAGAGCCGCCAGCACCCACAGCACCTGCCGCACCGTGCGGCGCCGCCGCTGCCGGCGCACGCCGCGCTCGGTCGCCCGTACCAGCAGGTCGGTGGGTACGGGCGGGTGCGGCGCGCGCTCCAGGAGCAGCCGCACCTCGTCCTCCTTCCGCTTGCGCACGCTCATGGCGCGGTCGCCGTCCGGTCCGTGCCGTGCGCCTCGTACACCTGGGCCACCGCTCGGGCGCACAGGGCGCGCACCCGCTGGGCCGGCAGGCCCAGCAGTGCGGCGGTCTGTTCCTCGGGGACGCCCTCGTACAGCCGCAGCACCACCACCAGGCGCTCCTGCGGGGTGAGCAGCTCCAGCAGTCCGCCGCGGCGCCGGCGGCGGTGCCAGGCCCGGTGGTGCCAGGCGCTGCGGGCGAAGCGGGTGGCGAGTTCCTGCCGGGTGCGGTCGTAGGGGTCCTCGCCGCGCAGCCCCGCCCAGTGGGCGTACGTGCTGGCCAGTGCGGCGGCGAGCAGCTGCTGGGCGCGCGGGTTGGCGTCCGCGGGCTCGGCGGTCAGCAGGGTCGCGGCATGCAGCAGCCGGCCCGTCGCTCCGGCGACGAACGACTCGAACTCCTTGGCGTGGCGCCGCTGTTGGACCGCCTCGCGCTCGCTCACCGTGACTCCTTCTCCGCCCGCTGTCCTCATATGAGGACAGCGGTCAGGTCAGGTCAAGGGGTTGGCGGCGGGAGCCTGCGCGAAGCCGTGGTCAGGAGGCGGGCGGGGCTTCGGTGCTCGCCGTCTGGCGGGCGGAGAGGGCGGAGTTGAAGCGGGTCAGCAGGGTGGTGAACTCGGCCCGTTCGTCCTCGCTCCAGCCGTCCGTCACCTGGGCCATCAGCTCGCGCCGGGAGGAGCGCACCTCGTCGAGCCTGGCCTGTCCGCGGGGCGACAGCTGGAGCACCACCGCGCGTCCGTCCTCCGGGTGCGAAGTGCGCTTGACCAGGCCGGAGTCGACGAGCGGGGCGACCTGCCTGGTCACGGTGGAGGAGTCGATGCCCATCCCGGCGGCGAGCGCCTTGACGCCCATCGGGCCTTCCTGGTCGAGGCGGTTGAGCAGCAGGTAGGCCGCGCGGTCCATGGAGTTGCGGACCTGGCCGACGCCACCGAGGCGGGTCTGTTCCGCACGCCGGGCGAAGACGGCCACCTGGTGCTGAAGGGCATCGAGGAGACCGGCGGCGGGGTCGGTCGTCATGTCCTGGGTGGGGGGCATGGCTCGGGCTCTCTTCGTGCGGTGGTCGGTTGGTGCGCCAAGGGTACGCGGATGGCGCCTGGCCCGTACCGGCGCTGCACAAACCTGTGGATAACTTCGGTGCGCGGGATTCCGGCCGTGCGCCGCGCGGGCCCCCCGAGGGGGCGTGCGGCGGTGTCTGACGTGCGGCTTCGGGGGGCGGGCGGGGCGGGTCCGCGGGGCCGTTCGGACAGGTGATCACCCCCTCGGTGCTGCCAGACTGGCCGCCATGAACTACCGCACGCCCGCTCTCGCCCCGATCCTGGACGACGTACGGGGAGCCCAGAAGATGCTGTCCGGGGTGGCCAGGTGCACGCCCATGGAGGGCAGCCGCCACCTGACCCGCCTGGTCGGCGCCCCCGTCCACCTCAAGTGCGAGAACCTCCAGCGCACCGGGTCCTTCAAGCTGCGCGGCGCGTACATCCGGATCGCGGGTCTCTCGCCGGAGGAGCGGGCGGCGGGGGTGGTGGCGGCCAGCGCGGGCAACCACGCGCAGGGCGTCGCCCTCGCGTCCTCGCTGCTGGGGGTGCGCTCCACGGTGTTCATGCCGGTGGGCGCACCGCTGCCGAAGGTGGCGGCCACCCGGGAGTACGGCGCCGAGGTGAGGCTGCACGGGCAGGTCGTCGACGAGACGCTGGCCGCGGCGCAGCAGTACGCACGGGAGACGGGCGCGGTCTTCATCCACCCCTTCGACCACCCGGACATCATCGCCGGGCAGGGCACGGTCGGTCTTGAGGTCCTGGAGCAGTGCCCGGAGGTGCGGACGATCCTGGTCGGGGTCGGCGGCGGCGGGCTCGCGGCGGGCATCGCGGTCGCGGTGAAGGCGCTGCGGCCGGACGTGCGGATCGTCGGGGTCCAGGCGGAGGGCGCGGCGGCGTACCCGCCGTCGCTGGCGGCCGGGCGTCCCACCACGCTGGACTCGCCGCAGACGATGGCCGACGGCATCAAGGTGGGCCGTCCCGGTGACGTGCCGTTCGCCCTGGTCGCCGAACTGGTCGACGAGGTGCGGACGGTGAGCGAGGACGAGCTGTCGTCCGCGCTGCTGCTGTGCCTGGAGCGGGCCAAGCTGGTGGTCGAGCCGGCCGGGGCGAGTCCGGTGGCGGCGCTGCTGAGCCGGCCGGAGTCCTTCGAAGGTCCGGTGGTGGCGGTGCTGTCGGGCGGGAACGTCGATCCGTTGCTGATGCAGCGCACGCTGCGGCACGGAATGGCCGCCGCCGGTCGTTATCTGTCGCTCAGGTTGCGCTTGACGGACCGTCCAGGGGCCCTCGCGAATCTTCTCGGGGTGTTGTCAGTGGCGGACGCTAACGTCGTCGACGTGAGCCATGCGCGGACCGATCCGCGGCTCGGACTCACCGAAGTGGAGGTCGAGTTGCAGTTGGAGACCAAGGGGCCCAAGCACTGCACGGAGGTGCGGGAGGCGCTGCGGGACGCCGGTTACCAGGTGGTCGCCTAGCGGCCGGCGCACGGCGGAGAGCTGCCCGGCACCGGTGCCGGGCAAGGTTTTCGGCAACCCCTCCACAACCCCTTCTCCAGACGCGATGTATCGCGTTATGGTGTGTCTCGCGCATCCCTTCGCCGGGCGGCATCCGCCCCGCAAATCTAAAATTCGCGTAGGAACCCACCCACCAACTGGGGGAACCCTTATGCCAGGCGCCATCTACGCCGAGGGTCTGGTCAAGACCTTCGGCAACGTAAAGGCTCTGGACGGCGTCGATCTCGATGTCCCGGAGGGCACCGTCCTCGGCCTGCTCGGGCCGAACGGGGCGGGCAAGACGACCACCGTCCGTGTGCTCACCACACTGCTCCAGCCCGACAGCGGCAAAGCCGTCGTCGCGGGGATCGACGTGCTGAAGCATCCCAACGAGGTCCGGCGCTCGATCGGCCTCTCCGGCCAGTTCGCCGCCGTCGACGAGTACCTGACCGGCCGCGAGAACCTCCACATGGTCGGCAGGCTCTACCAGATGCCCGCCAGGGCGGCCAAGGAGCGCGCGGCCGAACTCCTGGAGCGCTTCAACCTCGCCGACGCCGCCGACCGCCCCGCCAAGACCTACTCCGGCGGCATGCGCCGCCGCCTCGACCTCGCGGCCGCCCTGGTGGTCTCCCCGCCGGTCATGTTCATGGACGAGCCGACCACCGGCCTCGACCCCCGCAACCGGCAGCAGCTCTGGGAGGTCATCCAGGACCTCGTGGCGGGCGGCACCACCCTCCTGCTCACCACCCAGTACCTGGAGGAGGCCGACCACCTCGCCCACGACATCTGCGTCATCGACCACGGCAAGGTCATCGCACGCGGTACGTCGGACCAGCTCAAGGCCCGCACCGGCGGCGAGCGCATCGAGGTCGTCGTCCACGAGCGCGAGCACATCGCCGTCGCCGACGAGGTGCTGCGCGGCTTCGGCAAGGGCGAGTCCAAGGTCGAGGAGCACACCCGCAAGCTGACCGTCCCGGTCACCGGCGGCGCCAAGCTGCTCGCCGAGGTCATCCGCGAACTCGACGCCCGCGGCGTGGAGATCGACGACATCGGCCTGCGCCGCCCCACTCTCGACGACGTGTTCATCTCCCTGACGGGACACGCCGCCGAGACCGACGAGACGGAGTCCGGGGACGCGCCCGCGGACGCGACACCGCGAGAGGCGGCGAAGAAGTGAGCATCGTTGCTGACCGCATACCGGCCCCGCCGGCCAAGAGCGCCTTCGTGCAGTCGATCACCGACTCGCTGGTGGTCGCCAAGCGCAACCTGATCAGGATGCTGCGCATCCCCGAGATGATCATCTTCGGGCTGATCCAGCCGATCATGTTCGTGGTCCTCTTCACCTACGTGTTCGGCGGCTCGATCAACATCCCCGGAGCCCCGGAAGGCAGCGCCCAGGCCTACAAGGACTTCCTGATGGCGGGCATCTTCGCGCAGACCGTCACCTTCGCCACGGCGGGTGCGGGCGCGGGCATCGCCGACGACATGCACAAGGGCCTCATCGACCGCTTCCGGTCGCTGCCCATGGCCCGCGGCGCGGTCCTCACCGGCCGCACCCTCGCCGACCTCGTGCAGACCGCCCTCACCCTGGTCGTCCTGGCCGTGGTGGCCCTGCTGATCGGCTGGCGCGCCCACGAGGCGTTCCCCAAGGTGCTGGCGGGCTTCGCCCTGCTGCTCCTGCTCGGGTACGCCTTCTCCTGGATCGGCGCCCTGATCGGCCTCTCCGTCCGCACCCCGGAGGCGGCCACCTCCGGCGGCCTGATCTGGCTCTTCCCGCTGACGTTCATCTCGAACGCCTTCGTGCCGGTCAACGGAATGCCCGCCTTCCTGCAGCACGTCGCGGAGTGGAACCCGTTCAGCGCCACCGTCCAGGCGGCCCGCGAGCTCTTCGGCAACACCATCGAGGGGCGGCCCGTGTCGGTCACCGGCGCCTGGCCGATGGAGCACGCGATCTGGGCGTCGCTCATCTGGTCGGTGCTGATCATCGTGGTCTTCCGGACCCTCGCCGTCCGCAAGTACCGCTCGGCGACCGTCTGACCCCACGCGCAGACGGGAGTGCCCCCGGCCGCCACTGGCGGCCGGGGGCACTCCCGTACGGAAAAGGGACCCGCTGCGGGGCTCAGCCCTGGTAGGGCGTGGCCGCCAGGATGCGGACCATGGCCTTCTTGCCGTTCGGCAGCTCGTACTCGGCGTCCTCGCCGACCTTCTTGCCGATCACGCCGGTACCCAGCGGGGACTGCGGCGAGTACGTCTCGATGTCCGCGCTCGGGTACTCGCGGGAGGCGAGCAGGAACGTCATCGTGTCGTCCTCGTCGCCGTCGAAGGCGATCTTCACGACCATGCCGGGAGCCGCTTCACCGCTCGTGGTGGGGGCCTCGCCGACCTTGGCACGCTCCAGGAGCTGCTTCAGCTGGCGGATGCGGAGCTCCTGCTTGCCCTGCTCCTCCTTGGCCGCGTGGTACCCGCCGTTCTCACGGAGGTCGCCCTCCTCACGGGCCGCCGCGATCTTCGCAGTGATCTCACCGCGCGCCGGACCCGACAGGTACTCCAGCTCTTCCACGAGCTTGTTGTACGACTCCTGGGTCAGCCAGGTGACGTCGTCGCTGGTCTGGGTCACAGGTGCTCCTCGAAGTTACGGGATAACAAAGCATCGCCCTACCCCAGAAGGATGTGCCTCCACGGGCGGGCGAAACCACGAGCCTAACAATTAGGTGCCCCGAGGGGGAGAAGTAAAACGGTCAGAGCTGCATCAATGCAGGTCAGCGCGGGAAACGGAGACCGGGACCGAGGGCGTCCCGGCCCCTTCGCGGACCGCTACCGGCGATCGGCGGCGCAGTTCAGCAGTTCCGCGCTGGTCGCCTCCGCCGTCGTACGGATCGCGTAGATCTCGTCGATCCGGCTCGTCCCCTTCTGGGTGATCCGCACGTCCTTGCGCCCGACCTCGGCACCGCTCTCGGCGATCGCGCGCACCGTGCACGTACCGGTGGCGTCCGAGCCCTTGCGGATCTCCAGGTGGACCCGCACCTCGGTGTTCGAGGAGTTCAGGTCGAACTTGATCAACTCGGCGCTGATCTGCTGCTTCGTGATGTAGCCGTAGCCGATCCAGGCGACCAGCGCGAGCAGCAGCACCCCGAGCACCGCGCCCAGGATCTTCAGCTTCCGGTCCGCCCGCGCGTCCGCCGAGCGGCCGTAGCGACCCTCGGGAACACCGCCGCCACCGGCGGTGCCGCCCGTCGCTTCGTCACGTACCGCGTTCATTCGGTGATCCTCCGGACGACCACAGGGCCAGCACGGGGCCCAGGAATAATTTCCGCCCCCGGTTCGGTCACTATAGAAGCCGCATTATCGCGCCGGATCACCGAGGGCGCCCGGATCACCGAGGATCGAGATCTTGTCTGAGCAGCTGCGCTTGATGGCCGTGCACGCCCACCCCGACGACGAGTCGAGCAAGGGTGCGGCCACCATGGCGAAGTACGTGTCCGAGGGGGTGGACGTCCATGTCGTGACCTGCACGGGCGGGGAACGCGGCTCCATCCTCAATCCGAAGCTCCAGGGCGACAAGTACATCGAGGAGCACATCCACGAGGTACGCGCGAAGGAGATGGCCGAGGCCCGGGAGATCCTCGGCGTCAAGCAGGAGTGGCTCGGCTTCGTCGACTCCGGGCTGCCCGAGGGCGACCCGCTGCCGCCGCTGCCCGAGGGCTGCTTCGCGCTGGAGGACGTCACCGAGGCGGCCGGCCGCCTGGTGCGGTCCATCCGCGCCTTCCGCCCCCAGGTCGTCACCACGTACGACGAGAACGGCGGCTACCCGCACCCCGACCACATCATGACCCACAAGATCTCGGTCGTGGCCTTCGACGGCGCGGGCGACCCGGAGGCCTTCCCGGAGGAGGAGTTCGGCCCGGTCTGGCAGCCGCTGAAGCTCTACTACAACCAGGGCTTCAACAAGCCGCGCACGGTCGCCCTGCACGAGGCGCTCCTCGCGCGCGGCATGGAGTCGCCGTACGGGGACTGGCTGAAGCGGTGGGACGAGTTCGGCATGGAGGAGCGCACGCTGACCACGTACGTGCCCTGCGGCGAATTCTTCGAGATCCGAGACAAGGCGCTGATCGCGCACGCCACGCAGATCGACCCCGACGGCGGCTGGTTCAAGATCCCGCTGGAGATCCAGAAGGAGGTCTGGCCGACCGAGGAGTACGAGCTCGCGAAGGCTCTCGTACCGACCTCCCTCCCCGAGAGCGACCTCTTCGCGGGCATCCGCGACAATGCCTAGTGTGAACGTTTCCCTGGCAATGACTCAGTTCGTCCCGCTTGCGGCCGACGACACCTTCGACAAGAACAAGGTGACCCCGGGCATCCTCGGGTTCCTCGTGTTCGCGGCGTTGGCGGTCGGGGTGTGGGCGCTGATGAAGTCGATGAACCGGCACATGGGCAGGGTCTCCTTCGAGGAGGCACCGGACCCGGACGCGCCGGCGGACGGGGCCGAGGGCGGGAAGCCCAAGGCCGCGGCCGGGGCCAAGGCCTCCGCGAAGCCCGGCTCCGGGACCGGCCCGGAGCCGGGCTCGGGGGCCAAGGGCAAGGGTTCCGGCCGGAGCGAGTAGCCGGCCGGCCACAGCGGCGGGTGCGCGGCCTCCGGCCCCTGACGGCCGGAGCCGGCGCCCGCGGACCCGCGCCCGCCCCGGCGCCTGCCCGGCCCGCCTCCCGCGCCCGCCCGGCTCGCCTCCCGCGCCTGCCCGGCCCGCTGAACCGTGCCCGTCGGCCCGTGCCCGTCGGCCCGTGCCCGCGCGGCCCGCGCCCCGTTCAGGGCAGCTTCACCGCCCCGACCGGGACGCCCATCACCTCCCGCGAGTGCCGGTTAGGCACCATGCCCAGGCGCCAGGCCTGCCAGCCCGCCGTCGGGTCGGGGCCGCGGGCCAGCACCGTGCGGTAGGACTCCGCGCAGTCCGTCAGACGTTCGTCGCGGGTCGGGTGCGGTTCAGCGAGCAGGGCGGCGAGCTCGTCCAGGGCGCGGTCGGTACCCGCCTCCGGACCCGCCGGGTCCGCGTACGGCAGCAGCGTGCAGCGCAGGAAGCGGGCCCAGTCGCCGCCCCGGCGGTCGTCGTACGACGCGAACAGGGCCAGGGCCTCGTCGCACAGGGAGAGGGCCTGGCCGGGGCGGCTGTTGCCCGCGTCGATCACCACCAGCTCCAGCACCGTCCACGCCTCGCCGTGCGCGACCCCGATCCGGCCGAAGTCCTGGCGGGCGTCGGTCAGCAGCTGCCGGGCGAACCCCGAATTGCGCAGGTTGCCGGTCTGCACGGCGCGCTGGTCGCGGGTGACCCGCCCCGAGTGGTGCCGGGCGCAGGCCAGCCCGTACACGTCCCGCATCCGCGAGAACATCGTGCGGGCGCGTTCCAGCTCCCGGACCGCCCGGTCGTGCTCGCCGCGCTCCTCCAGCGCCTGGCCCAGGTAGTACCGGGTCCACGCCTCGCCCCGCGCGTCCTCGTTGTCGCGGTGCCGGGACAGGGCCTGGCGCAGCCCGTCCACCGCCGGATCCGGGTCGCCGTCCACCAGCCGGGCCCTGGCCAGCTGGGTGAGCGCCCAGGCCTCGCCGCGCTCGTCGCGGGTACGGCCGTACAGGTCGAGGCCCGCGTGTAGCTCGGTCTCCGCGTGCGCCACCTCCCCCATCCGCAGGTACACCTGGCCCAGCTGGAAGTGCGCCCACGCCTGCCCGTGCAGCGACTCGCTCTCGCGGTGCAGGCACTGCGCCTCGGTGAGCAGCTCCAGCGCCGCCGCGAGATTGGCCCGGTCCCGTTCCACGGCGGCCAGCGCGTGCAGGTTCCAGGCGCGGTCGCCCGCCAGCGCCGGCGCGGTCTGGAGGTCCAGTGCCTCGCGCAGCTTGGCCGCCGCCTCCGGCAGGTTGCCCTGGTGGTGCAGGGTGATGCCGAGCGAGCCCAGCGCCCGCGCCGCGCCCGCCTCGTGCTGCGCCTCGAAGTACAGGTCCACCACCGACGCCAGCGTGGTCCGCGCCTTGTCCAGCTCACCGAGCTGGCGGGCCGCGATGCCGGTGCGCCACTGCACCGAGCGGACCAGGAGGCCCTGGTCGACGGCCTGGGTCAGCTCGCTGATCTCGCCCAGCCGGTACAGGTCGCCGCGCAGCAGGCAGTAGTCGCACAGCGCGCCCAGGAGGTTGAGCACGAGCTGCTGGTCGACGCCCTCCGCGTGCCGCAGCGCCGCCGTGATGAACGACGACTCGTCGTCCAGCCAGCGCAGCGCCGCGTCCAGCGAGGTGAAGCCGTGCGGGCCGAAGTGGTCGGCGCGGGTGGAGTTCTTCCCGTCGACGAGCCGGATCACGGAGTCGGCCAGCTCGCCGTAGTTCTGGATGAGCCGCTCCTGCGCCGCGGTCCGCTCGGCCGGCTCCTCCTCGTCGACCAGGCGTGAGTACGCGAAGGAGCGCACCAGGTCGTGCAGCCGGTAGCGGCTGCCCCGCACGTGGTCGATGAGGCCGGCCCCGGCCAGGTCCGACAGCAGCCGCCTGGCCTCCTGCTCGTCGGTGGCCAGCAGCGCTGCCGCCGCCGCCCCGCCGAGGCTGGCCCGGCCGGCCAGCGACAGCCGTCGCAGCAGCCGCCGGGCCTGCTCGCCCTGGTCGGCGTACCGCAGGAACAGCGCCCGCTCCACGGGGCCGAGCGCGCCGGGCGGCCCGTACGCCGCGAGGTCGGCGGCCAGGGTGCGGGCGCTGCGCTCCTCGCCGAGCGAGGACGCCGCGATCCGCAGCGCGAGCGGCAGCCCGCCGCACAACTCCCTCACGCGGTCGGCCGATTCGCCGTCGTACGGTCCGTACCGCCCGTCCGGCTCGATGGCCTCCACCCGCATCAGTTCCTCGGCGCCCGCCTCGTCCAGCGGCTCCACCGCCAGCTGGTGCACCCACGCCGGGGTGTCGTCGGGCAGGGCGAGCGGGGCGCGCGCGGTCACCAGGACCAGGCTGTCCGAGCGCTCGGGGACCAGGGTGCGCACCTGCTCGGGGTCGCTCGCGTCCTCCAGTACGACGGTGACCGGCAGGCCGGTCAGATGCTGGTGGTACAGCTCGGTCAGCCGCTTCAACTGCTGTTCCCTGGTGGACCTTTCGGACCTTCCGTCGCGGAACAGGAGCTGCTCGCGCGGGGCGCCGAGCCGGTTGAGGAGGTGCAGCAGCGCGTCCCGGGTCGGCCGCGGCGTCTCGGTGCGGCCCGGCGCCCCGCTGCGCAGGTCGACCACGCAGGCGCCCCGGAACTGGTCCCGCAGTTCGTGCGCGGCCCGCACCGCGAGGGTGGAGCGCCCCGAACCCGGTTCCCCGTACAGCACCACCACCGTCGGCCGGGTCTCCGTGCTCGCCCGCGCCGCGTGCACCCAGCGGGCGATCTGCGCCATCTCGGCCCGGCGCCCCGCGAACGGCCCGTCCGCCTGCGGCAGATGCCCGAACGACTGCTCCAGTACGGACCTGCGCCGGGCGGCGGCGCTGCGGTTGGCGCCCTTGGTGACGCCGAGCTGCCCCGGCACCGTCTTCTTCGACGCGGCGGGCACCCGTGACGCGGCGGCCATCATCCGCTGCTGGTCGAGGTACGGGCGCACCCCGCGCACCTCCAGCGCCGTCAGCCACTGGAGCTTCAGCTGCTCGGGCCCGCCGGGCTGCCCGAACGCCCCGGCCCGCCGGTGTGCGGCGGGCCAGTGCGAGGCGGTCACCTTCGCGACGGTGGCCCCGGCCCCGGCGACGGCCACCACGGCTCCGGCGGCGAGTGCGGTCCCGGTGGCGGTCCCCAGCGCCAGGTCGGCGACCGCGGCGGCGACCGCGGCGACTCCCGTGACCAGCACGGGGGTTCCGACGCTGGCCCGGCTGAACCGGTCCGACAGCGGCGGCTGCCCGGCGCCCGCCGCGTCCAGTGCCCGTACGTAGGCGGCGTACTCCTCGGCCGCGGGCGCGGCCAGTTCGTCCAGCATCCCCCGTGTCCTGAGCAGCAGTGCCCGGCCGTCGGTCCGGCCGCCGGAGCGCCGCACCTCCTCCTCGACGGCCCGTACCAACAACCGCTCAGCCTCCAGCCGATGGCTTTCCCGCATGTTGCGTCCCCCTCAGAAGCGCCTGCCCGGATGTGTCAAGTGTCCTGCCGTACAGGCGTCTGCGCGAGTGAGCGTGAGGAGGCGGTGCGGTGTACGGCGTGCGGCGGCGGTCGCGAGATTTCCTCGGAAAACACTTCCCTGCATACCCCCAGGGGGTATATGTTTCTGATCGTCGCCCGGCACCGGGGGACACCGCAGACACCGCACACCCAGGAGCTGTCATGAACAACCACGCCCACACCGGCCACACCGCCCACGGCCACTCGGACCACTCCGGCCACGCCGCCCACGGTGGCGGCCGGCCCGGCGGGCTGTCGGTCTCCGAGGACGGCTACACCCTCGAACTCGACTCGACGGCCCTCACCGCGGGAGTCCGGCGGATCGACTTCCGGGTGACCGGCCCCGACGGCCGGGCGGTCACCGAGTTCGTGACCGAGCACGAGAAGGAGCTGCACTTCATAGCTGTCCGGCGCGACACCTCCGGGTTCCAGCACGTGCACCCGGTGCGCGACGAGAAGGGCACCTGGAGCGTCGAACTCGCCCTGGAACCGGGGGACTGGAGGTTCTTCGCCGACATCCACCCGGCCGGCCACGACGGAACCCTCACGCTGGGCATCGACGCCGCGGTCGCCGGGGCGTACGACCCCCGGCCGCTCCCCGAGCCCACCGGCAGCGCCCGGACCGGCGAGTACACCGTCGCGCTGGACGGCGCGCTGCTGCCCGGCGAGGCGAGCGAGCTGACGCTGACGGTGCGCAGGAACGGCAGCCCCGTCACCGACCTCCAGCCCTACCTGGCCGCGTACGGACACCTGGTGGCGCTGCGGGTCGGTGACCTCGGCTACCTCCACGTCCACCCGGAGGGCGAGCCCGGCGACGGCGTCACCGCACCGGGCCCCGAGATCGCCTTCATGGCGGTCGCGCCGACGGCCGGCACCTACCGCCTGTTCCTGGACTTCCAGCACGAAGGCGTCGTCCGGACGGCCGAGTTCACGGTACGGACCACCACGGCCGGCCCCGGCCCGGACGCGGCGACCCGGACGGCGCCCGCGCACACCGGCCACGACCACGGCGCCCACCACCACGGCGCCCACGCGCACCACTGACCGCAGGGGCGCCCCGCACCGGAGCCCCGGGCGCGCCGGTACTCCGTACGGGACGCGATCCGCCCGTACCGGCTCCACCGACCCGCATCAGGAAGGAGCGTCATGCCACGCCTGGCCGGACTCACCCCCGAGACGGCGGTCGGCGCCTCGCGCGACCTGCTCGCCGACCTGGTCGCCCGGCACGGCGAGATCGGCGCCATGGTCTCCACGATGGCGCACTCGCCGGCCGTACTGGGCGGCTACCTCCAGCTCAGCCGCGCCATGGGGCGCGCCAAGCTCGACCGCAGGACCAGCGAACGCATCTCGATCGCCGTCCAGGCACTCCAGGGCTGCGGCCTGTGCCTCGAAGCGCACGTCACCGCCGCCCGCGCCCTGGGCGTGGACGAGGAGGAGATCGAGCGGGCCCACCGGGGCACCTCCGCCGACCCCGCCGTCGCGGCGCTGATCACCCTGGGCCTCCAGGTGTACCGCGAGCCCACGTCGATCACCGACGGACAGCTGGCCGCACTGCGCGAGCACGGCCACAGCGACCGCGCCATCGCCGATGTCGTCGGCGTCGTCGCCCTCAACGTCCTCACCGGCGCGTTCAACCTGCTGGCCGGCCTCACCCCGGAGAGGGACCCCGATGCCTGAAGAAACCCCCGACTGCGCCGACTGTCCCGCCTGTCCCGCCCGTACCTCCCGCCCCCCTCCCACCGCCGCCCGCATCCGCGGGGCGCGGCCCCCGCCCGGGGCCCCGCGCCCCGCGGACGCGGAAACCGAAGGAACCCGCCATGCGACTGTTCGCCAACCGCGACTACCGCCTCCTGTTCGGCGCCCAGGTCATCGCCCTGTTCGGCACCGGACTGACCACAGTTGCCCTCGGCCTGCTCGCCTACGACCTCGCGGGCCCGAACGCCGGGACGGTCCTCGGCACCGCCCTGGCCGTCAAGATGGTCATGTACGTGGTCATCGCGCCGCTGGCCGCCGCGTACGTCGACCGGCTCCCCCGAAGAACGCTCCTCGTCACCCTCGACGTGATCCGCGGCGCGGTCGTCCTCGCACTGCCGCTGGTCAGCGAGGTGTGGCACATCTACGTACTGATCGGCCTGCTCCAGGCGGGCTCCGCGGCGTTCACCCCGACGTTCCAGGCGGTCATCCCCGACATCGTCACCGACGAGTCCCACTACACACGGGCCCTGTCCGCCTCCCAGGTCGCCTCCACCATGGAGAGCCTGCTCAGCCCGGTACTGGCCGCGGTCGCCCTGACCTTCCTCAGCTTCGACCGCCTCTTCCTCGGCACCTCCGCCGGCTTCCTCCTCTCCGCCCTGCTCGTCCTGTCGGCACGCGTGCCAAACGCCCGGCCGAGCGCCCACACCAAGGCGTGGGACAAGGCGGCGTCGGGGATCAGGACCTTCCTGCGCACACCACGGCTGCGCGGCGTCATGGCGCTCAACCTGGTGGTCGCCGCGGCCGGTTCGATCGTCGTCGTCAACACCGTCAACCTCGTCCGCGACGAACTCGGCGGCTCGCAGTCCGACGTCGCCCGGATGCTCGCCGCCTCCGGCGCCGGCACCCTGGTGGCCGCGCTCGTCCTGCCCCGGCTGCTCGACCGCGTCCCCGCCCGTACGGTGATGACGACCGGCGCCGGAGTCCTGGTCGCCGCCACGGCCGCCGCGGTGACACTGAGCGCGGCCGGCCTGGCCACCTGGACCGGTACGGCGGTCATCTGGGCGGTGATCGGCATCGGCATGGCGCTGATCATCACGCCGACCGGCAAGGTCCTGCGGGCCTCCGTGGGCCGCGACGAGATCCCCGGGGCGTTCGCGGCCCAGTTCTCCCTGTCGCACCTGGCCTGGCTGCTCACCTACCCGGTCGCCGGCCGGCTCGGCACCCAGGCCGGCCTCACCGCCGCCTGGACGGTCCTGGCGGCCCTCGCAGCGACGGGAGCGGCAGCCGCCCTGCTGCTGTGGCCGCGCCACGAGGAAGCCGCCACGAAGACCCGGAGCACCGTCGTCGCGAGCAGTTCCGCGACCGGCCCCGCGAGCGCCCCGCCCTCCGGCCCCGGGCCCACGACCCCCGCCCGCCCCGTCGGCGACGCACCCGCCACGGACAGGTCGGGCCTCACCAGGGCGGCGTGAGGCACCCCCGTACGACACGCCCCTCCCGCCACCGGCCGCACCGCGCACCGCCGGTCCGGGCCCGTGCGGCCCCGGTGGCGGGACCGCACCTTGTGAGAGGCTGGCCCCATGAACCGGCTGGCTGGTGTGACCTCGCCTTATCTGCTTCAGCACGCTGAGAACCCGGTCGACTGGTGGCCCTGGTCGGACGAGGCGTTCGAGGAGGCGCGGCGGCGGAACGTGCCGGTGCTCCTCAGCGTCGGGTATTCGAGCTGTCACTGGTGCTAATGGTTGGCGTTGGGGAAGTCGGAAGCTGCTTCCCACTCGGGGAATCGGCGGCCTGGGGGAGGTCTCCTGGGAGCCGTTCATGGAGTGGATCCGGGAGATCTTGTTCGTCACGACAAAAACACGGTCGGGATTAGGAAGAAGCTACCAGAGGCCGGTGGTGAGAGGCGTCATGTCGAACTGCCCGGCATTGCGCCGGACCGGACGGTGACCGGACCTCTCATCAGCGTCTCTGACGAATACCCCCGGACCCGGTGACACCACCCCCTCCAGGTCATGCTCTCGACAAGGGGAGACAGCCATGCCGGGCCCGGAGGCCAGCGGCTCCAGAGCGGAATCGCGAAAAACATAACGGGGGAAGGAAGCCGCCCACGAGCTGGACGTTGTTCCCTGCCAGCCGAGTGAGGGCGGGGATGGGGCCAACGACGATTCCCCGCTATCGGACAGCGCCGCACGCCCTTTCCGTCCACGCAGCCGAGGCCGACGCGGCGGGCTGGCGGCGGGACAGCAAAAGGCCGACACGTCACGGCTCGCGGCCTGCCCGCCCAGTGGTCAAGCAGTCACGGGCCGCCGCCCAGATCGCGGGCGACGGACACGCCCGGTGGGACGGCGGCGTGCTCGCCTCCATCGAACTGGTGGACTGACCCGCCGCCCCAGACGCTCCGGGTGGCCGCCGGTAATCGAACCTGACGCCCGACGCTCCGACCGCGGCGTTGGCGCGATGGGCGAGGATGCGCCAACGCATCGCACGCGACCACCGCGCACTCAAGCTCAGCCTCGGAGCAGAGTATGTCGAAGACCGCCCCCGGAACCGGCTGAATAATCATGAACATGAGCGCCAACACCACCAGCAGGCGGAACCGTGATGGCGGGGCTTCGTGGGCGTCGTCTGCTGGCACTCGGTCCAGCATGCAGGCGAACAAAGGCCGTGACACCAAGCCCGAGTTGGCGTTGCGCAGCGCCGTTCACGCGCTCGGGTTGCGCTTCCGGGTTTCGACCCGCCCGTTGCCGAAGGTCAGGCGCACGGCAGACCTCGTGTTCACTCGCGTCCGCCTGGCGGTCTTCCTGGACGGCTGCTTCTGGCACGGATGCCCACAACACCACCAGCTTTCGGCGACCAACACCCAGTACTGGACGGAGAAGCTCGAGACGAACCGCCGCCGGGACCGACAGACCGATCAGTGGCTACACGATGCGGGATGGGAATTGCTGCGCGTGTGGGAGCACGAAGATCCGGTGGCGGCGGCATTGCGTGTGCAGGAGGCTTACGAGCAGCGGAGCAAAGCGATCGAATCGGGCGCCGTCGAGCGCGCAAGCGTCCATCGTCGCGCCTGATCGCCCCAAACCTGACCGGATGCCTCATCCGCCGAACGAATCTGCGAGACTTGCCGCGTGATTCGGGAACCGGCGGAGACCAAGATCGATACGGAAGGTCGCGTCGCCCTGCCCCTCGGACTGCTCGCAGAGGCGGGCCTGTTTCCCGGGAGCGACGTGATCGCAGTGAGTCATGGGGACGGGCGCATCGTACTGCGGCGGGCAGCGGACGCTGTGTGCGACCTGATCGAGAAGGGGACACCGGTGTGACGGTCATCGATGCCGCCTCTGAGGATCCGAGGCTTCTTGTCCTGTCCTAGCCCGGGCTTCGCGATTCCTGCTGAAGGTGCTCATTCGCGACGGAGGGTCTGTCCGGCAGTTCGTCGGTGTCGCCCACGAGCCAGTGAAGAAAAGCGATGATGTGGGCGTTGATATCCGAGTCAACCTCCGCCACCGCGATCTTCGCGCGCCTGTGCAGTTCCGGGCTTGGTCGGCAGACGACCGCCGGGTTCTTGTGTCGACTTGGCATGACACTAGCGTGCTCACGGTGGCTAGCCACCGTGAGCAGGCGTTACCCTGTCAGATCGAAGATGGCTGACCTTGGAGGCAATGCAAGGCGATCGCCTTCGCGTCATTCCTGCGGCCGCCTCCGGTGGGCCGCCCACCGCCTGGAGACTACGTGCACGACGGCCACATTGTGGATCTCTTCGCCGGCCCCGGCGGGCTGGACGTGGCCGCCGGCTGGCTGGGAATCGCCGCAGTCGGTGTCGAGCTCGATGAAGAGGCCTGCGCTACTCGAGTCGCCGCCGGATTGGCTACGAGGCCCGGAGACGTGAAGGGCTTCCGTCCATCCGACTTCCCGGCGGCCACGGTCCTGACCGGTGGACCACCGTGCCAGACGTACACGGTCGCCGGCGGCACCGCTGGAGGGGCTGGACGCAGGGCACTGGCGCAGGTCCTCGCACTCGCCGAGCTCCTCGCGAGAGGCAGGGAGTCGAAGGTCGACAAGGAGCTCGCCAAGCTCGCCGAGGCCCCTGGGGACCTAGGGCGGAGCGGCTTGGTGTTGGAGCCTCTGCGGTGGGCGCTGACCGCGATGAAACAAGGGAATCCGTACGAAGCCATCGTGCTGGAGCAGGTCACCACCGTGCGCCCCGTCTGGGAAGCCTTCGCCAAGATCCTCGAACGCTCGGGGTATACGACCGCCACCGGTGTGCTGCACGCAGAAGAGTACGGGGTGCCGCAGACCCGGAAGCGCGCGGTGTTGATCGCCCGGCTCAGGGGCACCGGCCCCGCGATGCTGCCCGAGCCGACACATCGCTCGTTCCGGAGAAAGCCGCGGCCGGCGGAGCCGCCGAAGCTTCCATGCGTGACGATGGGCGACCTGCTCGATCTACAGCAGCCGTATGAAGTGATCTCCAACTACGGCACCGGTGGAGACCCGCGGGCACGTGGTAGGCGACGTCATGATGAGCCCGCCTTCACCGTAACCAGCAAGATCCGCAGGAACAAGGTGGTGCCTCCCGGCAGTGAGGGCCCCGACGTCCGCTTCAGCTTTGCGCAGGCAGGCCAACTGCAGTCTTTCCCGCGAGGCTTCCCCTGGCAGGGCGCCGACCCGTCGCAGCAGATCGGCAACGCGGTCCCGCCTCTGCTCGGCGTCCATCTCCTCGCGGCCGCCCTGTATCTGGGTGACGAGGCGCGCGACGCCGCCGTGAAGAAGGCCATCGAGTGCCAGGCGGCTGCTCCGCAGGCGGCGTCGTCACCGGGTGAGGAGCAGAGCCGACCGCTGGCGAGTCAAGGCATGATCCCGTTCCAAGAGGCGATCACGGTGGGGACGGGGCGTAAGCGGCGTTCGGCGGCTTCGGTGGGCGTTCCGAAGCGGTGACGGTGGGCGCCGCAGGACGCTGAGCAGGTGCCCGCTGCCTTCGTGCGGATGTGGATCCAGGCGATGCAACCGCCATTGTCAGTGGTGATCGGTAGCGTGAGGCTCGTAAGGACTTCACGTCGGTCTGCGGAAGATGTCGGCAGGCCGCGATCACTTGCGAGGGACGATGGGCAATCCGCAGATGGACGCGGCGTGGAAGACCTTCCAAGGCATGCTCGACAGGGCACTTCCGCATGAGGCCGTGCAGGAACTGCGCAGCCTCATGGTGTCTGAGGAGGTGATCGAGGAACTGCTGCGGCGTCATGATTCGGCCACGACGGAGATCGTCAGTCTCCGTGAGCCTCTGGCGTTGGGGAGGGAGAACGACCTTCCGTGGTACGGGGGCCCGCGGAGAGAGGACGCGAACTGGCCAGCCTACGAGAAGCGCCTGCGGCGACAGCTCGACGAGGACGAGGTCAGGAAGATCGACGAGGCCTCCAGTCGGATCGTCGGGATGCTCGATCATCCCAAGAAGCCAGGGTTCCGGTCTCGGGGTCTGGTCATCGGGCACGTGCAGTCCGGCAAGACGAGCAATTTCACGGCCGTGGTGAACAAGGCCGCGGATCGTGGCTACCGCATGTTCATCGTCCTCTCGGGCATCCACAACTCGCTGCGACGACAGACTCAGACGCGTCTCATCCGAGACCTCGTGGATCTGAATCCGAGCCTGTGGCACCAGATCACCAAACCGGAGCACGATTTCGTGCCGCCGCCGAATGCCCAATCGTTCCTCGCTTCCAAGGGGCAGCACCTGCTCTTGGTCGTCAAGAAGAACTCCCAGGTGCTCAAGAAGTTGCGAGATTGGCTCGAGGAAGCACGAGAGCAGCTCGACAACTGTCCGACGCTGATCATCGATGACGAAGCCGATCAAGCGACGCTGGCGACGCGGAAGATCAACCCTCTGATCCGGGATGTCATGGGCCGGATTCCGAAGGTCTGCTACATCGGCTACACCGCGACACCGTTCGCCAATCTTCTCGTCGACCCGGTGGACGAGGAGGACTTCTATCCTCGCGACTTCATTCTCAGTCTGCCTCGCGGGGAGCGGTACCAGGGGCCGGAAACCCTTTTCGGCCGAAGCCCATTGGACCACGAGGACCCGTCCGAGGCGCCGGGCGGGCGCGACATGATCCGCAGTATCCCCGTCGACGAACTCGACAGTCTACGTCCGAGCAAGAGGGCCGATGTGGCCGATTTCGTCCCCGCGGAGACCCCTTCACTGCGCCACGCCGTCCTGTGGTTTTGGCTGGCCACGGCCGCGCGACATGCCCGGGGGCAGGACGACCAGCACTCTTCGATGCTGATCCACGCCCACTCCGCCACCCCGGTCCACGACGCCTACGAGCCGGTGCTCCGAGAACTGCGTGATGAGGTCGTCACCGGACTCGAGGATCGGAATGGCGTGATTGACGAGCTAAGGGTGCTGTGGCGCGACGAGTCCGCGCGGGTCGACCCTGAGGACGGGGGTGCACGTCTCGAGTTCGAAGACCTGCTCCCCATGCTGGGACCCGTTGTCTCCACGACGCGAATCGTCATGGACCACTACCGCAGCACCAATCGCCTCGACTATGACTCGGGTCCGGTCAATGTGATCGCGGTCGGCGGCAACACCCTCTCGCGTGGACTGACGCTGGAGGGTTTGGTGGTCAGCTTCTTCGTCCGCTCGTCCAATGTGTACGACACCTTGCTTCAGATGGGACGCTGGTTCGGATACCGTCCCGGTTACGAAGATCTTCCCCGTATCTTCATGCCCGACGAGACCCGCCGCTGGTTCGCCCATCTGGCCACGGTCGAGGCAGAGATGCGCGTCGAGATCGACCGGTACCTGACAGAACACCTTACCCCCCTGGAGTTGGCGCCCAGAATCCGGTGTCACCCAAAGATGAAGGTGACCGCACCGTCGAAGTCCAAAGGCGCTGTCCGGGCCGCCGCTTCGTACGGAGGTCAGCTTGTCGAGACGCGGTATTTCCCCTGCGGAAAGAATGAAGTGGACGAGCAATGGCACGCAGACAACGCGACCGCGGTCTGGAAGCTGTTGGAAGCCGCTCACAGCACGGGTGAATCCGGAGACGTGCACGGTGCTCGCGCTCTGTGGCGCAGCGTTCCGATGGAACACGTGTTGAGTTTCATCGACGAATACGAGTTCCACCCCAAGGCGCTGGACGCCGCGCGCGACTTGATGCGGGATTACATCGTCAAGAGGTACAAGAACTCGGGTGCGATGGCCTCGTGGAACATCGGTGTCATCGGAAAGGCGCCGGACGGCGTTCGGGGGCTGATCGACCTGCCGAACGGCACCGCCGTGGCCCCGGTGGTGCGTAGCCGTCTCATCGGCCCCGACGAGTCCGTCGCCGACATCAAGACCCTCTCCGGTTCTCGAGACGAAGCCCTGGACCTCACCATCCCGACCGGCGAGAAGCAGATCAACCGCAAGGTGCTCCAGCGTCTGCGGGTACGACAGCAACCCGAGCGCGGCCTTGTGCTGTTGTATCCCATCGATGCCAAGGCTCCTGTGTCGATCGTCCGCCGAAACGGGGTGGAGCAGCCCGTGGAGGGTCGTGCTCCGCTGGACGCCCCCGGGGAGATTGTGTGGGGGGTGTCGCTCATCTTCCCCGAGCCGACGAGCGGTGAAGACCTCGCTGTCGAATACGACTATGTGCAGGCCGACCTGTCGCGAGTGTTCCCGGCTTCCGGCGAAGACGGCGAAGACGAGATCGAGGATGTCTCCGTGCTCGACCAGGATCTCGACGGCGGAAACGAGGGCGATGCATGACCGAGCATCCTTGGTCGTCTGCCTCCCTGCGACTTCGAGAGCTTCTCGAAGGACTTTGGCGGGAGCTCGACCGGCAGGCGGGCGTGACAGCCGATGGTGCGATGTCCACGGTCGGGCTCCAGGTGAGCACGCCGGCCGGGGTACTGAGGCTCGCGCGGGACCCGGACGGACTGCGGCACCTGCTCGTGCCCTTGGGTGCCGGTGACCGCGTGGACGACGACAACCGCAGCGCTGGCGTGCATCTCACCACGCGCACCTTCACCAGCGATGATGCGCTTCCCATTCGGTACGCCGACATCGCCTGTCGCCGGCAGGATGTGACGGCGCCCTTCACAGGGCTCGTCGCCGACCTGGTCGGCTTGATCGCCGCCAAGCCGGATCAGGCCCCCTCGTTGATCGTCCGGACACTGCAGGCATGGCGCCTCATGCTAGGCGGAACCGCCCAGCGGTGGACCGTCCCCCGCCTTGCCGGACTGTTCGCCGAACTCATCGTGCTCGAGGCGCTTTTGGTCGTCGACCGCCGTGCCGCGCGCACGTGGCTCGGCCCTCTCGGTTGCCCTCAAGACTTCCGCAGCGACCACCATGCCCTCGAGGTCAAGGGGACCGTGGCCTCAGAGGGGCGTGTCGTCCACATCCATGGTGCAGACCAACTGGAAGCCCCCCAGCAGGGCACGCTCGCCCTCGCTTGGCTCCGCATCGCGGAATCCACGGCACCCGCGGCCAGGTCGGTCCCCGATCTCATCTCCCGTTGCCGGGAGGGGACCGACGACCTTATCGCGTTGGACACCCGGCTTGCGGCGCTGGGGCTTCCCCAGGGCGATGACGGGCCCATGGCCACAACTCGTTTCCTCGTGCCCGAACAACGCTGGTATGAGGTGGCAGAGGACTTTCCTCGAATCGTTCCCAGGAGTTTCGGCGCCGGGGCCGTTCCGACGGGAGTGCACGACCTGGAATACCGTATAGACCTCGACGCTGTCCCGCACATCATCGAGCGAGACGCCGTCCTCGAACGTCTGGGCACCGATCTGTGAGCGATCCGACCTGGTACGCCCAGCCCTTTCGCGCCGACGGCGGGATCACCGCCAACGGGCTGCTGAATCAGCTTGGGAATCCAAGCCTGTCCTGGCTGACACTGCTCGTGCGGGAAGCAGCTCAGAACTCCTGGGACGCCCGTCTCCCCAGTAGTGCCGAGGTGAGATTTCGGCTCGACTTGAGCACCGTGGGCGCAGGCCACTCTGCGGCCTGGCGGCGGTTGTTCGCCCCCCAAGCCTCGGGTGCGGACCATCAAGGCGGCGTGTTCCGAACACTCGCACAGGCACGCTCCATCCGTTACCTCGCCGTCTCCGACCGCGGCACCTCCGGTCTGGCAGGCCCGACCCGCTCCGATGTGGGCAGGACCGAGCGCAGGGAGTGGGCCCGGTTCGTGCTGAACAGCGGCGATCGCGACGGGTCGTCCAGCGCATCCAGCGGGGGCACGTACGGATACGGCAAGAGCGCGCTCTATCAACTCTCGAAGGTGGGTTGCGTCCTCGTCTACACACGCTTCACCGATGACGACGGGCACCTTCGCTCACGCTTCATGGGCGTCGCCATCCAGGAGTCGTTCTGGGTCGGCGATGCGCACTACACAGGACGGCATTGGTGGGGGCTGCCGGAGGATGACCACTGCGAGCCCCTGTGTGACGCGCAAGCGGACGCCACCGCTCGGGAACTGGGGATACCGGGCTTCTCCGCGGAGGAGACCGGCACCACCCTCGTCGTCGTCGAGCCCGACCTGACGGATCCGACGCTGCCGGACTCGGACACGACTCCCGAACTTTCGGTCGCTGGGGCCGGCGCCTATTTGGCCGACGCCGCGGCGTGGAACCTGTGGCCCATCATGCTTCCGGAGCGCCCAACCCGCATGACGGTGTCGGTCACTGCGAACGGCGTTGAGATGGTCGTGCCGGATGCCGAATCCGACGCCGTGCTCGCCTACTTCGCGTCTGCCCATCGGACGATCGGCGAAGGCGGCGGGGAGTGGCTGACCTGCCAGCGTCCCAAGAAGGATCTCGGGCGGTTCGCCCACGCATTCACCTTCGGTGCGACCGTCTCCTCGCCGGCCGCCCGCGAGCTCGGGCTGGAGGGAGCCCCCCACCACGTTTGTCTGATGCGTGGCCCCGAGCTCGTGGTGCGCTACCACTCCGGCCCGGAGCGATCCAATCGGTCCGCGGGATACGTGGGCGTGTTCAGAGGCGCCGACGAGCTCGATCCCCTCTTCGCCCGCTCTGAGCCTCCGACCCACGATGCGTGGGAGCCACAGCAGCTCCAGGGCCGCCAAGCCACATTCGTCCGCACCACGGTTCGACGGGTCAAGGAACGCTGTGATGTCCTGAGCGGTATGCAGGCGCGGCCTTCTGTTGATGTCGGCACCTACGCGATGGGATCGGTCGCGCATCGATTGGGACACCTGCTTGCCGGTCCTGGGGGGACGGGTGCAGCTGTGATCGTCTCCGACTCTCGTCCCGGGGGTTCGAGCTCGCAGCCGACGAACAGCGTGGGGGCGGCCGATTCGCCACTCGGCGGCTTGGATCTGAACGGTGACAACGGTGGAGCCCAGGGCACCCACAGCCCGTATCCCTCACGCGGATCGAAGCACCGAAGGCCGACCCTCCTCGGTGAGCCGAGATTCGAGGTCATCGATGAGCGTCCGGTCGTCGTTCAACGCGTACGAGTACATGGGCCCGACCGGGTGGAGGGCATGGTCCGTGTCCTCACCGGGGACGGCGGCGCGGAGAACGCCTCGCCACTGGGAGCTGAACATCCCGAGGTCTACGGATGGCGCGTGCCTCACAAGGATGGTCACATCCCAGGCGAGGTGCTTTTCCACGCGGGTGAGGCATGTGAAGTCGAGCTCATCGTCACCGCCGTGGCGGACGTGCTCATGGACATCAAGGTGGTGGGGCGCACATGAGCGTGCAGGTCTGGCCGTACCGCAGACCGATCGACAGGGTGCGAGCAGAGGCGTGGCGATCCGGCGACGCCTCCGGATCCCCCATGCCGGCTGCATTGACCTCGTGGGACTATGCCACCGACGTCGAGATGGCACGAGTGGTGGACATCGACCTCTTGGGCTTCCGGAAGGACTGCGGACTCACGTCGGACGCGCCCCTGCGTCTGTGTGTCCGCTACTGGCCGTCGACGTCCCTGATCAGGCGCACGGCATTCAGTGAGATGCTCCCCGGCCACGTCGATCGTGCGGCCCTCGAAGTGCAGATCGTCACCGACAGTTCGGTGCTGGGGGGCCACCTCACCGTGGAGACCCTCATCGAGCTGGCTGTGGATCGACCTCCGGGCGAGCCATTCGTCGCCACGAGGGCGGGATCGATTCTCTGGATGGACCAGACACGGGTCCACTTGGAAGGCGGCGCCGGTCTACTACCCATCGCACCTGTGTCGTTTGTCAAGGCAGGACTGCCGGAAGGGGCAACCTGGTACGTCAACTTGGACGGCACCGACTGGCACCAGGCCGCCATGGGCAGCCTGCTGGTCCTCCTCAACGAAGACCATCCGGCGATCAAGCAGGCGTTGGAGTCCACGAAAGACGACGCCTCAGGGATGCTGTGGAGCCTGCTCGAGGTCGACATCGTCACTGACCTCATCGGGCGGGCCGTGGACGACGAGGCGTTCTTCGAGGAGACGCCGCCAGAAGACCTCGACGCAGATCTGACGATGGCGGGTCTGGTCCGCGCCTTGATCCGGACCTACATGGTCAGACCCGCCGAGTCGGTCGATCAGGCCGCCAAGCGCTTGCGCGACGAAAGACGTAGAGATCCCTCCCGTTTTCGGACCCAAGTCCAAGCCGGACTGCGTTTTCTCAAGGAAGTGCCGCGATGAGCGTGCTGTACCCGCGTCTGCTCCCCGGTGAGACGGATCGACGCTTCCGGATGCTCGCCGGAGCGTCCGTCGGCGATCACGAGTCGATGGTGGCGGATCACTCACCTCGCGCCGTCTACGCGGCCACGGGGGGACGCCGAGTCACCCGCGTGGAGCTCGGCCGGCTTCGGGGAGCTCTCGTCCATGCAGCGCGAGAGCAGGGTTTCCCCAGCTCTCCATCGAGCGTGCAACGTGCTCTGTTCGACCGCACGGCATCCCAGATCCTCCACGAGGAGTCATTGATGGCCCCGGGGGAAGCCGCCCAGCGGCAGGTCTGGGCCTTCATCGCGCTGGTGCTTCTGCCGGACGTCTGTGCCTGGCGATGGCCGGCGGGCACAGACGGTCGTTTCGTCGCGGACCGTTTCAAGGGGACAGACCTGACCCGGCATGCCCTCGCACGCCTGTGGACTCGCGCGCACATACTCCATGATCCTGAGGCGGACGATCCTTATCACCTGCTGAATGTTCTCGGTGAGGCAGATCTCGATCAGGTCATGGCCCGCAGAGCAGCCCTGGCTTGTACACCGACTCTCGTTCGCGCGATCGTGCGAGAACATCGAGATGATCGCGCCGAAGACGGTATCCCCTCCCGGACGATTCTCCGGGACAGCCTCATGCGGCTACTCCGACTCACGGCGTTCATGGATCTCGACTCTGCCACGGACGCCGAGCTCGGACTTCTGGTACGTCGCGCCCGTTCAGAAGCCCGGACTGCGCTGGATGGCTGATCACACGCTCCCAGCGCAGCTCGCACCAGTCCTCTGAAGCGTCGTTAGAACCAGTCGAGCGACTTCAGGTCCAGCCACCGCTCGAATCCGCACCTGTCGCGGCTGAAATCACGAACGATGCGCTGCGCCAGGGCGTTCGACTCAAGGATCGACGGTGCATCGATGACGAGGAATTCACCTCTGTCGGGGTCGACGTCGAACCCGCAGCCGCTGTCGCCAACCAGCGGCTGAAGCCATTCGGTGCGCTGACGGTCAAGGGCGGCGAAGACCACTGGTCTGTCCGCCCACGACCTGCTCGAAATGTGCGCTCGACAACTCGCCACTGGGACACCGCCGATGTAGGCGAGAGCGTATGAGAGGCCCGCGACTCCAACCTCCAAGAATCCCAAATCCATGAATGGTTCGCTGTGGTGCGACTCGTCGAGAAGCCCTGGACATACTTCGAGCAGCTGTTCCGCTGTGTCACGGTCGCGCGAGCTGTCCACGTATCCACTGTCCAGGCAGGCCGCGACCCGTTCGAACTCTTCGAGCGAAGAGGCCATCTCATCGATCTTCGCGATGTACTTGAACTCCTCAGAGACCATGACATCGGCTTCGACCTTTGACACCCCCAAGATCATCCACACGTTCCTGAAGAATCCGATGCCTTCATCCGCAGGGATGTCCTCCTCGGAAGGCGTCCAGAACTCCGCCTGCGGGGGAATTTCGGCGCCGCTCGATTCGAAGCGCGGAATCATGTCAACTCCCAATGCTCGGTTCGGGGCGTGAATGGGGCCCCGACGAAGACTGATTTCGACGTTGGCCTACGCCTGATCGACGTCGGAGAACGCGGTGATCTTCAAGAAGCGCTTACCCGCCTGGCCGTCAGGCAGGTGCAGCTCCACGGGCTCCGTCTGTGCAGCGAAGCCTTCACGCTTCTTCGAGCAGATCTTCGCGAAGTCACACCCCTCGCACTTCCGCTTGGATGGGCGGCGAGGGAAGTCGCCTTCACGGATTCGGCCCACCGCCCATTCCACATTGGAGACGGCGGCATCGATGGCGTCGGGGTCTACCGGTACCTGGATGCGCTGTCCGTCCTTGAGTAGATGCACCGCGCCCGTACGCGCGTTCACCCCGTGGACTTCATCCGCCCCCCGTCCGTAGAGCTGCACTTGGAGGGACAGGTCCTCCCAATGCAGGTCGGCGTTGTTCACCGGCTCCGGACCGCCCTCCATCGTCTTGAAGTCGATCACCGCGGCATCGCGGATCTTGTCGGATCCGTCGACGTTCAGCAGCAAGTCGATCGCTCCGGAGATCACCGCACCCTTCAACGGAACCTCGAAGGGAAGTTCAACCTGCCGCTTGCGCTCGAAGTCGGTGCCGAAGTCGCGCACATAGGACGACACGATCTCGCCAGCCTTCGTCTTGGCCCTCTCGTACGCACCAGGCCGGTTCACAGGGTCCGAGCTGGGCGCGACGTGCTTGAGGTGGAACATGTCCTCCGCCACCGCCCGCGCTTGGGCTGAGTTGGGTGCGCCGCCCTTGTACACCTGGTGCACCTTGCCGACCGCCGCGTGGACGGCGCGGCCGAAGCCGAACAGTTCTGGGATCGGCGGGGAGAACCCGCTCACGACGCTCAGCTTGTAGGAATGCGGACACCGCAGATAGGAGTGGATCTGCGAGTAGGTGGTCGGCAGCACCGACTGGTCCCCACGACGCCGCGGGACTGCAGCCGGCGGGGAGACCCTCGGCGGCGCAGTCGGGTCCAACAGATCGGTACGCAGTTCCGGGTGAGCCAGGCGCGCCGCGTACCGGGAGACGCGCGAGACCCGCTTCGCTCCGGGAAGCGAGATGGCGCCGGTCACGTACAGGAACCGCTCAGCCCGTGTGATCGCCGTGTAGAACAGCCGAGCCTGGTCGGCATCGCCCGTCTGGTACGAGCCGTTGTCGAGCGCCTGCTGGATCAGTGGCTGAGGGATCCAACCGTCGTACGAGTGCCGCCGGCCGGGGAATCGCATGTGCTCCACGTCCACGACGAACACCACGGGAAACTCCAGCCCCTTGGCCTTGTGCACGGTGGAGACCGCCACCGCGTCGGGCCTGCTGAGCATCTGAGTATCGGTCTCGTAGCCGTCGCCCGCCACGTTCTGGAGGAAGTTCAACAGTTCGCCGAAGCGGCTGCTCCCGTCGATGGAGAGATAGACGCTCTCCACGTCCTGGAGAATTCGGCTGAATGTCCCCAGGTCGGCCAGGATGCCGTCGTCGAAGCCGCAGGATGCGAAGCCCATGGCCTCCAATAGATCGTGTAGGAGCTGCTGGGGGAACAGACGCTGCCTCGGTACACCCGGTGCCACCGGCGCGTGGACCCGCCGCCCCCAATCTGCGAAAACCGCGCGCACGCGAGCCAGGTCCGCAGCGGGGAACGCAGGATGGAGCTCGCTGTGGAACAGCTGATCCACCGCCGTACGATTCGGGGATGCGTTCCGAAGCAGCTCGAACGCACTGCGCACCGCCGCTGGCTGCGCGCGCTCGAAGAGCTGTCCGCCTGCATTGAGGTCATAGGTGATTCCCCGCGCCGCCAGCGCACGCACATAGGCCGTGTGCCGCTTGGTGCCGTCCTGCTCCGCGGTGTTGGTGGACCTCATGAGGATGGCGAAGTCCGCAGGCGTGAGCCCCCGGACTGTGCCGTCGCCTTCCTGGTACTCGGTCCCCATGAGTTCGCTGATGCGTTCTGCGATGAAGGTCGCCTCTGCCGCCCGATCGGGGAAGTTCAGGACTGCGAACTCCCGAGGAATGTGGTTCATGTGAGCCTTGAGCTGCTTGGGAAGCCGTGCAGCGCCCAGTTCCTGCGCGGCGAAGTCGCTCGCCGCCTGCACGATGGCCTCCGTCGAGCGAAAATTGGTCAGCAGCTTGTGGACCGATGCGGCCGGATAACGGCGTTCGAACTCCAGGATGTTCGTGACGTCGGCTCCCCGCCATCCGTAGATGGCCTGGTCGTCGTCGCCGACGACGAACAGGGTCTCGGAATGCTGATGCATCAGGGCGATCAGGCGCTCCTGCACCACGTTCACGTCCTGGTACTCGTCGACCAGCACGTGCTTCAGCGCCACGAGGGCCTGGGCCGCATCCGGCAACCGAGCCTCAAGCGCCTCGATCACGAGGCGTTGCATGAGTGAGAAGTCGATGAAGTTGTCCTGCTCCAGCTGCATGCGCAACCGTTCCAACGATTCACCCAGGGACGGATCTTCCGTAGCGACCTGTGCCGGGTCGAGCAGCTCGTCATTCATGGTGTGCCATGCGCGACTCAGCTGGCGCAACGTCTCGAAGTAGGGGCGGCGCCCGCCTCGGGCCGTCAGCCGCTCGTCGCGTAGCGGGTTGATGTTCAGCCTCGGGTACCGGGAGATCAGGTAGACGAGGAACTGCATCTCGTCCAACACATCGAACTGCCGGTAACGGGCGTCCATCTCCCCGAGCACCCGCAGGCACCAAGCGTGAATGGTGCCGATGTACATGCCTCCCACCAGGACCGGATTGAGACCACACACCTCGAGAGCCTGCGCCACCCGGGTCTTGATCTGTTCCGCGGCCTTCTCAGAGAACGTGAAGGCCACGATCGACTCGGGCGGAGAGCCCGCCGCGACCTTGTGGGCCACCCGACCAGCCAGGGTCCTCGACTTGCCCGCCCCTGCGCCGGCCAGAGCCAGCACCTCAGCCTCCGGGGCGACTGCCGCGGCATACTGCTCCGTCGTCAGCCACCCCTTCAGCACCTGCTCCGCATCCACGCGCTGTCCGCCTCCTCTGGAGTCCCGAATTTTCAGGATGGCACGAGGGTCTGACAATGCCTCGGGAATAGCGTCTGATCCGGGCTCGGCCACCGCTGCCGTACGGCAGCTCGAGACGGAGTGCTATCGAGGATGCGCGCTTGCATGGTGGCCCGGTGCGCAGGCTTCTCGGTCAGTCTCGTGGGCGCGGGCTGGAGCGTCCGTGACCGCCTTCTGCTCATGCCTCAGCCGTGCCGGCAGCACGCCCAGGCGATCGTTGCCGATCGGCTGATGTGCGCGGACGGCCGTCTTCACCGCGTCGCGACTGATTCGTCCGGCCCGCTCCGAGGCGGACCTTCCGATCGGTAACAGGTCCTCCAAACAGCCGCCTGCCCCACGGGAGCC
Organism: Streptomyces sp. NPDC004111; assembly: GCF_042874215.1. Taxonomy (NCBI): domain Bacteria; kingdom Bacillati; phylum Actinomycetota; class Actinomycetes; order Kitasatosporales; family Streptomycetaceae; genus Streptomyces; species Streptomyces sp. NPDC004111. The sequence goes on from NZ_JBIAMU010000005.1 coordinate 166,452, forward strand.
ACGGAGCTGTCCCGGACGGGGTGCTCCTCGCCGTCCGCAGATGCGCGGACCGTCGCTGGAGCGGTGGCCGCGCCCGCCGTCGGCCTCGCTGTAGCCGAGCCCCGGTCGGCGACGGAGTCGGACCGTCCAACCACGTGCATCGGCTCTGTGCGCACGCCGTCCGCATCAGCGGACGGGCCTCGCCTCAGCTTCGACCCACGATGGATCGGGGGTCTGCCAGGGGCTTCCTTCTTGCAGGTTGAGGCGCACGCCGGCGACGGCTCCCGTCGCGGGCGGACCACCCAGACACCCCGCGCGCTCGCGCTGATCGACTCCTTCAGCGGACGACGATCCATTTGCGGTGACGTGCCGTCCGGCAGCGGGGAGCCACAGCGGACCGGCCCGGAACCCTGGTCCGCCCCGTCCCGGACCGGCGCTCCGCCGTCGACGCCATCAGAATGTAGAGGTGGACGGAGCCCGCCAGGGCCAACGGCGTGAGCGTCGAGAGCGCGCCGACGACGCCGTCCGTGAGGTGCAGGGCGGACTGCCCAGTCTCGGTCCGTGCTCTACACGCGGTCTTGGTCGGCGCAGCTGACGCCGTGCCCGGGTAGCCCTCGGCGGTCTGTCCGCGCCGGACGTCGCGGAGCATCGCCTGGAACTCTGGCCTCCTGATGCCGCGCTTGGAGGGCGACAGGTCGTTGTCGGTGTAGCGGTGGACGAGCACCGCGTCGTGCCGGGCCGCGTTCTTGTCGTTGCGCCGGTGCTGGTTCACGACGCCCTTGCCGGCCGCCCACGACGAGGTGGCCGCCTTCTTCCGGTTGTGCTTGCGCCAGTCGTCGGAGATCCGGGAGTAGGCGATCAGGAAGGCTGTCCGGGTACAGCGCCGAGCTCGTCGGCTGCCGCAAGGCGGGTGGAGCTGCCGCAGAGGTCGAGGTCGCTGAGGCCCGTCTCGTCCGCCGCGGGGGAGCCGGCGACCTCGTGATTACGTGCTGTGCGCATCTTCTTGCTCCTGGATCGGCCCTCTTAGATCAGGGCCTCACACTCCGGACCGTGCAACGATGGCGGTATGAATCGACTGGTTAACTCGCAGTCGCCCTACCTACTCCAGCACGCCACCAATCCAGTCGACTGGTGGTCATGGGGAGAGGAGGCGATGGAAGAAGCTAAGCGGCGGGACGTGCCCATCCTCTTGAGTGTGGGCTATGCGTCCTGCCACTTATGCTTCTGCTAATTTACTGGTGCCACGTCATGGCGCACGAGTCCTTCGAGGACGAGGCCACCGCGGCCCTCATGAACGAGAACTTCGTGTCCGTCAAGGTCGACCGCGAGGAGCGGCCGGACGTCGACGCCGTCTACATGGAGGCCGTGCAGGCGGCCACCGGGCAGGGCGGCTGGCCGATGACCGTCTTCCTCACCCCGGACGCCGAGCCCTTCTACTTCGGTACGTACTTCCCGCCCGAGCCGAAGCACGGCATGCCGTCCTTCCCGCAGGTCCTGGAGGGTGTGCGGGCCGCCTGGGCCGACCGGCGGGAAGAGGTCGGCGAGGTCGCGGGGAAGATCGTGAAGGACCTGGGGGAGCGGTCGCTGGCCGTCGCGGACACCGGGCTGCCGGGTGACGAGGAGCTGGCGGCGGCGCTGCTCGGGCTGACCCGGGAGTACGACTCGGTGCGCGGCGGGTTCGGCGGGGCGCCGAAGTTCCCGCCGTCCATGGTGCTGGAGTTCCTGCTGCGGCACGCGGCGCGCACCGGTTCCGAGGGCGCTCTGCAGATGGCCGCGGACACCTGCGAGGCGATGGCCCGCGGTGGCATCTACGACCAGCTCGGCGGGGGTTTCGCCCGCTACTCGGTGGACCGCGCGTGGGTGGTCCCGCACTTCGAGAAGATGCTCTACGACAACGCGCTGCTGTGCCGGGTGTACGCCCACCTGTGGCGCGCCACGGGGTCCGACCTGGCCCGGCGGGTGGCCCTGGAGACCGCGGACTTCCTGGTACGCGAACTGCGCACCGGGGAGGGCGGGTTCGCCTCCGCGCTCGACGCCGACAGCGACGACGGGAGGGGCCGTCAGGTGGAGGGCGCGTACTACGTCTGGACGCCCGCGCAGCTGCGCGAGGTGCTGGGCGAGGAGGACGCGCTGCTGGCCGCCGCGTACTTCGGTGTGACCGAGGAGGGCACCTTCGAGGAGGGTGCCTCCGTCCTCCAACTTCCGCAGGGCGACGGAGTGGTGGCCGACGCGGAGCGGATCGCGAGCATCCGGGAGCGGCTCCTCGCGGCCCGCGCCGAGCGGCCCGCCCCGGGCCGCGACGACAAGGTGGTCGCCGCCTGGAACGGCCTCGCCGTCGCCGCCCTCGCCGAGACCGGCGCCTACTTCGACCGCCCCGACCTGGTGGAACGGGCGACCGAGGCGGCCGATCTGCTGGTACGGATCCACCTGGACGACCACGCCCGGCTCACCCGGACCTCCAAGGACGGCCGGGCCGGCGACAACGCGGGCGTGCTGGAGGACTACGCGGACGTCGCGGAAGGCTTCCTCGCCCTGGCCTCGGTCACCGGCGAGGGCGCCTGGCTGGAGTTCGCGGGCTTCCTCCTCGACCACGTGCTGATGCGCTTCGTCGGCGAGGGCGGGTCCCTCTTCGACACCGCCGACGACGCGGAGAAGCTGATCCGCCGCCCCCAGGACCCCACCGACAACGCCACCCCCTCGGGCTGGACGGCGGCGGCCGGAGCACTGCTCTCGTACGCCGCCCACACGGGCTCCGAGGCGCACCGCGGGGCGGCGGAGAGCGCGCTCGGCGTGGTCAAGGCGCTGGGCCCGCGTGCCCCGCGGTTCATCGGCTGGGGGCTGGCGGTCGCGGAGGCGGCCCTCGACGGTCCGCGCGAGATCGCCGTCGCCGGGACGGCCGGCGACCCGGCGGCCCGTGCGCTGCACCGTACGGCCCTGCTGGGCACGGCCCCGGGCGCGGTGGTCGCCTTCGGTGACCCGGCGGCCCGGGAGTTCCCCCTCCTGACGGACCGCCCGCCGGGCGCCTACGTCTGCCGCCACTTCGTGTGCGCGGCCCCGACGGACGACCCGGCGGTGCTGGCGGAACAGGTGGGTACCCGGGTCTAGCGGATGGGGCCGCCCTCGAAGGTGCGCAGCATCCGGTCGATCAGCTCCACCAGGTCGTCCCGCTGTCCCCGTTCGGTCCAGTACAGGGTGGTCTCCAGCACGGCGGCCAGCAGGCCGGTGGCGAAGATCCGGACCTCCAGCTGGCCCGCGTCGCGGCCGGTCCGTTCGGCGATCACCCGGCAGAGCATCCGGCTGGTGGTGCTCACGCTCTCCACCATCCGGGCCCGTACCGCGGGCACCTCCAGCATCAGCCGGGTCCGCACCAGGACCTCGTCGGGCTGCTCGTCGAGCGTCTTGCGCAGCGCGGCGGTCACCACGGCCCGTACCGACTCCAGCAGGGGTTCACCGGCGGGCCGGGTCCGCAGGGCGCTCTCCATGACCGGGTCGTAGGCGTCGGTGAGGACGATGTCCTCCTTCACCGGGAAGTACCGCAGCACGGTGCTCGGCGAGACCTCCGCCTCGGCCGCGATCTGGTCGACGGTGGTGGCGTCCCAGCCCTGGGCGGCGACCAGCCGGAACGTCGCCTGCCGGATCTCCGCGCGAGTCCTGATCTTCTTGCGTTCGCGCAGGCCGGGACGGGTGTCAGGGGCGCCGGGGGAGGCGTGGGGGGCGGGCATGGCGCCATTGTCGGCCATCTTCGCGCGCCCTTGATTGTCAGTGCCGCATGTCACGGTGTGTGGTGGGTAGGTGAACTGTCCGTCAAATTGCGACTGATGTGCGGAGTGGTGGAGGAAGGGGGAGGCATGAGAGGGATCGTGAACGTGCTGACCGGGGCGGTGGCGGTGCTGTGCGTGCTGGGCTTCCTGCTCGGCGGGGCCGGCGCGGTGCTCGCGGTGGTGCTGACCGTGGTGGCGGTGCTGGCGTGGCGGGTGGCCGCGGCGTCGAGGCCACGGCCACCGCGTCGCGCGGCCGGCCCGCGGAGCCGGTGGCGTCCGCGGCGTCCGCGAAGGGCGCAGGGTGCCGGGGGAGTGCGGGCGGCCCGGGGGTCAGGCCGAATAGGCGACCAGCGAGATGCCCACGTAGTGCGCGACGAACGCGGCCAGGGTGAAGGAGTGGAAGACCTCGTGGAAGCCGAACCAGCGCGGTGACGGGTTGGGGCGCTTGAGGCCGTAGATCACGCCGCCCGCGCTGTAGAGCAGCCCGCCGACGATCACCAGGACCAGCACCGCGATGCCGCCCGCCCGCATGAAGTCGGGCAGGAAGAAGACGGCCGCCCAGCCCATCGCGATGTAGCAGGGTGTGTAGAGCCAGCGCGGGGCGCCGACCCAGAAGACCCGGAAGGCGATGCCCGCCGCCGCTGCCAGCCAGACGGCCCACAACAGGGTGGACCCGGTGGACTCGGGGAGCAGCAGCATCGTGAGCGGCGTGTAGGTGCCCGCGATGATCAGGAAGATGTTCGCGTGGTCCAGCCGGCGCAGTACGGCTTCGCCGCGCGGACCCCAGGTGCCCCGGTGGTAGACGGCGCTCACGCCGAAGAGCAGGCACGCGGTGAGTACGTAGATCGTGCACGCGATCCGGGCTCTGGTGGACTCGGCCAGCACGATGAGCACGATCCCCGCGATCAGGGCCGCGGGAAACATGCCGGCGTGCAGCCAGCCTCGCATCTTCGGCTTGACCGGGGGCGGGTCGATCTCGGTGACCTGGGCGGGCACGGCATGCGACGTCATGACCCGAATGCTACCTACGGTTCCGTAAGTTCTGGCTGTGAGTGGCGATGGTCACGTACGCGGTACTTGTGGCGGAGTGGCGATGCTCACGTGGGCGGCCCTCTGGACAGATGGGCGGAACGCACCGATGATCAAATGAGTGCGGTCGGCACCGGATGAGCGCCAGGGAACGAAAAGTGAAGCATCCGGGTCGCAGCCCCCACGGGGCAGAAACCAACTTTTCCCTCGTTTAGGAGCAATCGTGGCGCGCGACATCGCGGCTCCCACCACCGTCCCGACCAATCACCAGGAGCTGGCCTCCTGGGTAGACGAGATCGCAGCCCTCACCGAGCCCGACCGTGTCGTGTGGTGCGACGGGTCCGAGGCCGAGTACGAGCGGCTCTGCGAGGAGCTCGTCGCCAAGGGCACGTTCAAGAAGCTCGACGAGATCAAGCGCCCCAACTCGTACTACGCCGCCTCCGACCCGTCCGACGTCGCGCGCGTCGAGGACCGGACCTTCATCTGCTCCGAGAAGGAGGAGGACGCGGGCCCGACCAACCACTGGAAGGCCCCCGCCGAGATGCGGGAGATCTTCCAGGGCAAGGACGGCAAGGAGGGCATCTTCCGCGGCTCGATGCGCGGCCGCACGATGTACGTCGTCCCGTTCTGCATGGGCCCGGTCGGCTCGCCGCTGTCCGCGATCGGCGTGGAGATCACCGACTCGGCGTACGTCGCCGTCTCTATGCGCACCATGACCCGCATGGGTCAGCACGTCCTGGACGAGCTGGGCAGCGACGGCTTCTTCGTGAAGGCCGTGCACACCCTCGGCGCCCCCCTCCAGGAGGGCGAGGCCGACGTCCCGTGGCCGTGCAACACCACCAAGTACATCTCGCACTTCCCCGAGGACCGCGAGATCTGGTCCTACGGCTCGGGCTACGGCGGCAACGCCCTGCTCGGCAAGAAGTGCTACGCGCTGCGCATCGCGTCCGTCATGGCCCGCGACGAGGGCTGGCTGGCCGAGCACATGCTCATCCTCAAGCTGACGCCCCCGCAGGGCGAGGCGAAGTACGTCGCCGCCGCCTTCCCGTCCGCCTGCGGCAAGACCAACCTGGCCATGCTGGAGCCCACGATCTCCGGCTGGAACGTCGAGACCATCGGTGACGACATCGCCTGGATGCGGTTCGGCGAGGACGGCCGCCTCTACGCGATCAACCCGGAGGCCGGTTTCTTCGGCGTCGCGCCCGGCACCGGCGAGCACACCAACGCCAACGCCATGAAGACCATGTGGGGCAACTCGGTCTTCACCAACGTCGCGCTCACCGACGACAACGACGTCTGGTGGGAGGGCATGACGGAGGAGGCCCCGGCCCACCTCACGGACTGGAAGGGCAACGACTGGACCCCCGAGTCCGGCACCCCCGCCGCCCACCCGAACGCCCGCTTCACCGTCCCAGCCGGGCAGTGCCCGATCATCGCGCCCGAGTGGGAGGACCCCAAGGGCGTGCCGATCTCGGCGATCCTCTTCGGTGGCCGCCGCGCCACCGCGGTCCCGCTGGTCACCGAGTCCTTCGACTGGCAGCACGGTGTCTTCCTCGGAGCCAACGTCGCCTCCGAGAAGACCGCCGCCGCCGAGGGCAAGGTCGGCGAGCTGCGCCGCGACCCGTTCGCCATGCTGCCGTTCTGCGGCTACAACATGGGCGACTACATGAACCACTGGGTCAAGGTCGGCGCGGACAAGGACCAGGCGAAGCTCCCGAAGATCTACTACGTGAACTGGTTCCGCAAGAACGACGCGGGCAAGTTCGTGTGGCCCGGCTTCGGCGAGAACAGCCGCGTCCTGAAGTGGATCGTCGAGCGCCTGGACGGCAAGGCCGACGGCGTCGAGACCCCCATCGGCATCCTGCCGACCAAGGAGTCCCTCGACACCGCCGGGCTCGACCTCCCCGAGGCCGACCTCGACTTCCTCCTCACGGTCGACAAGGAGGCCTGGCGCGAGGAGGCCGCCCTGGTCCCCGAGCACCTCAACACCTTCGGCGACCACGCGCCCAAGGAGCTGTGGGACGAGTACCGCGCGCTGGTCGAGCGCCTGGGCTGACCCCCTGAACCGGGGCTTCCCCGAAGCCCGCTGAACCAGGGCTTCCCCGAAGCCCGCAAGACGTGCCGGTGCCGGGCCTGTCCCCCGGTGCCGGCCACCCTCTCCCCTCCGGGTGCACGAACACCCGGAGGGGTGTGGAGAGCCGCAACTCGGAACGACACGAATCCGCCCTGACCTGTGGGATCACCGGATCGAGCAGCGGCATGGCCCCCGAAGCCCCCTCACGGCGTCGGGGGCCGCCTCCTTTTCACCGCGCCGCCGCGCTCCTCCAGGACGTAGGTGTGCGACTCCCGCTGCCGCTCCACCGCGTCCCGCAGCACCTCCGCCACGCCCGCCAACTCGTCGTACAGCAGGCCGAGTTGGTGTTCGAGCAGGCGCTCGGGCGGCTCGCTGCCGGGGGTGAAGCGGGTCCACCAGCGGGCCCGCAGATACGTGTCCACCGCCTCCGGCACGTCCTGACGCACCGCCCGCGTCAGCACGTGGAACGAGTCCGGGTCGCTCGCCCACTCCTCGTGCCCGGTCAGCGCGGCCAGCAGCCCGTCCAGTTCGGTGAGCCTCCCCGCGGCGGCCGGCGGCAGCTCCACCGACGCCAGGTACTCCCGCAGCCGCCCGAAGTCCCCGCGCAGCACGTCCAACTGCGCGGCGGCGTCCGGGAAGTGCGGTACGGGGGCCCGCTCCGGCGGGGCGAGCAGCGCGCCCGCGCCGTACAGTCCGGCGACCACCAGCGGCCAGTACGCCCCGGCCGCCCCGGTGAAGGTGAGCGCGAGCCCGGCGAGGCCGCCCGCGCACCCGGCGAGGTTCTTCCGCGACTCCACGAACCGCCACACACGCCCCCCGCCGCCACGCCCGTCGCGCCCGCCCTCACCGCCACGCCCGCCGCCGCTCCTACTGGTAGCCACGGATCTCCTCGAAGGCCTGGTCCAGCGAGCCCGACTTCGCGTCGAAGAGCTGTCCGCCGGTCACCCCGGCGATGTGCTCCAGCTCCCGCCGGTCGGAGTCCCCGAACAGGACCGGGAACACCGGGGTGCTGCGCTGCCCGGCCGGCAGTGCCGCGTAGAAGGCGTCGAAGTCGGCGGCCGAGTCGCCCGTGGTGTTCTGCCCGTCCGTCATCAGCACGATGCTGGTGAAGGTGCTGCCGCGCGGCCCCAGCCGCTCGTACGCCGCGCGCAGACTGCCGTAGACCGCGGTGCTGCCGTACGCCTCCAGCTCCTCGGTCGAGCGGCGGATCGCGTCCAGCGCGGCGGCGGGCCGCGCCGGGTCCACGGTGTGCGTCGTGACCTCCTTGATGTCCGACCCGAACGGCATCAGCGTCACCGTCTCCCGGTCGCGGAACCTGCGCCCGACGGGCGAGGCGGTGGTGCCGGTCAGCCGCCCGAGCGCCGCCTTCAGCCCGGCCAGCCGCTCGCCGTCCATGGACGCGGAGGTGTCGAGCACGTACACGGTCCGCGAGGGGCGCCGCAGGACGTTCTCGTAACTGGCGAGCAGTCCGTCGGCGACCGACCGCGACCCCGGGAACGGCAGCTCCCGGCGGGCGCTGCCGGCAGCCGCGGCCCCGCCGGTCACCGGCTGCCGGAACGTCCTGGTGGCCAGCTCCCGCTGGGCCGCCGCGGACCGCAGGTACCCGGTCAGCCTCGTCCCGTCCTCCTTCGCCCGCGCGGACGCCGAGGTCAGCAGCGAGAAGGGGTAGTCGGCGGTCACCACACCGTCCCTGGGGCGGATCACGGTCAGCCCGGTGTGCTGGTCCCGGTTCATGGTCAGCAGCACCGACTCGTAGTTGATCAGTGCGTCCAGCTCACCGCGCCGGGTGTAGGCGCGGGCCAGCCAGCCGGACGAACCGGAGGTCAGCTCCTGCCCGGCGAAGAACTTCTTCAGCCTGGGCGTCGCCGCGCTCACGTCCGCGTCCGTGAGTGCGCCCTGCGCCCGCGACAGCGCGGAGGCGACCGACACCAGTGCGGCGAACCCGGAGTGCGAGCGCACCGGGTCGGTCATCCCGTACGTCAGCCTGCCCGCGGCCACCGCCTGCTGGACGTCGCTCCAGGTCACGTCCGAGGCCGACCAGTTCAGCCGCTTCACGGCCGCGGCCCGCACCCCGATCGCGACCGGCGAGGTCATCAGCGGTGTCTCGGAGGTCACCTTCCCGGCCGCTTCCGGGCGCAGCCGCAGATAGTCGTTGGAGGACAGCCAGACCGCGTCGTACGCGCGGTCCGCCCGGCCCGAGGCGATCTGCTCGACGGCGTCCAGGGTGCCGGTCCAGGTCGGCCGCACCTCGACCCCCGTGGCCCGTCTGGCCTGTTCGAGCACGGGCGCCATGTCCGCCAGCTCGCTGGACGCGAGCACCCGCAGGGTGCCGGCCCGGGGGGAGCCGTCGGCGACGGGCCCGTCGGGGCCGCCCTGCGACGAGCACCCGGTGAGTGCCGCGCAGAGCACGGCGAGGCCGGCCACGAGCTTCCGCGCTCTCACCGCGGGACCCCCTCGGTCGGGCCCGCCGCCCGCGAGCGCTCCAAATAGCCGCTCGCCTGGGCGAGTTCGCCGGAGAGGGACTCCACGGTGGCGGCCATCGCCTCGGTCGCCTGCACCTTGTAGGTGTCGATGGCGTCCAGCGTCGTGAAGATCTCCCGGAACGCCACCCGCAGCGTCTCCGCGCCCACCGCCGGGTCGGCGGCGATCCGCTGGATCTCGCCGCTCTGGGTGGCGAGCATCGCCGCGTTGTCCTTGATCAGCCCCTCCGTCGTGCCGCGCAACGCGTTGACCTGCTCGACCACCTGCTTCTGCTTCTCCAGCGCCGCCGCCAGCACGACCGCGATGCGCAGGGCGGTCACGGTCGTGGTCGCGGCCCGGTCGACGCCCTTGATCAGCTCGTCGTTGTTGCGCCGTACGACGTCCATGGACAGGTAGCCCTGGGCGCAGACCGCGAGCTGGGTCAGCAGGTCCTGGTGCTTCTGCCGTACGGGGAAGAGCACGTCGGCCCGCAGTGCGTCCGCCTGCCCCGGGTCGGTGGCCTCCGCCTCGGCGACCCGCTGCCCGACCGCCGTGTCCAGTGCCTCGGTGAGCACCACGTACTCCTGGAGCTTGCCCATGGTGTCCCAGAGGCGGGAGCGCTCGGTGTGCAGGGCGGCGTTGTCGCGCCGCAGTTCGTCCTGGCCGCTCTTGAGCGCGCCGACGATCCGGTTCAGCGTGGACTGCGCGGAGGCGTACTTGGCGACGTGGTCGCGCAGCCGGTTGCCGCCGGGCAGCCTGGCGATCAGGCGCCGGGCGCCGCGGGCGGGGGTGTCGCGGGGGTCGAGGTCCTCGACGGTCCGGCGGAGCTCGACCAGCGAGCCGCCCACCCGGGACTGCGCGTCCTCGCCCCCGCTCGCCAGTGAGCGCAGGGTGCGGTCGAGCATCCGGTTCGACTGCTGGGAGGCGCCGCGGATCTCGCCGCCGCCGAGTGCGGCGATCTCGCCGATCCGGGCGGCGAACTCCGGTGACCTGGCGTCGAGTCCGGCCAGCGAACCGACGTACTCGGCGGCCCGCCGCGCCATGTCCTCCCGTACCGAAGCGTCCACCGGTACGAGTCCGGCCGCCTGCTCCACCGGTACCGGCGGCACCGGTTGTGGCGGTGTCAGGACCAGCGGGGGCTGGGCCCCGGGTGTCTGTGCCGTGCTCATCACGATCCCCCCTGTGCGCGCCGCGCCAGCTCGTGCAGCACCCCGGAGGTGGGCACGGGGGCCTGGCGGACGCCGGTCAAAGTGCGGTTCAGGTACGAGGCGTACGGTGCGGCGGCGGAGGCGAACTCGCCCGGCGCGCCCTGCGGCCGGAAGCCGTGCCGCACGGCCAGCTCCCGCAGCCGCGGGTCCGACACGAGCAGCTCGCCCAGCGCGCGGCCCGCAGCGGTCACCGGCACCACGGTGTGGTCACTGCTCACGGTCGTGTCCGGGTACAGCACGACCAGGTCCCCGGCCGCCTCCCCGCGCATCAGCAGCGAGGCGACCTGCGACTCGTAGACGAGCACCAGCGGATTGCCCACCCCGCTCACGAAGTCCCGGAACGGCGCGTCGCTGCTGGTCTGCTGCGCCCCCTGTACGGAGACCAGCCTGCGCAGCAGCGGCGCGGTCCGGGCCACCGCGGCGCTCCCGTCGGCGACCCGGTCGCCGTCCGCGACGTACGAGGCGGCGGCGAGGTACAGCGCGCCCGAGCTGGAGGTTCCGGGGTCGGTGGTGGAGACGAAGACCGCGCCGCCCAGCTCCCCGTACTTCTCCGCGCCCTTGAGCTGCTGCCAGGTCCGGCCCTGGCCTGCCGCGGCGAGGAACTCCTTCATCCGCAGCGTCCCCGACCCCTTGCCCCGCAGGGTCACCAGCCCGGCGTCGGCCAGCACCCGGGCCGCGCCGCCGTGCGCGACGACGACCAGCGGCGAGTAGAACGGCCGCAGCGGCCCGCCGCCGGCTCCGGTCTTCTTCCGCAGTTCGTCGGCCGGTGCCTTGCTGGCGGGGAAGACGAAGTCGTAGCCCTTGAGCGGCAGTTGCTCCATCGCCCAGGACCCGGAGGTCTCCGCCCGCACGGTGTAGCCCCGGGCAGCCAGGGCCTTCACCACTTCGGGGTCGGCGAAGAACTCCGCCTTCTCCGACCCGATCACTCCACGTACGGTCTTCGTTGCCGTACCCGGGCCTGTGCCCGTGCCCTGTACATCGCGACCCGCCACGACGGCAACTGCCACACCGCCGACCAGCAGCACCGCCAGGACGATTCCCAGGATGCGTCTCACCCCTGCACAGTGCTCCCGGAAACCCACGTTCCAGGCGGAGTCGAATGAACAGCGGGTGTACGTCCGATCCCGGAACGCAACCGGAAGCGGACCCTCCCGCGCCGCTGTGCACCGGCCGGGTGGGTGGCGCCCGGTCCGCGCGCCTCCGCGGGCGCGGACCGGGGCCGGTCAGGGGGTGGCGACCAGGTTCTCGGTCGCCGCGGAGTGGGCGTCCATGCGCTGGGCGGCGAGGATCGCGGCGGCGGTGTCCGCGCGGGAGGCGGCGACCACCAGGGCGCGTCCGGCCAGCGTGTGGGCGCGGCGGTGCAGGGACGCGGGGGACTCGCGGCGGCGGCCGGCGTGCCGGGCCGGCGGGGCGCCGCGCAGCCGGGCCACCTGTACGGCGATCCGGTCCGCCGCGCTGTCGAGGCCGAGTTCGTCGGTCACGGCGAGCAGGGCGGACAGGTGTCCGGCGAGCTGGATGTCCAGCTCCTCCTCGCGCGAGCGGTGCGGATAGCGGGTGTCGTCGTCGGCCAGGGTGTGCACGGACTTGGTGCGGATCGGTTCGTACATGACGGATGGCCTCCTGGCGTCGAGCGACAGGAGACCATCCTAGCTTAGATCGTGTCTAAAGTTGACCGGGGTAGAAGAGAATCGGCTGGGACCGGCCCGGTCGGCCGCGCGGACCCGCTCAGTGCTGGCTGTAGCCGTCCAGGAAGTTCCCGATCCGCGTCACCGCGTCCGCGAGGTCCTTGGTGTTGGGCAGGGTCACGATGCGGAAGTGGTCCGGGTCCGGCCAGTTGAAGCCGGTGCCCTGCACCACCATGATCTTCTCGGCCCGCAGCAGGTCCAGGACCATCTGCCGGTCGTCCTTGATCTTGTAGACGGTCGGGTCGAGCTTCGGGAAGAGGTACAGCGCCCCCTTCGGCTTCACGCACGTCACGCCCGGGATCCGCGTCAGCAGCTCGTACGCGGTGTTCCGCTGCTCCAGGATCCGGCCGCCCGGCAGGACGAGGTCGTCGATGGACTGCCGGCCGCCGAGCGCGGTGGCCACCGCGTGCTGGGAGGGCATGTTGGCGCACAGCCGCATGTTGGCGAGGATGGTCAGCCCCTCGATGTACGAGGAGGCGTGCGCCTTCGGCCCGCAGACCGCCAGCCAGCCGCTGCGGTACCCGGCCACCCGGTAGTTCTTGGACAGCCCGTTGAAGGTGAGGACCATCAGGTCGGGGGCGATCACGGCGGTCGGGGTGTGCGTCGCGCCGTCGTACAGGATGCGGTCGTAGATCTCGTCGGAGCAGACGATGAGGTTGTGCCGGCGGGCGATCTCGGTCAGCCCGCGCAGCATCTCGTCGTCGTACACCGCACCCGTCGGGTTGTTCGGGTTGATGATGACGAGCGCCTTGGTGCGGTCGGTGATCTTCCGCTCGATGTCCGCGAGGTCGGGCATCCAGTCCGACTGCTCGTCGCACCGGTAGTGCACCGCCGTGCCGCCCGCGAGGGAGACCGACGCGGTCCACAGCGGGTAGTCCGGGGCCGGGACGAGCACCTCGTCGCCGTCGTCGAGCAGCGCCTGCATCGACATCTGGATCAGCTCGGAGACACCGTTGCCAAGGTAAATGTCCTCGACGTCGAGGTCGATGCCCTTGGTCTGGTAGTGCTGCATCACCGCGCGCCGCGCGGACAGCAGGCCCTTCGCGTCCCCGTACCCGTGCGCGCTGCCGAGATTGCGGAGGATGTCCTCCAGGATCTCCGGCGGGCACTCGAACCCGAAGGCCGCCGGGTTGCCCGTGTTCAGCTTGAGAATGCGGTGTCCGGCCGCCTCCAGCCGCATCGCCTCCTCAAGCACCGGTCCCCGGATTTCGTAACAGACGTTTGCGAGCTTCGTCGACTGGATCACCTGCATGACGGCGAGCTTACGGCCGTGTGTCCCGCACCGCCGGGGTTTACGTGCCCGTTCCCCCCGCCGGCGCGGGAACCGCCCACTTCGCGTCTTCCATCGCAAAGCGCACCCCCGCCCCGGCCCGCCGAAACGCAAGCACCGCCCGCCGGGCGGCTACGAAACCGCCCGTACCCGCCCCGCCCGGGTGGCATTCGTCACGCCCGCCCCCGTGCCGGGCCGCAAGGACACCTGTGGCCGGGCTCGCGGGCCGGTCCTAGTCCAGGGCTTGGCCCGGCGTCAGTTCCGGTCCGCAGGCCGCGCGGCCCCGGCGCTGCCCGAGCCGGTCCAGGCGCAGCGCGTTGGCCGGCGCCCAGGCCCGTACCGCCTCGATGCGGGCCGGGTCGCGCACCGCGTCGCGGCGCACCCAGTCCCCGTTCACCCCGCGCAGGCTCAACGGCGCGTACCCGTGGGCGGTCAGCACCTCGGGCGTCAGCCCGGTCCGCCTCGCCCAGGCGCCGTGCACATGCACGAACTCCGGCCGCACCCGGCCCAGTACATGGGCGCTGACCCGGCCGGGGTCGCCGGTGGCGAGGATGTCGGCCAGGGTGCGGTCGGTGAGCCCGGCGGTGTCCAGGGCGGTCAGCCGGGTGGTGAGCAGCGTGCCGCCGAGGTCCGGCAGGGCCAGCGTGCCCCGGGCGATGCCGAGTTGGTCGGCGTAGGTGTTGAAGGTCTCGCCGTACCGCTGGGCGACGAAGCACATCGGGACCGTCGGGGTCGCCTCGAAGCGGGCGTCCGGGCGCTCCCGTCCCGCCGCAGACAGGGCCACGGAGACGACGGCGACCGCCACCAGCGCGGTGCGCCCCCGCGCCCCCGCGCCGAGCCACACCGCCACCAGGGCGAGTGCGCCGGCCAGTGCCCCGAGCGTCCACACCGGGGTGGCGAAGCGGTGCATGGTCATCCAGTCCGGGGTGAGCGCCCCGTACACCGCGAGCGCCAGCCCCAGCGGCACCAGCGCGGCGGCGAGCGCCCGCCGGGCCGGTCCCGGCCGGCCCAGCGCCAGCCCGGCGCAGGCCGCCAGGGCCAGTACGAGCAGCCAGCCCGCGTACATCAGCAGTTCGCCGGTGAGGGAGAGCTGGGCGGGTTCGGGCAGCCCCTGCGCCTTGGCCACCGCCGTGTTCGGCACCCAGCGGCCGAAGGTCGTGTGCCGCCAGGCCAGGAAGCCCGCGTACGGGACGAGGAAGGCGGCGGCCGAGACGGCGGCGGCCCGCAGTGCGTCCGCCCAGGGCCCGGACCGGGCGGCCCCGGACCGCCCGGCCTCCCGCCCGGAAGCCCACCCGGCGTCCCGCGCCGCGTCCCGGGCCCCCCGCGCGGCGGCCCCCGCGAACAGCAGCACCGTCACCGGGTGCGCCGCCGCGTACGCCGCCCCGTCCGGGCGGGTCAGTGCGGCCAGCAGGGCCAGCAGCCCGGCGGCGGTCGCGGTGCGCGGCGCGGTGAGCGTGCCGTGGGCGGCGCCCCGGACCAGCACCGCGGCGAGGGCGGTGACGGCCAGCGCGTACAGCGGGTTCTCCAGCCCGGAGAACAGCCAGACGACGAGCGAGAAGTTCCCGCCCACCGCGAGCGCGGCGAGCAGCGTCACGGCGGGGGAGGCGAGGCGGCGGCCGGGGAAGGCGGCGCGGGCGGCCGTCGCGACGGCGATCAGGACGCCCGCCGTGCAGAGCAGGGCGAGCAGCTTGGGGTACCAGGTCAGGTCGGCGACGCCCGCCAGCGACCTCCCGGAGTCGAAGAGCCCGAGCCGTCTGCCGAGCACGAGCAGCGCCAGCCAGGACGGGTTCGAGTAGCCCTCGACGGGCTCCGCGCCCGGCTGCTGGACGGGGCCGAGCCCCTCGTCGATGCTGCGGGCGTAGGCGAAGGTGATCGCCGCGTCGTCCACCAGCCAGTGCCCGAGCCGGGAGGCCTGCACCGCGGTGAGCACCGTGCCCAGCAGGACGGCGGCGGCCTCGGCGGGCAGCGAGGGGCGCGCGGCGGGGGCGGGCTCCGGGGCGGGGGAGTGGGAGTGCGGCGGGGAGTCGGGGCGCGGCAGGAGCGCCGAAGGAGTTCCGGTCATATGGGGAAATTACGTCATGTGACCACGCGCCCACGTGGAGTGCGCGGGCGCGTGGTCGTACTCAACCCCTACGCGGACCTCCGCACCGCCCGGCCGGCCAGTACGTCCGTCCGGCGGCCGTCCTGGATCACCGGCTTCCCGTCGATCAGCACATGCGGGATTCCGGTCGGCAGGGTGCGCGGCGCGTCGAAGGTCGAGCCCGCCGCGACCGTCTCCGGGTCGAAGAGCACCAGGTCGGCCCGGTACCCCTCACGGACCAGCCCCCGGTCCGGCAGCCGCAGCCGGGCCGCCGGGCGGGAGGTCAGGTGCGCGACCGTCTCCTCCAGCGAGAGGATCCCCAGTTCCCTGGCGTACCGCCCGAGGTACTGCGGGAAGGTGCCGTACGCGCGCGGGTGCGGCTTGTAGCCCTGGAGGATGCCGTCGCTGCCGCCGGTGTGCACCCGGTGGCGCATGATCGCCTGCACGTTCTCCTCGTGCCCGACGTGCTGGAGGATCGTGGAGCCCAGCCTGTCGTTGACCAGCAGCCGCCGGGCGGTGGTCCACGGGGCCTCGCCGCGCTGGGCGGCGGAGGCGGCGATCGTCTTGCCGACGCAGCCCGCCAGGCCCGGGTCGGAGACCCCGGAGATCTCGATGGTGTCCCACTCGATCGGCACCCCGTGGCAGCCGTCCGCGCCGATCTCCTCCATGTGGTGGCGGATCTTCTCGGCGGTCGCGTCGTCCCGCAGCCGGGCCATGATCGCGTCCGGGCCGCCCTCGCTCGCCCAGCTCGGCAGCATCGCGACGAGCGTCGTGCAGCCGGGCGTGTACGGGTAGGTGTCGAGGCTGATGTCCGCGCCCTCGGCGAGCGCCCCGTCGAGCAGGGCCAGCAGGTCGGGGGCCTTCCCCTTGTTCACGCCGAAGTTCATGGTGGCGTGCGCGAGGTGCAGCGCGCAGCCCGCGCTGCGGGTGAGCCGCACCATCTCCTCGTACGCCGCCAGGGCCCCGGCCCCGTAGGAGCGGTGGTGCGGGCAGTAGTAGCCGTCGTAGCGGGCGACCACCCGGCACAGCTCGGTCAGTTCCGCGTCGTCGGCGTACATCCCGGGCGTGTAGGTCAGCCCGGACGACATGCCGACCGCGCCCTGTTCCATGCCCTCGGCGACCAACTGCCGCATCCGGTCGAGCTGTTCGGGTGTCGCGGGCCGGTCGTCCCAGCCGACCGCGTACATCCGCACCGTGCCCTGCGGGATCAGGTACGCGGCGTTGACCGCGATGCCCTGCCCGCCGAAGTTGCCGTCGAGGCGGTCCAGGTAGCCGCCGACCGTGCGCCAGTCGAAGTCGATGTCGGAGCCGTCACCGTTCCAGCCGGTGATCGCCTTGCGGACTTCGCTGAGCGTGCGGTCGTCGACCGGCGCGTAGCTGAGCCCGTCCTGGCCGAGCACCTCCAGGGTGACGCCCTGGGCGGCCTTCGCGCTGTGGTCCGGGTCGCGGAGCAGGGCGAGGTCGGAGTGGGCGTGCATGTCGATGAAGCCGGGGGACAGGACGAGCCCGTCGGCCTCCAGCACCCGCCGGGCGGTCAGCCGCTCGCCGCGGGCGATGGTGACGATCCGGCCGTCGCTGACGCCGACGTCGGCGCGGTAGGACTCCCCGCCGGAACCGTCGACGACCCGTGCACCGCGTATCGCGAGATCCATGATCAACGGCCCCTTCTCAGAAGAACGTACGGACGAACTCGACGACGTGGCCGTCCGCGTCGACCACCGGGATCAGCTGCCACTTGTCGAAGATCGTGCACGGGTGGGACATCCCGAGGCCCACCCAGTCGCCGACCTCCAGCCGTGCGCTTCCGTCCGTGGACAGCCAGCCGTGCTGGTCGGAGAGGCCGGTGACGGTGATCCCGGTCGCGGGGCGCACCTTGCCGTCCCGCGCGGAGCGCACCACCTGCGCCTCGGGCAGGTGGAGGTCGTACGCGGCGTCGCGCTTGCCCGCGTTGATGAACGCCTGCGCGTCGCTCGGCCGCGACACCACCTGCGCCCACAGCCGGAAGGCGGGCTGCAACTCGCCTTCCTCCGGTACCCGGTTGAAGGGGGTCAGCTCCTTGTAGTGGCCGTCGTCGTGCGAGACGTAGGCGCCCGAGCGCAGCAGCTTCAGCACCGGCCGCGACAGCTCCGGGATCTCCGCGAAGACGTCGGCGACGGCGTCGAACCAGGCGCTGCCGCCCGCGCTCACCACGATCTCGTCGAGGTCCGCGGCGAACCGTCCGGCGGCGTCGAAACCGGCCGCCAGCGCGACGAGCCGGCGCAGCCAGGCACGCACCCGCTCGCCGTCGGCCCGCGGCACCTCGCCCTCGTATCCGGCGACGCCCACCAGCCGCAGCGTCGTGGTGGCGGCCACCGCGTCGGCGACGGCCGCGCACTGCTCCTCGGTGCGCGCACCGGTCCTCGCGCCCTCGCCCGCGCCGAGCTCCACCACCACGTCGAGCGGGCGGGTGGTACCCGCCGCGCGCAGGGCCTCGTCCATCAGCTCGACGCCGCGCACCGAGTCGACGTACACGACGAGCCGGAAGTCCGGGTCGGCGGTCAGTTCGCCCGCGATCCAGCGCAGGGCGGCGGCGTCGACGACCTCGTTGGCGAGGAAGACGCGGTTGATCCCGTGCGCCCGGTAGACCCGCACCTGGTGCGGTACCGCGGCGGTGATCCCCCAGGCGCCGCGGGCCAGTTGGCGGGCGAAGAGCTGCGGGGACATGGAGGTCTTGCCGTGCGGGGCGAACGCGAGGCGGTGCCGCTCGGCGTAGGTCTCCAGCAGGGCGAGGTTGTGCTCCAGGGACTCGGCGGAGAGGGCGAGCAGGGGGGTGGTGAAGCCGCCGTCGAACAGGTCGCGGCGCTCGGCGGCCAGCTCGCCGACGGTGCGCCCGGCCGCTTCCGCGTCCGCCGGGAGCCCCTTGAAGCGGTGGGTCACGGGCTCCTGCGAGAGCGCCCGGACGGCGGGTGACTCCCCGGCCCCCGCGGGGGCTGCTTCGGCCGCTGTTCCCTGCTCGACTCCCATGGCGGGGTCCTTTCCTCCAGCTCAAGACGTTGCAAATATTGCAACGCCCATTGCGTATATCGCTCACCGATGTCTAACATCCGAGCCGTGTCCGCACAACAGCCAGCTCCAGGTCCCGTGACCACCGCCGATGCCGCCGAGGCCGTCGCCGAGGCCGTGGACGGCGCCGCCGCCCCGGCCGGTGCCGTCGGCCCCGCCGCCGATTCTGCCGACCCCGCCGGTGCCGTCGAGCCCGTCGACGTCGTCTGTCTCGGTGAGTCCATGGTCACTTTCCTCCCCTCCCGCCCCGGGCGGCTCGCCGACGTGCCGTCCTTCGGCCGCACCATCGGCGGCGCCGAGTCCAACGTGGCCTGTGCGCTCGCCCGCGGCGGGCACACGGCGAAGTGGGTCAGCCGGGTGGGCACGGACGGCTTCGGCACCCACCTCCTGGAGGCGATCGGCTCCCACGGCGTCGACGTCGGCTCCGTCGTCCGCGACCCCGCCCGCCCCACCGGCGTCTACTTCCGCACCGCCGACGACCGCGAGGACGCCTGCCACGAGGTCGTCTACTACCGGGCCGGGTCCGCCGCCTCCGCCATGTCCCCGGACACCGTCCCGCGCGCCGCCCTGCACGCCACCCGGGTGCTCCACCTCTCCGGCATCACCGCCGCGCTCTCCGACGACTGCCTCGCCCTGATGCGCGCCCTGTGCGCACCGGCCCCCGGCCGCCCCCTGCTCTCCTTCGACGTGAACTACCGCCCCAGCCTGTGGGGCTCGGCGAGCGCCGGAGCCTCGGTGCTGCTGGACCTGGCACGCGGCGCGGACCTCGTCCTGGTCGGCGAGGACGAGGCGGCGGCCGCCTGGGGCGTACGGGGCGGGCCGCGCGCGGTCCGCGAGGCGCTGCCGGAACCGGCGGTCCTGGTGGTCAAGCAGGGCGCGGCGGGCGCGACGGCCTTCGTACGGGACGGCGCGGACGGCCGCACCGGGGCCGGGACCCACCACCCGGCCGGGGCCGGGCCCGACCGCGTCCGGCACGCCGACGCGCAGGCGGGCCACTACGTCCCCGCCCCCGTCGTGGACGTGGTCGCCCCCGTCGGCGCCGGTGACGCCTTCGCCGCCGGGTTCCTCTCCGCCACCCTGCGCGGCCTCGACGTGCCCGCCCGGCTGCGGCACGGACACCTGATGGCCGCCGCCGCGCTCACCGTGCCCGGTGACGTCGCCGTGCCCCCCGACCGCGCACTCGCGGACGAGCTGGCGGCGCTCGCCCCCGACGCCTGGGAGAGACTTCGTCTCGGCCCCGGGTGGACGGGGAGTCACCAGGAGGTACGAGCATGAGCCAGACAGTCGACCGCGCGCTGAGCATCCTTCCGCTGCTCGCCCAGGGGCCCGCCGACCTCGGGCAGGTCGCCGACCGGCTCGGCGTGCACAAGTCCACCGCGCTGCGCCTGCTGCGCACCCTGCACGAGCACGGCCTCGTGCACCGGCAGCAGGACCAGCGCTACCGGCTCGGCGCCAAGCTGTTCGCGCTCGCCCAGGAGGCGGTGGAGAACCTCGACGTACGGGACATCGCCCACCCCTACCTCCAGGAGATCAACGCCGAGTGCGGGCACACCGTCCACCTGGCGGTGCGCGAGGAGGGCGAGGTGCTCTACATCGACAAGGTGGAGAGCCGCTACCCGGTACGGATGTACTCGCGGATCGGCAAGCCCGTCGCGATCACCGTCGCGGCCGTCGCCAAGCTGCTGCTGGCCGACCTCCCCGAGCAGGAACGGCGGAACATCGCCGAGAAGCTCGAATACCCCCACTACACGTCCCGCTCCACCCCCAACTCCGGCGCGTTCCTCAAGGAGCTGGCGGTGGTGCGTGAGCAGGGCTGGGCCACCGACCTCGGCGGTCACGAGGAGTCCATCAACTGCATCGGCGCCCCCATCCGGGGCGCGGACGGCCGGCTCGTGGCCGCGATGTCCGTCTCGGCGCCCAACGTCGTCGTGACGGCCGAGGAGCTCCTCACCCTGCTGCCGCTGGTACGACGTACCGCGGACGCGATCAGCCGTGAGTACTCGGGCACCGGGGAATCCCCTTCCGGTGCCAAAACCCCACAGAAAAAGGCAAGTTCATGACCAAGCTCGAAAAGGTTGCGCTCACCCCCTCCACCCACACCGCCCCGCCGGCGAAGTTCTCGCACGGCGTGCGCAAGGGCAACATCCTCCAGGTGGCCGGTCAGGTCGGCTTCCTCCCGGCCGTCGAGGGCCAGGCCCCGACCCCGGCCGGCCCGACCCTGCGCGAGCAGACCCTCCAGACCTTCGCCAACGTCAAGGCGATCCTGGAGGAGGGCGGCGCGAGCTGGGAGGACGTGATGATGATGCGCGTCTACCTCACCGACACCGACCACTTCGCCGAGCTGAACGCGCTGTACAACGAGTACTTCGGCGACCTGAAGGAAGCCCCCTCGGCGCGCACCACGGTCTACGTGGGCCTCCCCGCCGGCCTCCTCATCGAAATCGACGCCCTCGCCGTCCTGGGCTAAATCCCCCTGGCCCCCGCCGCCCCGCCCCCCCCCGGCCCCCGCCGCCCCGCCCCCTTGGGCGGCGGGGCCGCCCCCCGGGGGCGGAACGGGCGGGCAAGGGGGCGGCCCCCGGCGGAGCCGAACACCCCCAGGCCCCGCCCCACCCCGGCCCCCCGCCCCACCACCCTCCCCGGAGCCCCCCGCTCCACCCCTTCCGCTCCACCCCCCCGAACCGCATGCCCCCGGCACCCCGCACACGCCCCGGCAGCCCCCACACCTCACCCCACCCCTCCCGGCCGTGCCCGCCGTGCCGCGCTCCACCATGCCCCGAAGTCCCCCCGGACCGACCGGAGTCGACCGCACATGCCCATCACCGCAGCATCCTTCGCCCCTCTCTCCCTCTCCCTGGCCGCCGCCGACCCACCGAAGACCCCGCACACCGGCGGTCTCCTCACGTTCATCGACGGCACTCCCGGCCTGCTGACCGTCGCCGCCCTCGGCATCGGCCTGCTCCTCTTCCTGATCATCAAGGTCAGGCTCCAGCCGTTCGTGGCCCTCCTGGCGGTGTCCATCGTCGTGGGCCTGGCCGCGGGCCTCTCCGTCACCGAACTCTTCGGCACGGTCCAGAAGTCCAACCTGACCTCGCTCATCGAGTCGGGCATGGGCGGCATCCTGGGCCACGTCGCGATCATCATCGGCCTGGGCACCATGCTCGGCGCGATACTCGAAGTCAGCGGCGGCGCCCAAGTGCTGGCGTCCCGCCTGCTCGCCCTCTTCGGCGAGAAGCGCGCCCCGCTGGCCATGGGCCTCACGGGCCTGATCTTCGGTATCCCGGTCTTCTTCGACGTCGGCATCTTCGTCCTGGCGCCCATCGTCTACGCGGCGGCCAAGCGCTCCGGCAAGTCGGTCCTCCTCTACGCGATGCCGCTGCTGGCCGGTCTCTCGATGACCCACGCGTTCCTGCCCCCGCACCCGGGCCCGGTGGCCGCGGCCGGACTCTTCAAGGTCTCGCTCGGCTGGGTCATCGTGATGGGCCTGGTCGTCGGTATCCCGGCGGTGCTCGCCGCCTGGGCGTACGCGTCCTGGATCGGCAAGCGGATCTTCGTACCCGTACCGCAGGACATGGTGGAGGCGGCGGAGGAGGCCAAGGCGGCCGTTCTCGCCGAGCAGCAGGCGGCCGGGGTCGAGCCGCAGGAGAAGCCGGTGCCGCTGGGCACGGTCCTCGCCATCATCGGCATCCCGCTGGTCCTGATCCTCGGCTCGACGTTCTCCTCGATCGCGCTGGACCCCTCCACGCTGCGCTCGGTCATCGAGTTCTTCGGCAACCCCTTCGTCGCCCTGACCATCGCGCTGTTCATGGCCTACTACCTGCTCGGCATCCGCCGCGGCTGGTCGCGCAAGTCCCTGGAGCAGGTCTCCACCTCGTCCCTCAAGCCGGTCGGCAACATCCTGCTCGTCGTCGGCGCGGGCGGCGTCTTCGGTGCCGTCCTCAAGGGCAGCGGCATCGCGGACGCCCTGGCGGACGCCTTCAACAACGTCGGCCTCCCGGTGATCCTGCTCGCCTGGCTGATCTCGGTGGTCCTGCGCGTGGCCCAGGGCTCGGCGACGGTCGCCATCGTCACGACGGCGGGCATCGTGCTCCCCCTGGTCGACGGCCAGGACCTCTCGCAGGCCCACCTGGCCCTGATCATCATGGCCATCTCGGCGGGCTCGATCTTCGCCTCGCACGTCAACGACGGCGGCTTCTGGATGGTCGCGAAGTACTTCGGCATCTCGGAGCGCGACACCCTCAAGTCCTGGACCGTTCTCGAAACGGTCCTCTCGGTCGCGGGCTTCGCGGTGGCGGCACTGCTGAGCCTGGTGATCTAGCCCTTTCCGGGCCGGAAGGTCCCGGGGGGCCGACGAACCCGCCGGTCCGGGGGAGGGGGCGGCACGCCACGAGCGGGCCGCCCCCATACTGGCCCCCATGTCCTTCCCCCCGGGCGGCTTCGGCCCGCCTCCCGCGTACGGCCCCCAGCCCGCCCCGTACGGCCACCCGCAGGCCAACCCCTACCAGGCGGCCCCGCAGCCCGGCCCGTACCAGGCGCCCCCGCAGGCACAGTTCCCGCAGGGGCCCGCCCCCGCCCCCGCCCCCGCCTCCGGGCCCGAGTTCGTGGTGGCCGACAAGCACTTCGGGGTGGCCATCGACGCGACCGGGGTCACCTTCGACGCCGGGGGACAGCTCGCCGAGTTCGGCTGGCACGAGCTGGGCACCGTCCAGTTCCGGCCCAGTCCGGCCGGGCAGCGGCTGATGGTGGCCGCGGTGCTGCCCGACGGGCGGTTCTTCGAGTGCGTGGTCAACGCCCGCAAGTCCTCCGTGCTCCAGCAGTGGCTTGCCGAGATCGGTCACGTGGTCGGCTTCTACCTCGCGGGCCGCCTGCCCCCGCGCTGATCAGCGGCACCGCGGCACGGACCAGCGGCACTGCGATACGTATTCGAGATCGGCCGCACCCTTGCGCCTCCCCGCCCCCGCCAGCTTTGGTGATCCAGATCATCAGGGGGACGAGCGGGAGGTGGACAGCATGTCCGACAGCGTGCAGGCCAGTGGCGGCAGCGGCGGGGTGACACCGGAGTTGGCCGACTCCACGATGCGCAAGGCCAGTTGGAAGTACATCGGCCCCGGCATCGTGGTCGCGGCCACCGGGGTCGGCGCCGGCGACCTGGTCGCCACCCTCATCGCGGGCAGCCAGTTCGGCTACACCCTGCTGTGGGCGGCGATCATCGGCTGCCTGGTCAAGATCTCGCTGGCGGAGGCCACCGGCCGCTGGCACCTCGCCACCGGCAAGACCCTCTTCGAGGGCTGGCGCAGCCTCGGCCAGTGGACGACGGTCTACTTCGCGGTGTACGTCGTCGTCTGGGGCTTCGTCTACGGCGCCACCGCCATGTCCTCCTCCGCGCTGCCCATCGTCGCCCTCTTCCCCGAGGGCCCCAGCCTCAAGTTCTGGGCGATCCTCTGCGGCGTCGTCGGCCTGGCCTTCGTCTGGTTCAACAGGTACGCCGTCTTCGAGAAGTTCATGACCGTCGTCATCGGGATGAAGTTCCTCGTCGTCGTGTACGTCGCCGTCCGCGTCGCCCCCGACCTGGGCAACGCCCTCAAGGGCCTGGTGCCCACCCTCCCGGACGGCTCGCTGTTCTACACCCTGGGCCTCATCGGTGGCGTCGGCGGAACCATCACCATGGCGGCGTACGGCTACTGGGTGAACTCCAAGGGCTGGACCAACGCGAGCTGGATGAAGGTGATGCGCCTGGACAACCGCGTCGCGTACATCACCACCGGCATCTTCGTCGTCGCCATGCTCATCATCGGCGCCGAGCTGCTGCACTCCTCGGGCATCGCCCTCGCCAAGGGCGACAAGGGCCTGATCGACCTGGGCACCGTGCTGGAGGACAAGTTCGGCGCGGTCACCGCCAAGCTCTTCCTGATCGGCTTCTTCGCCACGTCCTTCGGCGCCCTGGTCGGCGTCTGGCACGGGGTCAGCCTGATGTTCGCCGACTTCGTCGAGCGCCTCCAGCGCGAGCGCAGGGGCTCGGGCCAGGACGGCATGGTCGAGGAGGTCGCGGCGGGCAAGCGGGAGAAGTCACTGCCGTTCCGCGCGTACCTGCTCTGGCTGACCTTCCCGCCGATCGGGCTGCTCTTCCTGGACCAGCCGTTCGGGCTGGTCGTCGTCTACGGCGTGCTCGGCGCCTTCTTCATGCCGTTCCTCGCCCTCACCCTGATGTGGCTGCTGAACTCCGACCGCACCCCGGGCCAGTGGCGCAACGGCTGGCTGAGCAACGTGATGCTCGCGCTGGGCGGGCTGCTGTTCGTCGTGCTGTGCGTGAAGCAGGTCATCGACCTGTTCTGACGACGGGGCGGGGAGTGCGCACGGTACGCACCGTGCGCACGCCCCCGCGCCGGGGCTACGGCAGCTTCCGCACCGCCGCCCCCACCGCCGTCGACCACTCGTTGCCGTAGGTGGCGTCCCAGTTCGTCGACCAGGCCATCGCGCCCCGCAGCCCCGGGTACTTCTTCTTCGGCTTGAACTTCCCGCAGTCCGTGCCCAGGGTCAGGCAGTTCATGGCGCGGTCGACCAGCTCGGGGGAGACGTAGCCGGCGTCCTTGCTGTCCTTGTTGGTGGGCAGGCCGAGCCCCACCTGCGACGGGTCGAGGCCGCCCTCCAGCTGGATGCAGGCGAGCGAGGTCAGGAAGTCGACGGTGCCCTGCCGGTACGACTCGCCGTCACAGCCCAGCATCGAACCGCTGTTGTAGAACTGGGTGTTCACGACGGTCAGGAAGTCCTTCACGCCGAGCGCCGTCCGGAAGTACTCGTCCGTCGGCTTCTGCATGTCGACGGTCTGCGGCGCCATCGTGAGGACGAGGCGCTCGCCCGCCTTCTGCCGCAGCGACTTCAGCGCCCGGACCATGAACTCCGAGCGGAAGCCGTCGTTCTCGGTGTCGATGTCGACGCCGTCGAACCCGTACACCGTCATCAGCCGGTGCACGGACGCCGCGAACCGCTCGGCCGACGCCGCGTCCTTGACCTCGACCTTGCCGTGCTCGCCGCCGACCGAGACGATCACCATCTTCCCGGCGTCGTGCTTGGCCCTCAGGTCCGCCTTGAACTGTTCGACCGTGTACCCGCCGAGTGCCTTGGAGGCGAGCTTGAAGTCGACCTCGCCCGGCTTGTCGGTCGCGTCCGCGAAGGAGACGGCGACGATGTCGTACGCGGCGGGCACGTCGGCCAGCTTCTGGACCTTGGCGCCGTTGGTGAAGTTCTGCCAGTAGCCGGTGAGGGCGTGCGCGGGGACCTGGGGCGCCCCGGCGGGCTTGCGCGCGGCACCGGCCGGCGCCTTGGTGGCTGGGCCCGGGTCGCCGCCTCCGCCGTCCCCGCCGGAACAGCCCCCCAGCACCCCGACCGCCAGTGCCACCGCCACGGCTCCGGCCGCGAGCCGGGAACGGGGGTGGGTACGGTGGCGGGTGCTGACCACGTGCTGTCTCCAGGGGTGCGGGAAATGGGATGGGCCGGGACGGACCACCCAAATTGGTTGGGCCTCCCCCCGATGTCAAGCGGATCACCGGTCCGGACGGCCTGAAACATGGCGTGAAACCCACTCCCGAAGACTCCAACCGGAACCCATGATCACAAGCGGTAGTGCTTTCGCGACGTGGTGTCATCGTGATCGTCGGCGCGGAAGCGGAGTTGGGCCGCTCGGCCCCGGCGGCCAAATCCGGTGCACAGTGGGCGGGTTGGTGGGGCGTACGGGATCTCTGGAACCTGTTCTCTACCACGTATGACGTGGCTAAAGTGCTGATGCGCCACGTGCGAGCGGGAATGGACGGGCGACGGTCAGAAGTGGGCGTGCGACGGGGAGCGGGGACATCGACGTGCCGACAGCGATAGCCGTGACCAGTGCCGACCTCGTGCTGCCCCCGACCGACCAGCAGACCCCGACCGCCGCCGTGCTCCAGCCGCCGGACGCCCAGTCCCTGGACGCCGCGCTGGCCGAGACGAACGTACTGCTGGAGCGGCACGGGTATCTCGTCGCGCTCTACCCCGCCTCCATCCCCGCCGCCCACGAGCGCCGCCTGCACACCGTCCGCTCGGTCCTGGAGACCGACCGCATCGCCCTCCTCAAGCTGGACCTGCCGCCGCTGGGCATCGCCGTGCTCGCGCGCCAGCTCCGCCAGCTCTCGGTCTGCGACTTCAGCGCGGGCGTCGTCGCCTCGGCGGCCCGGCTGCTCTCCCACTACGTGTACGCGGGCGCCCTGCTCGGCTCCGTCGCCAAGCTGGACCGCATCCCGGTCAGCCTGAAGGCGCACGCCAAGTCGTGGATGCCGGGCGCCCAGTTCGCCGTACTGGCCAATCCCGAACCGCAGTTGATCAAACTCGGCGGCGAAGAGACGCTCACCGGACCGGAGTTCGCGACGCACATGGCCTATGCGCGGGGTCAGCTGGCGTCCGAATGGGTCACCGGGACGCTCGCCCCCGGCTGGCAGGTCCAGTCCGCGCACGAGGTCGAACTCCCGGCCGGGTCGCCCACCTGGTGGGGGACGGCCAAGATGATCGAATTCGCGGCCTTCCTGCCCGACATCTCCGTGCTCTACCAGCTGGTTTCCTCGGTCCGGCGCGAACAGTGCCACTGGTGCGGAATCCAGCTGATAGGAGATCGCTGCGGATTCTGTTCCGCCCCGGTGTCCCCGGCCGAGAACCAATTGCACGTGGCCGGTGTCCTGAACCGTGGGTCCACCTAGTGCCACGTGCAACGATCGCTCCCGGGTTCCGCAAGGCCGGCAATTCCCGCACCGTCCGCACGCGCACCACCACGCTCACAGTCCGTTGATCTGTTCCGACGTTCCTGATCGAGGTAGCACGCCCCATGAACTCACGCCAGCGCCGCGGCATCATCCTGCTGCTCCTGTCGGTCCTGTGTGCCATCGGTGCTTTCGTCGGCGTGCTCTCGGTGATCCGGGACGTGAATTCCAAGGTCGGCCCCGAGGTCACGGCCTATCGGCTCAAGGGCGACGTGGCGCCCTACAAGACCCTCAGCGAAACGCAGTTCGAAAAGATCGAAATGCCGAAGCGCTGGCTTTCGGACAACGCGATCACCGACATCTCGGAGATCCGCGGCAAGATCGCGGTCACCCAGCTGAAGGGCGGATCGCTGCTCCAGACGGACATGCTGGTGAAGAAACCGGAACTGGCCGCGGGCGAGCAGGAGATCGCCATCATGATCGACGCGGCGACCGGTGTCGCGGGCAAGATCACGCCCGGTTCGCGGGTCAACATCTACGCGACCTTCGAGGGCAAGGAGCAGAAGGACGACGACCAGTCCCGGGTCATCGTCGCGGGCGCCCGGGTGCTGGACGTCGGCAAGATCAGCGCACTGGAGCCCAAGGCGGACGACCGGACGCGCAGCGTCAAGGACGCGGTGCCGATCACCTTCGCCCTCAACACCCTGGACGCGCAGCGGGTGGCGTACGCGGAGTCGTTCGCCGAGCACGTACGCCTCGCCCGCGTCGCCGACGGCAGCGACCCCAACATCACCCCGCGCGACCGCACCTACACCCTCACCGGGGACAGGTAGTGCCCCGGGTGCCGGCGGTGCGGCCCGGTGCACGACCGGCGGCCCGGCGTGCCGCCCGGCCGGTGACGCGGCTCAATTCGGCAACACCACGGGGACAAGTAGTGAGGACGGCTGCATGACGACACGTATCCTCCCCGCCGTGGGCGACCCGGACGCCGCCCGCGCGATCATCACGCTGCTCAGCCAGCTGCCCGACGCCGAGCCCGCCAACCCGGCCGTCGACTCCACCGCCCTCCTCGACACCCTGGCGCGGCTGGCCTCCGAGTCCCTGGACGAGCTGCCCGAGGTCGTCCTCGTGCACGAACGCATCGGCCCGGTCCCGGCCCTGGAGCTGATCCGCGAGGTCGCGCTGCGCTTCCCCGCGGTCGGCGTCGTGCTGATCTCCGCCGACGCGAGCCCGCACCTCTTCACGGCCGCCATGGACTCCGGCGCCCGGGGTCTGGTCGGACTGCCGCTCAGTTACGAGGAGTTGGCGGTCCGCGTGCAGAACGCCGCCTCCTGGTCGGTGGGGGTACGCCGCCACCTGGGCGCCGGACCGGACGTCTTCGGCGGCCCCGGCGGCACCGTCGTCACCGTGACGGGCGCGAAGGGCGGCATGGGCACCACCCTGGTCTCCGTACAGCTCGCCCTGGCGGCCAAGGCGTCCGGCCGCACCGTCGCCCTGGTCGACCTCGACCTCCAGTCCGGCGACATCGCCTCCTACCTCGACGTCCAGTTCCGCCGCTCGATCGTCGACCTCGCCGGGATCTCCGACATCTCGCCCCGGGTCCTCCAGGACGCCCTCTACACCCACGCCACCGGCCTCGGCCTGCTCCTCGCCCCGGCGGAGGGCGAACGCGGCGAGGAGGTCACCGACCGGGTGGCCCGCCAGGTGGTCAGCGCCCTGCGCAACCGGTACGAGGTCGTGGTCGTCGACTGCGGCACCCAGATGAACAGCGCCAACGCGGCAGCCATCGAAATGGCGGACCAGGCCCTGCTGGTCGTCACCCCGGACGTCGTGGCGGTACGGGCGGCCAAACGCATGGTCCGCCTCTGGGACCGGCTCCAGATCCGCAAGGCGGAGGAGACCACCACCGTCGTCAACCGCCACACCCGCAACACGGAGATCCAGCCGCCCCTGGTCGAGAAGATCACCGGCACCAAGGTCGCCCGCAGCGCGGTCCCCTCGCAGTACAAGGAACTCCAGTCGGCGGCCGACGCGGGCCGCCTCCAGGACCTGGACAGCAGGAGCACGGTCAAACAAGCACTCTGGGCACTCGCGGGGGAGCTGGGACTCGTGAAGGTGACGGAAGCGACCACCGGCGGCAGAGGCAGCCGCCTGCGCGGCAACGACCGCGGCTCGATCGGCCTGCGAGGCCGCAAGGACCGCACCAAGGGCGCCCACGGCGACAAGGGAGCGGTCACCGCCGAGTTCGCGGGCATGTTCCCGCTGATCCTCATCGTGATGGTGATCATGTGGCAGGCGGCGGTGTGGGGCTACACGTTCTCCCTGGCGGGAAACGCGGCGGACGAGGGAGCACGGGCGGGGACGGCGGCGTACGGAGCGGGCGGCAGCGGAGTGCCCGAGTGCGAGGCGGCCATACGCAAGCGGCTCCCGGGCACCTGGAAGGTCAGCCAGACGGACTGCAACCCCTCGGGGAGCATCTTCAAGGCGACGGTGAAGCTGGAACCGCCCCTCCTGTTCCCCGGGGGCCCCACCTTCGAGGGCTGGACGTCCACGGGCGAGGCGGGCGCGGCCCTGGAAGGCGGCAACTGATGCGCCGCGCACCGGAATCACGCCTGCGGGCCATGAGGGGCGCCGACGCCGACAAGGGCGTCGTCGCCCTCGAATTCGCGGGCTTCCTCCCGATCCTGCTGCTGGTCGCCATGGCCGCCATCCAACTGGGCATCGTCGGCTACGCGGCGAGCCAGGCGAATTCAGCGGCCAGGGCAGCGGCTCGGGTGGGCTCCCAGGAGGACACCCGAGGGCAGTGCCAGGCGGCGGGCAAGGCGGCCATGAGCACTTGGATGGCGAGCCGCACCGAGATCAGCGGTTGCGGCGGCGGCGACATCGTCACCGTCACCGCCAAAGTCAACGTCCCCGCCCTCATCCCGGTATTCAACGTAGGCACCATCACCAAATCCGCCTCCATGCCCGCCGACGACACCCCCTAACCCCCTAACCCCCTACCCCCCAGCCCCCTTGGGCGGCGGGGCCGCCCCCCGGGGGCGGAACGGGCGGGCAAGGGGGCGGCCCCCGGCGGAGCCGCACCCCCACCCCCGGCCACCCCCGCCCCCGGCCACCCCACCCCCGGCCACCTCAACCCCGACCCACCCGTACGGCGCCGTACCACCCGATCCACCAAGGAGCCCCCATGAGCCTGCGGCAACGCATCGCCGCCCCCGAGGAATCCTCCGGGGGGCGGGAGGACGGCCACCTGGTCGCCACCTACCGGGCCAAACTCCTCGAAGAGATCGACCTCGCCGAGATGTCCTCCCTCGCGGCAGCGGAAAGGCGCGCCCGCCTGGAACGCGTCCTCGGCCACATCATCAGCCGCGAAGGCCCCGTCCTCTCCACCTCCGAACGCTCCCAGCTCATCCGCCGGGTCGTGGACGAAGCCCTCGGCCTCGGCGTCCTCGAACCCCTCCTCGAAGATGCCTCCATCACCGAGATCATGGTCAACGGCCCCGACTCGATCTTCGTCGAGCGGGCCGGCCGGGTCGAGCAGCTCCCGATGCGCTTCGCGTCCAACGAGCAACTGATGCAGACCATCGAGCGCATCGTCTCCACCGTCAACCGCCGCGTCGACGAGTCGAACCCGATGGTGGACGCCCGCCTCCCCTCCGGCGAGCGCGTCAACGTGATCATCCCGCCGCTCTCGCTCACCGGCGCGACCCTCACCATCCGCCGCTTCCCGAAGGCGTACCGCCTCGACGAGCTGATCAATCTGGGCACCCTCGACCACCAGATGCTGATGCTGCTCTCGGCGTTCGTACGGGCCCGCTTCAACGTCATCGTCTCCGGCGGTACCGGCTCCGGAAAGACGACCCTCCTCAACGCGCTCTCCGGCCTCATCCCCGACCACGAGCGCATCATCACCGTCGAGGACGCCGCCGAGCTCCAGCTCCAGCAGGCGCACGTCATCCGGCTGGAGACCAGGCCGGCCAACGTCGAGGGCAAGGGCCAGATCACCATCCGCGACCTGGTCCGCAACTCCCTGCGCATGCGCCCCGACCGCATCATCGTCGGTGAGGTCCGCGGCGGCGAGACCCTCGACATGCTCCAGGCCATGTCCACCGGCCACGACGGCTCGCTGGCAACCGTCCACTCCAACAGCGCCGAGGACGCGCTGATGCGACTCCAGACCCTCGGCTCGATGTCGGAGGTCGAGATCCCCTTCGAGGCGCTCAAGGACCAGATCAACAGCGCCGTCGACGTGATCGTCCAGCTCAGCCGGATGGCCGACGGGTCCCGGAAGATCACCGAGATCGTCATCCTCGTCTCGCACGGCCGTGAGCAGTTCCAGATCGCCACCGTCTCGCGGTTCCTCGCCCAGCCGATGAGCCCGGACCGGCTGGTGCACGGCCAGTTCGAGCACCTCCCGCTGCCCCGCCGCATCGCGGAACGCCTCTACCTCGCCAACGAGCCGATCCCGCCCGCCTTCGGCGTCGCCAACGACCCACTCCAAGATTCCCTCTACGTGCGAGAGGCCCAGTAGGTACCGGCAATGGTCACCCAATTGGTCACCCACATCACGGCAGCCGCCGCAGCCGCCGCGGCCCCGCCCGAGGCGGCTCCCGCCGAGTCCGCGGCCGAGTCCGCCGCCGGTTTCGCCGAGCTGAGCAACCCCGCCCTGCTGGCGGTCGGCGCCACCCTGCTCTGCTGCCTGCTGGCCATCATCGGCCTGCACACCTTCTCCGCGGGCCGCGCCCAGCGCGCCGCGCTGGAGGACCGGCTCGCCCTCACCGCGGGCACCGAGACCGGCCGCAGCCGCCGCTTCCAGGGCGTCGACCGCCGCCTGCGCAGGACCGCCCTCGGCAAGAAGCTCCAGCTCAGGCTCTCCGCGACCGGCCTGGACGTCACACCGGGCGAGTTCTTCGTGTACGTGGTGGTGGGCGCGGCGGCGCTCTGGCTGATCGCCACCTCGGTCCTGGCCCCGTTCTTCGGCCCGATCGCCGCCCTGGTGGCCGTCTGGGCGGCGAGCACCTTCCTCAGCTGGCAGCGCCAGAAGCGCATCGAGGCGTTCATCAACCAGCTGCCCGACCTCTCCCGCATCCTCGCCAACGCGACGGCCGCCGGCCTGGCCCTGCGCACCGCGCTGGGCATGGCGGCGGAGGAGCTGGAAGCCCCTGCCGGTGAGGAACTGGGCACGGTGGCGGCCCAGTTGGCGGTGGGCCGCTCCATCGACGACGCCCTCGGTGAACTCGCCGAACGGCTCCCGTCCCGCGAGCTGGTCGTCCTCGTGACCACCCTGGTGCTCTCCAACAAGGCGGGCGGCACCGTCGTCGGCTCGCTGCGCAACCTCACCGAGACGCTGGAGGAGCGCAAGGAGACCCGCCGCGAGGTCCGCACGATGCTCTCCGAGGTCAACGCGACCGCCTACACGGTCCCGCTGCTCGGCCTCGGCGCCATGATCATGCTCAACTCGATGACCCCCGGCTCCATGGAGAAGATGACCGGCAATCCCATCGGACAGATCGTCGTCGGCGTCTCGGTCGGGCTGTACGCACTCGGCTTCGTCGCGATGCGCCGGCTCGGCAAGATCGACGTCTGAGAGCGGGGAGAGAAGAACCGTGCCAGTACTCGACAAAGGCCTGATCGGTCTGCTGCTCGCCCTCGTCGTCGGCCTGAGCGTCGCCGGGATCGCCTACGGCATCAAGATGTACCGGGCCGAGGCCAAGGTCCCCGGCGACCTCGCGGTGGCCCTGGAAGTCGGCGCCTCGCGCGTCTCGGCCAAGGACTCCGCGATCGACCGCATCGGTATGCGGTTCGCCCCGGCGGTCCTGTCCGCGATGGGCCCGGAGCGGATCGACAAGAAGCGCCGCAAGATCGACATGGCGGGCAACCCGGGGGGCCTGACCCTGGACCGCTACGCGGCGAGGCGCGCGGCGTACGGAATGTTCGGCGGGCTGGCGGCGCTGCTCTGCTTCGTCAACGACCTGACCATCTTCGCCGTGTTCTGTCTGGCGTACGGCTGGTTCGCGGCCGACGCGCTGATCTGGCAGGCCATCCGCGCCCGCAAGGAGACCATCGAGCGCACCCTCCCCGACTTCCTCGACGTGCTCGCCGTCGTGGTCAGCGCGGGCCTCGGCTTCCGGCAGGCGCTCGACCGGGTCGCCGAGAAGTACGAGGGCCCCTGGGCCGACGAACTGCGCATCACCCTGCGGCAGATGGACATGGGTGTCAGCCGCCGTCTGGCCTTCGAGGAACTCCGCAAGCGCAACGACTCCGAACAGGTCTCCCAGTTCGTCACCGCGCTCCAGCAGGGCGAGGAACTCGGTGCGCCGATCGCCGACACGCTCATACAGATCGCCAACGACATGCGCCGCACCGACGCCCAGAACTCCCGGCGGCGCGCCGCGAAAGCCATCCCCAAGACCACGGTGGTCACTCTCGCCTTCATGGTCCCGGCCACGCTGCTGCTGATCGTGGCGAACATGTTCCTCGGCTCCGGCGCCGACTTCGGCTCCCTCTTCGACGGCTGACAACCATGCCCACACTTCGCTCCCCCCACCCCCGCCTCCGCCCCCTTGGGCGGCGGGGCCGCCCGTGGAGCCCCCTCGGGCGGCGGGGCCGCCCGCCCGAGCCCCCTTGGGCGGCGGGGCCGCCCCCGGGGGCGGCACGGGCGGGCAAGGGGGCGGCCCCCGGCGGAGCCGAACCCCTCGCTCCGCCCGGCCCCGGCCCTGCCCACCGCACCACCACCCCCACCCCAGGCACCTTCCACGCCACCCCCGACGACCGCACCCCCACCCTCGCCTCCGCCCTGGCGGAAGACGTCCCCGCCCCCAGCCTCCGCATCCAGATCAACGCACTCCAGGCCCTCTGCCGCCAGGTCTTCGCCTTCCGCCTTGTCATGATCGCGATCGGCGCCCCGCTGGCACTGAGCCGCGCACAGGGCCAGTTCGGCTCCTGGCTGGTGGGCGGCGCGGTGATCGTCACCTTCGTCGGCAGCTACGCGATGCTCCGCGACTGGGAGACCTTCGCGCCCCTCCTCATCCGCTACCGCTCCCTGATGGCGGCGGACCTGGTCTTCGGCTCCGTACTC
Organism: Streptomyces sp. NPDC004111; assembly: GCF_042874215.1. Lineage (NCBI taxonomy): Bacteria > Bacillati > Actinomycetota > Actinomycetes > Kitasatosporales > Streptomycetaceae > Streptomyces > Streptomyces sp. NPDC004111. Next base: position 200,835 of record NZ_JBIAMU010000005.1, read on the forward strand.
CTCCTCACGGCCTCGCCCGACTCGGCGCTCGGGTACGCGACGGTGTGCACGCCCCTGCTGGCCGGGCTGCTGTACGGGTGGCGGGGCGCGGGCATCTTCGCCGCCGTGCAGATCCTGATCCTGGCGGCGGCGTTCGGGGCGTGGGCCCCACGCCTGTCCGGCCCGACGGGCACCATCCTGATCAGCGGGTTCTGCGTGGCGGCCGGAGTGGTCGGGGTCACCCTCCGCAACCTGATGTTCCGCTTCGGCGAGGCCACCCAGGCGCTGTCGGAGGCCAAGGCGCGTCTGGCCGTCACGGACGCGGTGGGCGACGAGCGCGCCCGGCTGGCCCGCGAGATGCACGACTCGGTGGCCAAGACCCTGCACGGGGTGGCGCTCGCCGCCGACAGCCTCGCCCAGTCCGCCGACCGCATGGACCCGCTCACGGTGAAGCACCAGGCGGGCGTGGTGGCCCGCTCGGCCCGCAAGGCGGCGGCGGAGTCCCGCGAGATCCTCTCCGACCTGCGCCGCCAGGCCGACTACGAGGGCGGGGGAGTGGACATCACCTCGGAACTGGACGCCCGGGTACGGGACTTCACGGCCCGCTCGGGCGTACGGGCCACCCTCGTCCCGGCCCAGGACGGCACCGCCGCCCCCGCCGTGCCGAACGCGGTGGCCCGCCCTCTGATCACCATCGCGAGCGAAGCGATGGAGAACAGCCACCGACACGCCCACGCCCAACGGGTGACGGTCGAACTGGGCGTGGTCGGCGGAATGCTGCGGCTGAGCGTCCTGGACGACGGCACGGGCCTGCCCCCGGGCCTGAGCCTGGAGGAACTCCGCAGGGCAGGTCACTTCGGCCTGGTCGGCATGGTGGAACGGGCGGCCGGAATAGGCGCCCGCATCCGTATCGGCAGAGGCCGCAGCGAAGACGGCACAGAAGTCCGCCTCGAACTCCCCATCTCAGCCCTACCCCCGCCGCCGCTCCCTTGGGCGGCGGGGCCGCCCCCCGGGGGCGCGGGGGTACCTCCCTGCTCGAACGAAGTTGAGAGCTTGGGGGAGGGCGGGCAAGGGGGCGGCACCCCGGCGGAGCCGCTCCCCCCGCTCCCGCCCACCCTCGACCCCGCTCACCCACCCGCACCCTGACCCCACCCCCACCCCCACCCCCACCCCCACCCCCTCCCGAGAGGAGGCCGCACAATGCCGGAAGCAAGCCACGAGCACACCTACCCCTCAGCCCCCCACGCCTCCCAGCACTCCTCGTCGCACACGGTCGTTCCCCGTTCGGAACACACCCCCCAAGGGGTACCCGTCCCCCCTCCGGCGGCGGCATTCCCCACCCACCCCGACTACGCCGACGCGTCCCAGGACCCCTTCGGCCCGCCACCCGTCCTGCGGGTGGTGATCGCGGACGACAACCCGGTCGTACGGGCCGGCCTGACCGCGCTGCTCGGCGCCCGCGAGGACATCGACGTGGTCGCCGAGGCGGCGGACGGCCGCCAGGCCCTGGCCGCCGCCCAGCACAGCCGCCCCGACGTCGTCCTGCTGGACGTACGGATGCCGGGCGTCGACGGCATCTCGGCACTCCCGCACCTGGTGCAGGTGGCTCCGGTGATGATGCTGACGTACAGCAGCGAGAGCGAGATCGTGCAGGAGGCGTTGCGGCTCGGCGCGGGCGGCTACCTGGTGCACGGCGAGTTCACCGCCGAACAACTGGTCGGCGCGGTGCGCGACCTGAAGGCGGGCCGGGCCTACTTCACCACCTCGGCGCAGAACGCCCTGCTGGCCCACGTGAGGGCCGGGACCCAGGAACCGGCGGCCGCACGGCCACCGCTGCCGGAAGGTCTGGGGTCGGCGTACGCGACGGGCGTCCCGTACGGCGGTCGCGGCACGACTGCACCGCACAGCCCACACCGCGATCCGGGGCCACCTGTCTCAAGTTCTGATCGATCCGCGCAAAGCACTTCGCAGTCGCAACCAGTTGTGGCACATTATCCGGCGAGGCAGCAGCAGCGTACGGTCAACAGGCAGGAATTCGGGCTGAGTTCGAGGGAGGTGGAGGTCATGGACCTCATTGCGGCAGGAATGAGCAACCAGCAAATCGCCGCCACCTGCTTCATCAGCGAGAAAACGGTCAAGAACCACATCAACCGAATCTTCGCAAAGCTGCACAGTGCGAGCCGGAGCGAAGCGATAGCGATGTGGATCGGCACCAGGACGGCGGCGGACGGCAACGGGCTCAACGGTTTCAACGGGGGAGGGGTGATCGGTCGTGGCTGAAGGCGTGACCGAGAGCAGGGGTGGATCCGGTACGGCGCGGAGATCGCGGCCCCGGCGGGCCCAATACGCGCTTTGGGCCCGCAGTTGGGCCCACGGGCCCTCTTCCCGAATCCCTCGTGAGGCGTACGTTTCGTGTGTCGCAAGCGGGACCGGCCGGGAGGCGGACGGATCTGCGGGTGGCGCTACTGACCTAGAGACGTTCGGACCCGGAGGAGCACCGCATGACGAAGGCGTATATCGCGATCAATATGTGGAGCAACACGATCGTGAGCAAGATGCGGGAGCGCCACGACCGGGGCGCGAGCGTGGTGGAGTACGCGGGTCTGGTGGTGATCATCGCGTTGATTGTGGTGGCGGTGAAGGGGCTGAACCTGGACACGGCCATCTCTACCGCGATCAACGGTGCGGTGCAGAGGATCACCGGCGGCGGCTGATTCGCGGTTCCTCTGAGGCTGACCGAGGGCAGGTGTTCCCCATCTACATCATGTTGGTGGGGCTCCTGCTCTTTGTCGCGTTCGCGCTCTTCGCCTTTGCCCAGGCCGCCACTGCACGCAGTGGCGGCCAGTCTGCTGCCGACGCCGCCGCGCTCGCTGCCGCGCAGGAGGCGCGTGACGAGTTAACGGACAACTTCATCCGCGACATCATGAATCCCGCCGCATGGGTCATCTGGCTGTCCGGAGAGGGGCCGGTGACCGACGGTGCGGCCGGAGCCACGGCGCTTGCCGCCCGGAACAAGTCGAATGTCATCGCCGGTCCCGAGAAGACGCTCTCGAAGGGTTTTGCTGCCCGCCGAGTACAGGTCGAGACGCAGTACACCTCTGGCAAGTCCGTCGTTCCCGGTACGGACAAGAAGGCCAAGGCGGAGGCCACTGCGGTGATCGAACCGCGTTGCGTCATCGGTCCGGAGAGCGATCCGACCAAGTTGGTGTTCGTCCACTGCAAGGACGGCAAGATTTGGGCGATCGACCCGAAGAAGGTTGCGGATCTGCCGGGTCTGTTGCCGAAGCCCAAGGATCTGTTCTCCGTTCATTTGGTCAAGTAGCGAGCGACGACAAGCAAAGGAAGCTGTTGATGAGCATGCGGCACACCATGAAGGCCCGAAGGGCACTGACCGCTGTGGCGATCACTACTGGCTTGGCTCTTGCGGTGGCCGGATGCGGTGGCAATTCCGGTGAAGACGGCCAGAAGGCGGGAACTTCGTCTGCGCCGACGGCCAAGCAGCAGCCTGAAGCGAAGCCCAAGGACTCGGTGCCGCAGACTCCGCCCGCCACGGAGACAGTCTTGGCCGAGGTGAAGGGAGAGAAGAGCATCACTCTCGTCATCAACAGTGCTGTGCGAGATGCAGGCGGATTTGTCACCGTGAACGGGAAGGTGAAGAACGGATCGGGTAGTACATGGCTTGCTCAGGGCTGGCAGGGCCAAGAACAGGAACTGGCGGCAAACTCGGCTTCTGTCGCTGGCGCTTACCTGCTCGACAAGGCAGGGAAGAAGAAGTACCTGATTCTCCGTGATACGGAAGGGCGCTGCCTGTGCACCAAGTTCAATCTCGGCTTCTCGGCCGGCGAAGAGCGAACCTTCTTTGCGCAGTTCCCTGCTCCTCCGGCTGGAACCACGAAGGTCGACTTCCAAGTCGGTGCCATGCCTCCAGCAGCCATTGAGATTTCAGAGGGTGAGTGACTCATGTTCATCACTTCTACTCGAAGTCGCCCAGTAGTCCTTGGCATGGGTACTTTCGTGTTCGCCACTGTCCTGGCATCTTTTGCTACTTCTACAGCCCAAGCGGCAGACCCTACGCCCAGTGCCCCACCTGGCAGTACAACTAGTCAAGAGCCACCAAAGGTTGACGCCAATTCCCCCAACCTGAAGATCAGCGAAGGCGGCACTCTCGCCCCGGCCCGAGTCCTCGACATCAAGTCCGTAGTCGAAGACATGGGCGGCGAGGAACGTCGCGAAGACACCAACTCCGACGTCAAGTTCGCCCTTCAGGCCGAAGTCCTCTTCCCCAAGGACAGTGCCAAGCTCCAGCCGGAGGCAACCGCCCGTATCAAGGCCATTGCGCAAGAGGCCCTGACCAACAAGGCGACCACCGTCCGCGTCTTCGGATTCACGGACAACCTCGGTTCCTACGAGCACGGCAAGACGCTCTCCAAGAAGCGCGCGGACATGGTTCAGGTCGAACTGACCAAGACCCTCGGCGCCAACGTCACGTTCGAGGTTCGCGGTTACAGCGAGGACTATCCGATCGCCGACAACGCCACCGAAGAGGGCCGCAAGAAGAACCGCCGCGTCGAAGTCACCTTCCCGCGCGGCTCGGCGCCCAATGCGAACAACACCCCGAGCACCTGATTTGCTCGGCCCCGCACGTGCCCCGGCTCCTTCGCCGAGCCGGGGCACAGGTCGTCCGTCCGCCTCAGCGCGGCAAGGTCACCCAGGACTTGACCCCACGGTGCGGCGGCAGTGCCTCGCCGACGCCCCACTCCCCGCCCCAGTCCTCCACCGCCTCGGCGAGCAGCCACAGGGCCCTGCGGCGGCGTACGAGACACAGGGACGCGGCGTCGGGTTCGGCGTGCGGCGGATGCTGGTCCCAGACGATGAGGCGCAGGGCGTCGTCCCGGTGGCGGAGTGATACGTACACGTCTCCCGCACAGGTCAATACCGATGCCACGGCGATCAGTTCGGTCACGGCGAGTGCGGTGATGGAGCCGAAGCGGTTCAGGCGGTGGGCGTGCAGGGCGCCGCTGATGGCGGTGCGTACGATGCCGGCGCTGCGGGGCCGGCCGGGGACGGTGAGGCTGAGGGCGAGTCCGTCCCGTTCCTCATAGGTGGTTCTGGCCGGGGCGGCGGTCGGGCAGAGGATCGCGGTCAACATGGCTGAACTCCCATGTTCGGAGGGTCTGTTGGCACGCCGTTGAGCAGTGGCCTGTCTCCCTGGCGCGAACCGTGCCCCTCCCAGGGAAGGAGTGTGCGGGCAGGCTCGCGCGATGCACTTCCAACTCTTTGAGTAGTCGGCGCATCACCTAATGTAGGGGGTGAGGGGTAAATTTGCCCCTGGCTATGTGTCAATGAAGCCCTTTGGTGGAGTGTTCGCACGTCTACGCGGCAGACTGCACACGATCGACTGCAGAGGGGAACGGCATGGCAGCGAGGACGTCACCGACTGAGCGGCAGAAGCGACTTGGGGTCGAACTGCGAAAGATGCGGATGTCGGCAGGGGTGTCGGCGGAGTCCGCGGCCGGGCTGCTCGGAGTTGATCGCAGCAAGATTTCCAACATCGAGTCAGGTGTGCGTGCCATCAGCCCTGAGCGGGTGCGGATTCTGGCAGAGGCTTGCGGCTGTACCGATGCGGTACATGTCGAGGCGCTTGCGGACATGGCGCAGCCACGTATTCGTGGCTGGTGGGAGCGGTACAGGGGCTCCGTGCCGCCGGGTCTGCTGGACATCGCGGAGTTGGAGGGCAGCGCGCTGCGCATGCGCGCCGCCTACTCCGTACACATTCCGGGCCTGTTGCAGACCTCGGACCATGCCCTAGCTGTCTTCCGCAGTGTGATTCCGCAACTAGCCGAGCGAGAGATCGCGTTGAGGCTTGCGCACCGCGTAGAGCGGCAGGAGGTGTTGCGCGGCGATTTTCCGACGCCGTACTTCGGCATCGTGCACGAGGCGGCCCTGCGCATGCAGTTCGGTGGACGCATGGTGGTGAGATCGCAGCTCGACCACTTGCTTGAAGAGTCGGAACGGGAGAACGTAACCCTGGTGGCACTCCCGTTCGAAGCGGGTGCCTTTCCCGGTGCTGGGCAGACCGTGCTGCATGCGGAAGGCCCGGTGAGTCAGCTCGACACGGTACAGATCGACAACTCGCACGGTCCTGATTTCCTCTACTCCGAGGACCAGTTGGAGAAGTATCGGGCGCACCTGGACCGGATGGCGGACATCGCGCTGTCGCCCACAGCGTCGCGGGATTTCATCCACGGCATCGCGAAACAACTCTGAAGGGACGCACCGTGCAAGAGGTCACTTGGGAAGAGCCCTACTGCGGCGAAGGCAACTCGTGCTTCCGGATAGGCACGGACGACAACGGCAACGGCTACATCGCCGTACTCGGCCAGGAAGACACCCCCCTCACCGATACCCGCGAAGCCCTCCGCAACCTCATCCGCGACATCAAGGCCGGCAAGGCCGACCACCTCCTCTGAGGGAGGCCGCCCCGGGCCATCCGCCACGAGGTCCGCGCCGTCATGGGGCGGCTCTCCCGGCCGGGGTGTCGGTGTGTCGGGCGCGGTGCAAGCGGGCCAACTGCCCTGTCAGTCCGCTGAAGTATCGTTCCCGCCGCCACACACCGACCGTGAGGACCGAGCGACGTGACCGACCTTTCTGCTGCCTTCCCGCTGCCCTTTGTCAGCTCCCCGAAGACCGCCTACGCCAAGCCCCGGACGCTGCGGGAACTGGAGATGATGCAGTGCAGCGCGCTGATCCGGGCCAAGCCCGAGTGGTTCGTGAAGATGAACGACCCGGAGATCGCCGCCCGGTGGACGCGGGAAGCGGTCGAGCAGGGCATGACCGAGGCGCAGGTCCGCTACGTGCTCGCCGAGCTGGCCTACTACGCCGGGCTGCGGGACGAGCGAACCGGCATCGAGGTGTCCGCCGTCGACGGGGTCTGGCACTCGGACACGCTGGTCGACGGCGCGCTCAGGGAGCGGCTGCGCGAGGCCGTGCGGGTGCTTGAGGAGGTCCCCGAGGACGAGAAGGACTGGCACCCGGGCTCCGACGGCCAGGTGCTCGACCTCGTACACCCCTCCCTGTTCTGCCTCGTGAACGGGGTCAGCGGAGGTCCCGAGCAGGCGTGGGAGCACCCGGAGGTACGGCGGGGACAGCACGAGTTCTCGGAGAAGTTCCAGTGGCTGCCCACCGACGTGGAGGTCGATGAGGACGGCACGGTCGCCTTCCGGTCGTACGTGAACAACGTCCACCCCGTGCAGCACCAGGCACTCGACGCCGTCCTGCCCGAACTCTTCGCACGGGCGCGCCCGCTGCTGGAGAACGTCCTCACCGACCTGCGCCACCCGCGCCGCGCCCGCATCCACGCCAATCCCTTCAGCTGGTACGACGACAGCGAGCCCGTCGAGCCGGAGATGGAGGAGGACGACGAGGGCTTCGAGGAGGCGTGGGAGGCGTACGAGAGAGCGCAGGACAACTGGTGGTACGAGCGTGAGCCGGAGATCCCCGACGCCCCGGAGTTCACCGCGCCCCAGCCGGCCGACGACGCCGTACGCGTGGATCTGCGCGGCAGCCGCCTCCAGGTCATCGTGAAGCTCGCCACCATCCACCTCACCCCGGAGAAGCCCGAGTACGCGGGCGGCTCCTGGCACGTCGAGGGGATGATGAACGAGCGGATCGTCTCCACCGGCATCTACTACTGGGACAACGAGAACATCACCGAGAGCAGTCTCGGCTTCCGGGCCGCACTCGACGACCCGGAGTACCAGCAGAACGACGGCACCGGGATGAACGAGGTCTACGGTCTCCGGGACGAGGACCCGCTGAACCAGGAGCTGGGTGCGGCGGCGACCCCCGGGGGCCGCTTCCTGGCCTTCCCCAACACCCTCCAGCACCGGGTCGGCTCTTTCCGCCTCGCGGACCCCACCCGGCCGGGGCACCGCAAGATCCTCGCGTTCTTCCTGATCGACCCGTCGGCGAGGATCGTCTCGACCTCCGACGTGCCGCCGCAGCAGCCGTGGGCCGAGACCTCCACGATGACGCTTGAGCAGGCGAAGGACTTCCGCGAGCAGCTCATGCAGGAGCGCAAGTTCTTCGTGAACGCGCACAACAACGAGCTGTACGAGCGCGAGTTCTCGCTGTGCGAGCACTGATGCCCGCCGTAGCCTGAAGGGGCAAATCGGCGACATCAGTGACACCGGGGAAATGACGGACAGGAGGCTGCTGTGGCGGAAGTGGCTGAGGTGATGGCCGAGCTTGCCGAGCTGGAGGACCCCAGGGCCCGCGCGGTCAACGAGAAGCACGGCGACGACCACGGCGTGAACCTCGGCAAGCTGCGCGCCGTCGCCAAGCGACTGAAGACGCAGCAGGAGCTGGCCCGGCAGCTCTGGGCCACGGACGACACCGCGGCCCGGCTGCTGGCGCTCCTGATCTGCCGCCCCAAGGCGTTCGGGCGCGACGAACTGGACACCATGCTCCGCGAGGCCCGCGCCCCCAAGGTGCACGACTGGCTCGTGAACTACGTGGTGAAGAAGAGCCCGCACGCCGAGGAGCTGCGGGTCGCCTGGACGGCGGACCGGGACCCGGCGGTCGCGAGCGCCGGGTGGGCGCTGACCGCCGAACGCGTGGTCAAGAAGCCCGAGGGGCTCGACCTCCCCGGGCTGCTCGACGTCATCGAGGAACAGCTGCGGGACGCCCCGGAGCGGCTCCAGTGGGCGATGAACACCTGCCTCGCCCAGATCGGCATCGAACACCCCGAGCACCGCGCCCGCGCACTCGCCATCGGTGAGCGCCTGGGCGTGCTCAAGGACTACCCGACACCGCGCGGCTGTACGTCGCCGTACGCGCCGACCTGGATCAACGAGATGGTCCGGCGCAGGGAGTCCACCGGCTAGGGGCGTGCGCCGGGGGACGGCCACCGCCCGGCGGGCGTGCGCCGCCGGGCAGTCGTGTGCGTACGACGGCTGCCCGGCGGCGGTCCGGTCGTCCGCTCAGCCCTCGGCGGAGGAGCGGCGCCGACGCGCCACCACGATCATGCCCGCGCCCGCCAGGACGACGGCTGCGCCGCCGGCCGCCCACGGCAGCGTGGCACCGGCACCGGTGCTGGCCAGGTCGTCGCTGCCGCCGGTGGGTGCCGGGGTGTTCCCGTCCTGGCCGGTCCCCTGGCCGCCGGCCGAGCCGGTCCCCTGGCCGCCGGCGGTTCCGGGCTTGTCCGTGCCGCCGGTCCCGCCGGTGGCGGAGCCGGTGCCGCTGCCGGTGTCCTTGGAAGCGCCCGGGGTCGGCCTGTCGCCCGTGCCGCCCGTGTCGCCCGTGCCGGAGCCGGAGTCCGTGCCGCCCGTGCCGGAGCCCGTGCCGCCGGTGGCTGCGTCGCCCGTGCCCTTCGAGGCGTCGGGGCTGGGCCGGTCCGGGTTCTTCGCGTCCGCCTCGTCCTTCTTGCGGGCCTCGTGCTGCCCCTTGTCCAGGAACGCCTGAACGTCCTCGGGCGTGCCCAGCAGGGCCTTCTTGCCCGCGGCCTTCACCGCCGGGCCGCCGGTGTTGATGATCTGGCTGACGAGCACCTGGTTGTCGATGTTGCGGGCCTCGTACTGGCCCTCGTCGAGGAACTTCTGCACGTCCTCGGGGGTGCCCAGGAGCGCCTTCTTGGCGGCCTCCTTCACCGACGGGCCGCCCTTGCTGAAGATCTGCCCCGTCAGCACCCGGTTGTCGCCGATGCGGATCTCGTGCTGGTCCACCTCAAGGAACTTGCGCATGGCGGCCGGGCCGTCCTCGATCGCCTTGGCCCCGGCCTCCTTCAGGACGCGTCCCGCGTTCTTGGCGGACATCAGCCGCAGGATCTCGGCCCGGTCGTCCGCCTCCTGCTGCCCGGCGGTCTCCGTCCCCGCGACCGGCGCGCCGAGCGCGGGCACCTGGGCGGGGGCGGCGTGCGCGGGCGAGGCGAACAGAACGGCGGGCGCGATGGCGGCGGACGCGACGAGCGTCGATATACGCGCGAACTTCATGTGTTTCCCCCACGTGCACAAATCAAGATCAGTTGCGCACATGCTACGTGGATCTTCACGCTTCCTTTACCTGGGGCGGGCGGGCCGCCTGGGCGAACGACGCCCGGTAGGCGCGCGGGCTGGTGGTCAGGCGGGAGGCGAAGTGCTGGCGCATCGTCACCTCGCTGCCGAAGCCCGCCCTGCGGGCGATCTCCGGCATCGGCAGGTCGGTGCGTTCGAGGAGCTTCTGCGCCGCCGCGATCCGCTGGTCGAGGAGCCAGCGCAGCGGGGTGGTGCCGGTGCCCGCCGTGAAGTGGCGGGCGAAGGAGCGCGGGGACATGCCCGCGCGGGCCGCGAGCGCGGGCACCGTGAGGGGCTCGCCGAGGTGCGCGAGCGCGTACGCCCGTACGTCGGCCAGCGCGTCCGCGTCGCGGTCCGCGCGCGGCGTGGGGTGCTCGATGAACTGCGCCTGCGAACCCGTCCGGAACGGGGCGGTGACCATCATGCGGGCGATCGTCGCGGCGGCCTCGGCCCCGTGCCGGCTCCGTACGAGGTGCAGGCACAGGTCGATGCCCGCGGCCGTGCCCGCCGCCGTCCACAGGTTGCCGTCCTCGACGAACAGGGCGTCCGGCTCGACCCGCACCCGGGGGTGCCGCGCGCTGAGCAGTTCGACCAGGCCCCAGTGGGTCAGGGCCCGGCGGCCGTCCAGGAGGCCCGCCTGCGCGAGGGTGAACGCGCCGCCGCACAGGGCGGCGATGGTGGTGCCCCGCGCGTGAGCCCGGCGCAGTGCCTCAAGCACCGGTGCGGGCGCGGGAGTCGCGTAGTCGTCCAGACCGGGTACGAGGATCAGCTCCGCGCGGGCCAGCCAGCGCAGGGTGCGGTCCGGGGTGAGGGTGAGGCCGCCGCGCATCGGCACCGGGGCGGGGCTCGCGGCGACCCGGCGCAGGTCGAAGGCGGGCACCTGGCGGTCCGTACGGTCCACGCCCCACACCTCCGAGATCACCGACACGTCGAACGCGCGGATACCGGGGAAGGCGAGCATGGCGATGCGGTGCGGGGACGGGGACAGGGTGGGGGGAGTGGCCGAAGTGGCCTGCGGGGGAAGGCTGTTCGCTACTGGCGGGGATGACGGCACATTGGCAGTAAACCATCGGTCGTTGACTTTCGGATGTCTGGGGGAACCCGCTTCCCGGCCCCAGCATGGACGTCATGGACACCGAAAAGGAGAAGGGCGCGGGAATGGACATCGAGCCGAACGCCGCACTGATCGTCGTCGACGTGCAGAAGGGCTTCGAGGACGAGTCGTTCTGGGGGCGGCGCAACAACCCGGACGCCGACGGGAACATCGCCGAACTCATCACCGCCTGGCAGGAGACCGGCAGGCCCGTCGTCTTCGTACGGCACGACGCGCCCGTCCCCGACACGCCCCTGCGGCCCGGCCGTCCGGGCCACGACTTCAAGGACTACGTACAGGAACGCCTGGAGCAGGGCAGCGGCCCCGACCTGCTCGTCACCAAGTCCGTGAACTCCGCCTTCTACGGGACGCCCGACCTGGACGCCTGGCTGAAGCAGGCGAACATCGGCCAGTTCGCGGTGGCCGGCATCCAGACCAACATGTGCGTGGAGGTCACCGCCCGGATGGGCGGAAACCTCGGCTACCAGGTGCTGCTCCCGCTGGACGCCACCCACACCTTCGACCTGACGGGCCCGTTCGGCTGGAAGCAGTCCGCCGACGAGCTGAGCCGGTCCACCGCGATATCCCTGCACGGCGGCCGGTTCGCGGAGATCGTGACCACGGCGGACCTGCTGGCGGCGATCCGGGACCAGAAGGACGCCTCCTAACGGGCCGGCGGGGCCTTCTCCGGGCCGGAGTCTCGCGGGTCGGTTCCCGGGGCTGCTTCCCGGTCCGGTCCCGGGTTCTGCCGGGGGTCTCGCGGCGGGCTGTCGCGCAGGAGGAAGTCGCCTGCCAGCGAGCGGGCCTCCAGACGGGTGCGGCCGGGGTGGTCGGCGGCCAGGAAGTGGTGACCGATGGCCAGACAGAAGGCGAGCAGGCTGCGGGCCTCCACCTCGTCCGGGTCGTCGCAGAAGGTGCCGATCATCTCGCGGGCGAGCTGTATGCGGCGGTTGTCGACCCGGCGCAGCCGTTCGGTGACCTTCGCGTCCCGGCGGGCCCAGTCACGGACGGCCAGCTCGACCTGCATCCGGTCGCCGGAGAAGGTCAGCTGCCCGGCGAGCCTGACCCGCTCGCGGGGGTCGCCGCCGACCTGCTCGACCCTGGCCAGCACGTCGTCGACGCTCTCCCGCTCCCAGGTGTCGAGCATCTCCTCCAGCAGCGCGTTGCGGTCGGCGAAGTAGCCGTAGAAGCCGCCCTTGGTCACGCCGAGCGCCTTGGCGAGGGTTTCGACGCGCACGGCCTCCGGCCCGCCCGAGGCCAGCGCCCGCAGCCCCTCCTCGATCCATTTCTCCCGCGGCGTGCGCAGTGCGCCCATGGGTGGTCCACCTCACTTTCGACGGCAGTTGTACGCCGCCGTACAGCTGCCCTACCCTCACCTTGTACGGCATCGTATAACTCGGGGGCCGCCGGGGGGGGGGGGGGGGGGGGGGGGGGGGGGGGGGGCCCCCCCCGGGGGGGGGGGGGGGGGGGGGGGGGGGGGGGGGGGGGGGGGGGGGGGGGTACG